>JBCCRW010000041.1:0-20209 GCA_039201055.1 Planctomycetota bacterium | reverse complement strand
CGCATCCGGTCGCTGCGTCGCGGTCGATGACCTGGCCAATGCCTTAGCTCGTGTCCCCAATCGATGTTTCCTGGAGCACACCGGAGCATCTGGTCGATTCATCGACAAGCAATCCGATTGCCCGGGCGTCGTCACCGTTTCGCGAAACTCGGTGGACTGGACCCCCGTCGCGAAAGTCAACTCAGCGGACGATAACTCAGCGGACGACAACTCAGCCACCGACGATGAAATCAACGCGATTGTCGAAAGTTTCGATCGAGCCTGGGTGGCACAACAACGGGGCCCACGACAGGTCGAATCGTTTCGACGAAAGAATCGTTCCGAGCGTCATACCATGAATGTTGGCGGGAGCATCCAGCAGTTGCGATTTTCAAATGATTCGCGATCGCTCTGGCTGCTCACGCCCAGGAATCTCGTCCGCTGCGATCTTGAATCGGGTGTCGTGCGGCAAACGATATCGTTTGAGAGCGTCGATGATTCGTTGAGTCAATTTTGCGAAAGTCCGCAGGGTCGATGGCTTGCCATTCGCGGACGCGACCACCTTCATCTTTGTCGTGGCGACGATCAGCGGCCGTGGTTAACGCTTCCGAGCGAACGGACGGGCGACTGGTTCACATTTTCGCCTGACGATAGCACCTTGATCACCCATGACAGCGTGCATCTGTATGTCGAATGGTCGCTGAAGGAACTTGAGCGGCTGATTCAGGCGACAAGCCCAGAACTGGCGATCAGAGCGGGCCATGAAGTCGCTCGCCTCTTCGAAGCGCAACCCGCGTCGAGGCGCAACCCGCGGAAAGTGAAGTTGTGACCGAACGATCAAGAGAGTGAAAAGGTTTGGGGGTTTAAAAAATTCAGTGAATTAAAAAATTCAGTGGGCGAAGAACGTGGGACCCATAAAAGGTGGACTCTTCCCGAGTGCACCAACAACTCGCTCATGGAATTCTGATTGGATGATGCAGGGCGTTTCTCTGAGTGGTTCAATCGTTCTGCCGTTGGTGACGTCCATGTTTGGTTTCATTCGTCTTGGACGTTTTCAGATACTCATCGCGTCGCTCCACCCAGCGGCGAATCATCGCTTGTTGTTTTGCGGGGTGCGTGGTGGATCGATCCTGTTGCTCAGCGCGGTCCGCGTTCATGTTGTACAGCTTCCATGTTTTCGGATCCTCCAGAGTTGCGGCATCTTCGTCGCGACGCCGCCACGGAAAAGGCCGGCTTATGTTGGATCGAATGACTTTCCAATTCCCCTGGCGAAGCGCATAGTTGCCCTCATGCGCGAACCACAATTCATCGTGACCGATCATCGGCTGGCCCTCGAAGATGGGTCGCAGTGACCTACCCGGTAGGGAAGGTTGAATCTCGGAGGCGTCGATACCGGCCAGGTCCAGCACCGTCGGGACCATGTCAATCACATGGGCAACGGCATCGCAGTCACGCTCGCTGGTCTTTAGACCGGCGGGCCAATGGACCAAAAATGGCGTCGAAATTCCGCCCTCGTGGACCCATGTTTTGTGGCGGCGAAACGGCGTGTTGCAAGCACTCGAAAACCCGGGCCCCAGACACAAGTAGGTCGCAGCGGAACCCGGCGCGGCGTCGGGGTCATGCCCGTCGCCGCGGACCATGATTTCCGCACTGGCCCCGTTGTCAGACAAAAAACAAATCAGCGTGTCATTCATCGCCGACATTTCACGCAGTTGATCAAGAATCCGACCAATCTCCTGGTCCATGCGATCCACCATCGCGGCATGAATGGTCATCTTGATCGCTTGAAACCGTTGCTGTGCTTCATTCAAATCCGCCCACGCAAGCGGGCGATTGATTTCGCCGGGCCCCAGTTGTTGGAGTTGTTCGGGGAACGCGTAGGGGGGCCCAACGTCCGGCTCAAGCGGAGACAATTCGGCGAGGTTCAAACCGATTTCACGCTGTTTGTCGTACCGTCGCTTGCGGAGTGCATCCCAGCCATCGGCGTACTTGCCCCGGTATTTCGCAATGTGTTCGGGTGGGGCGTGCAGCGGAAAGTGCGGCGCATGAAAGGCAACATATTGAAAAAACGGTTGCCGGGAAAAATCTGCCGCGTGCTGTTGCAAACATTCAATCGCGTGATCGGCGGTCGCGATCGTTCGATAAAAATCCGGATCGCGATTCTTGCGTTTGACGGGATCAAAGAAGCCGGGTCCGCGGCTGGTTGGGTTGGATCGATCGAAGCCATTCTGGGTTGGATCGCCATCGATGTGCCATTTTCCCGAATGGTACGTTCGATAGCCGACCGCTTGCAGTCGTTGGGCAAGCGTTTTGGCCCAGGCTGGGCGTTTCCCGCCACCACCGTAGCCTAGCGGTGCCCCGGCAACACCATCCCGCCGGATTTGTTGCGGATAGTATCCGGTCATCAGCGACGATCGAGTTGGCCAGCATCGTGAAGTATTGTAAAAGTGGGTGAACCGAATCCCGGCGGCGGCAAGTCCATTCAAGTGAGGCGTTTCGATTTCACCGCCGTAGCAACCCAGGTCTGAAAATCCCAAGTCGTCGGCGATGATGATCAACACATTGGGCCGCGAAGCTTCCGTGCGTGATGAGTCGCTGGGTGATTGGGCTAAACCAACGCGATGACCAAGCAACAAAACACACAACGTGATGCACCCGAGCAGTGCTTGTCGTCGTGTTGCGGTCAAACGATGCATGGTGTGATCTGGCCATGGAAAAAAAAGGAATCGGATGAACTCAATCAGCCCTTGCGGAGCTTGCGTTTCAAATTCGATGCAAAACGCAGTGGTTGATCGTGAAACGTCTCACGCAGCATATCAGAGAACCGGCGGCGTCTTTGCATGCGGAGCAAACGCCGCCGCGTCACGGGGTCGATCGACGATACCGACTGCAGTCGCTGGACTTCGTTCCAAATATCAGCGGTTGGCTTGGCCGCCCAGGATTCCAATTCGGCCTGGGTGTGCGTGTGGCTGTAATCCACGTGCAGTGAATCGCCGTGTTCGGTAAGCGCTAATTCGCCGCCCAAGACCGCCAGAACGGATGCCCGACGATTGCGACGACGAAACGTCTTTTCGGCTGCGTGCAAGGTGTCCAGGTAGTACGCCGCATTGCTGGAATCGGGACCGTCGCGTTCCAGTGCCGCCAGGACCTTTTTGCCACGATGCAGCCCAAAATGAATCGCCGCGGTGTCCGCCGGGTCCTCGCAATGGGTTGCGAACGGTGCCAATTCACGCACGCCCAAACGAAAGCGTTCCGGGGCGACGGGAACGCGATCGACAAAAACATTTTCGTCGGTTTCTTGCGGCCATCGGACGCTGGATCGATACGCGTGCAGCCCATGAATCCAGCGATCCGTCAGTCCATCCAAAACCGGAATCGAAATGCCATCCAGATAATCATGCCGCGCGAAATAGCGAACCAAATCGGCAAGCTTCTGCTTTGAGAACAGAATCATGTCGGCATCGACTTTGACAAACATATCAAAGTCGTCGGCGCGATCCATAAACGTTCGATACAGCGTTTGATGAGCCTGTTTGTTGGGCAGATCGCGAATGACAAACTGTTCGTGCCGCCGGTGGGTTTGATTTTCGATCGCTTCGCAACAACGCTCGAACTCATTTTCGCCGCAGTACAAAGTCCCGATCAAAATTCGGCACATCCTACGACTCGACGATAAATCGGTGGGGAACCCAAAGGTGTCCGTGCTTGACGGGATCGGGAGTGAAGCCGTGTCCCAGGCGATCCGTTTCCGCGATTCGAAGTGGCAACGCACCCTCGACGTAATCGGCGACCTGTTCGTTGACCGTCAGCCAGGTGTCGATGCGATATTCACCCGGTACCAGCGGTAGGTCATCCACCTGGATGCGAAAGCGAGTTTGTGGTGCGGTGTGACGAAGTGTCGTGCCGACCCAGCGTGAAAACAGCGTGACCAGTCGGTCGCCCCGTTGTGTGTGCACGATGAGGGCAAAATCCAGATGATCGCAATCGTCGTGACCCTCCAAGACGACTTCCCAAGCGTGCGATGTGCAAACTGCGGGGGCCGCGTCGCAAGGCGAGTCGATCTTGCGGTCCGCGTCGATCTCGACGATGGAATGCACGCGCACTTTGCCGTTACCCGTGCGATCCTCGCGCTGGGCGATTGCAGCATGCGAACGCACCGAAACGCTTTCCCGATATTTGGCGACGCTGTCGCGAGCATCGCCGAAGTGGACCACATTCCCGCCGTCCAACAGCAATCCCTTGTTGCACAGGCCCTCGATGTTGGCCAACTGGTGGCTGACCAATAGGACCGTCCGCCCGCCTCGTGCGAGATGATCCATTTTCCCCAAACACTTTTGTTGAAACGCCAAATCACCAACGGCTAGGACTTCGTCGACGATCAAAATTTCGGGGTCCAAGTGTGCCGCGACGGCGAAACCCAACCGGACTCGCATGCCACTGCTATAGCGTTTGACCGGCGTTTCCAAGAACGGTTCGGTGCCCGCGAAGGCGACGATTTCGTCGAACTGTTTTCGTATTGCCGCCGGATCCAAACCAAGCAATGCACCGGATAGAAAGATGTTTTCGCGTCCTGTCAATTCGGGGTGAAATCCGGTGCCCACTTCGAGCAAACTTCCCACTCGGCCACGGACGCCAAAACGCCCTTCGGTGGGCCGCGTGATCCGAGACAGCACCTTCAGCAGCGTGCTCTTGCCCGACCCATTGCGGCCAATGATGCCCAGTACATCGCCGACGCCGATGGACAAGTCAATGTCGCGGATCGCCCAAAAGGTTTCGCGAGCGTCGCGACCGAGCAAGCGTCGCAGCACGGATCGACCGCCATCGGTCCCCAAGCGGAACGATTTCCCCAAACCTTCGATGGTGATGGCATCCGTCAAAACTTTAAACCCGGTCGGCAATGGTGGATTCGACTTTGCCAAAAAACCACACGCCCGATAAAAGCAGTAGCAGGCAACTGATCACCGAAATGATGATTTCGATACCCGCCGGCGCGGGCGTGCCCAGCAGGCAATACCGAAACCCGTTGATCGCCGTCGCCATCGGGTTGATCGACGCGATTGTTTGCACCCGAGCCGAAAGAATCGTGTCGCTTTGGTAAACAACGGGGCTGACCAACATGCCCAATTGCAATGCAAAGGGAACCACGTGACGCACGTCGCGGTACAGCGCGTTCATCGCGGCCAGCCAGGATGTCATCGCGATTGCCGACACGGCCGCCAGCAAGACAAATAGCGGCGCGAGCAAACATTCCAGTCCGACGGGATGCCCTTTCCAAACCATCATGCCGGCCAGTAGCAGCAGTCCCAGGATGAAGTCGAGACCCGCGACCAGTAGCGGCGAAAGGACTAAAATCCAGCGGGGAAAAAACACCTTGGTTATCAAATGTTCGTTGGCCACCAAGCTGTTCGAACCGACGCTGACGCAGGACGTAAACCACTGCCACGGCAGCAGTCCGGCAAACAGCAGTAAACCGTAGTCGGATGGCCGATCAGCCGGCACACGTCCGATCATTCCGAACAACCAGATGAATACCAGCATCGTCAAAAAGGGTCGCGCGAGCGCCCAACTGATGCCCAACAACGATTGGCGGTATTGCACGCGGACATCGCGAACCGCAAGCGTCCATGCCAAGCCACGAAAGTTCCAAAGGTCGCAAAGTGATTGAACCGTGCCAACGCCACCGGCATCAAAGTAGCGCAGTTCCGGCGGCTCTTCCCGCGTTGTGGCGGTGGCGGGAACGGCGGTGGTGTCGGAAGCTTGCATATCGCCCTGTATAGTATCCCAGCCATCGCGATCCATGAATCACGGCCGCGGAGAGACTCATTCCAAAAGCAAACCTCGCGATTTTGACGACTTATGACGGTATTGGCGGGGCCGGTACCGCCGTGCGATGTTTGGCCGACCAATTGGCGGAACTCGGGTATCCCGTCGAAATTCGGTCTCGATGGCACGCCCCGGCGGATCCGAATGCGGCGTCCGCCGAGCAAATCGACGCGTCCGCTGAGAACATCGCGACGTCCATTTCTCGAATGAGCATGGAACCCGATCGTCCGTTCGGGCTAAGCCAATTGCCGACGCGGGTGCTTCAGCGTATCCAAACGCCCTGGGAGTCTCGTCTGAATTCGGAAGCAAACCGGTCGTCGCACTGGAGCATCTTTTCGGACCGCCGGACTCCGTCGCTGGCCGGCCATCCCGAAGCGCTGTTCGATCAACACGGCCGCGCGATCGATGTCTTTCTGCTCAGCTGGGTCGCACGATTTATTGACTTGCCGAAGTTCTTTCGCCAAACGCGCACACGACCGAAAATTTGGCGAATCCCCGATTTGCATTTGGCGACCGGCGGCTGCCACAGCCCCAATGGGTGCGAACAATTTGTCATGGGTTGCCGGGATTGTCCGCCACTGGAATCGGCGGCGTCAAAACATCGTGTCCAACAAAATTGGCAATGGAAGCATGACGTGTTTCGACGATTGCCGAAATCCGAATTGACGCTGGTCGCACAAAGCCAGTGGGCGCGGGCGAAGTTGGAAAAACATCCCAGCTTGTCGCGTTTCCCGATGCGGATCATTCCCAACGGAGTTGACCGGCGAAGGTTTCACCCGCGGGGTCGCGACCAAGCTCGTGCCTGGCTTGGCGAACAATTCCCGGGGACACATCGGTTGCAGCCATCCGATGTGTTGGCGCTGTTGATTGTCGGCTGGGACGAACCCCGACGGGGATCACGGGCGTTGTGGAAGGCGATTGATGACAGGTTGGCGAATGACGTTTTGTCGGTGGATCGTGCGGTGGCAACCGCTTCGCCCGATCCCGCGAAATCGAGATCATCGTCCCCGCGTCGCAAGCGGCGATTGGTGATCGTTGGCGATCGGCCACCGGATGATTTGCCGCGAAAAGCATTGTCCGAGGATCGCTGGGTTCAACTGCCGAAACAATCGTGGGAGGACATGCCGCGTTTGTTTCGCGCGGTCGACGTGATGCTGTATCCCCACCTGGAAGAAAACGGTCCAAACACCGTGCTGGAATCCATCGGATCGGGGACTCCCGTGGCGGCTTTTGCATCCACCGGGGCGGATGATTTGCTGCACGAACCCGTGGCGGGCCGGCTGTTCCCGCTGGGTGACTTTGAATCGATCGCGGACTGGTTTGTGGCGGCCGAATCGTTTTCCGATTCGAACGCCGACACCATTTCCGGTTCCGCCCGCGACCTGTCGACCAGTGGCCGGCAATATGGCGAATTGATCGATTCGCTCGTGACGTCGGCATCGTCATGAACGCCGGTTCCAGAAAAATTTTTGCGTCCGGAAGGATTATTAGGTCCGGAAGGATTGTTGGGTCCGGAAGGACTATTCCTGACAAAATTGCCGTCGCGGGTGTGCGGAATGTCGCCGCTTGTCGCCTTCCATCGTGAAAGACGTCAAATTGCATTCCTGATCGCCGTCTGGGATTCGACGTTTTCCGAATTTCGGGGTATTTTTACGTTGTCGGCAGGTTCCCATGCCCGCATGCCGATTCGCCCTTTTCCACTCTTATTCAAGACGAACCGTGATTCCGCATTCGCGACCCTTGCCCGTTTCTTGGACCGGTAGGTCCATCCGCTTCGCCGCGGTGCTGCTGGTTTTAATCGCGTGCCTTGCCGCCCCGGCAAATTTGCACGGTGCCAAGTACACACCGGAATCGCCGGAAGTTCAGGCGATGGTTTCCCAATTGATTGGCGTCTTGGAAGCCAACGTCGGTGCCAAGACCATGTTTTCGCTGAACGATCCGTATTCCGGCGGATATGGCGAATTGGCATTGGCGGGCTATGCACACTACAAGACACGCTACGACGACCAGCATCCCGTGGTGCAACGTGGCGTCGAGGCTTCGAAGACGTTTCTGCGGCGATTGGGCGAACCCGATGACGGGCTGCACCGAAGCAAGACGGTGTATCAGGCGGCGATTTGTGCGCTATTGCTGGCCGAGGTTGGGGCCGAGGAATATCGCAGCGAGCTGAAGCAATACAATTCGTTGTTCAAGCGGATCCAGTTTGGCAACGGCGCCTACAGCTACCCCGAGGAACCCACCGGGGACGTCTCCCAAACCCAATACGCGATGTTGGCGTTGTGGAAACTGGATCGCTTGGGCATTCGTATCGATGACAAGGGCATCGCACGCACGGGCAGTTGGTTGATGTCGGTGCAAGATGTGGGCGGCGGTTGGCCGTACCAGGGCGTGATTGCTCCGGCGGGGCAAAAGATTCGTCAAGCCGGCGTGACGCCGTCGATGGCCGTTGCCGGCGGCAGTGCGCTGCTGATTGCCGGCGATATTTTACGATCGTGGGGCGCGACCTTTGGCGACGAAGACGATCCCAATGTTCCCGGGTTCCCCAAGGCCATTCGGGTTTACCTGGGCGATTCCAGCGGCCGTCCCAAAGTTCGTGCAACATTGCCGTCCGAGCGGATGAAGGCGGCGATTGCGGAATGTGATGGCTGGTTGGCGGCGAATTCACCCGACCCCGGAAAGCTGAAAAGTAAGTATCCGATGTACCAGCTGTATACGCTGGAACGGTATCGCAGCTTCCGCGAAGTGGCGCTGGAAAAGCCCGACCCGAAAAGTCCCGATTGGTACAACGGCGGTGTCGAGTACATCAAAAAGGCGATCAAGGAAGACCACATCACCGGCTCGAGTGAAAATTCGGTCTCGACCGGTGCGTCGTTTGCCATTTTGTTTTTGATCCGTTCGACCAAGAAGTCCATTCTGGCGATGAGCGGCGGAACGATGAGCGGCGGCCGGGAGCTGCCCGACGACACCAGCGACATCAAGATCGAGGGCGGCTCGGTCAAAGCAAAAACGGCGATGACCAGCGTCAATGATTTGCTTGGCATGCTGGAAAAGGACGGTGCGGATGGACTGGCTGGAAAATCAATTCCCGACAACTTGAAGCTCGCCACCGATCCCAAGGAACGCAAAGCCCAACTGGATCGACTGGTAAGGCTGGCCCGAGGCAGCGATTCCTATCAGGCCCGGCGAGTCGCTTGGCGTTTGATCGGACAAAGCGACAGCCTGGATATGGTCCCGCACCTGATCTATGGGCTGGGCGAAAAAGATACCGCGTCACGCGTCTACGCCCGTGATGGACTGCGATTCATCAGTCGAAAGTTCGACGGGTTCGACATGCCCAACAAGCCCACGCCGACGGAGTTGTTGACGGCGGAAGACGATTGGAAGGAGTGGTATTTGACGATGAATCCTTCCTACGTGTTTCTTGATTGAGCCGGAGCGCCAAACGACTGCCCAGCGGTCGACTTCCCAGCGGATGACTGCCCGGCTGGTTCCCGAGCCGATTGCTCCGTCGCGATCGGATTCGAGTTTGCGGCAGGATTTCGCCGCGATCGATTTCCGCGACACGGCGGTGGGGCGGCCGCTCGCGGAACAAGACGGCCTGCCGCCCGTGTTGGTCGTCACACCCAGCTTTAACCAGGCGCCGTTTTTGGAAACGACCCTGCGGTCGGTGTTGCTGCAAAACTATCCACATCTTCGCTACGTCGTTGTCGATGGCGGCAGCACCGATGGCAGCCGCGAGATTCTTGAACACTATCGCGAATCCATCGACGAACTGATCATTGAACCTGATGAAGGTCAAAGCGATGCCATCATCAAGGGCATCGGCGGGTCAAACGAGGGTTGGTTTTGCTGGATCAACAGCGATGATTTTTTGATGCCCGGTGTCGTCGCCAAGTTGGTCGATGAGGCTGGAGACGACACCGATTTGTGGACATGCGACGTGCGTGTCATCGGAGACACGGCGCCGTACGTGATGCAAAATCGAAATTTGGATGCGGCGGCGATCCTGCGCGAGGATCGCTATTCGTTCGCCCAGCCGGGACTGTGGTTTCGCCTGCCACGATTGTTGGCCAGCGGCGGAATTCGCAAGGACTTTCAGTTTGGATTCGATTGGGACCTGCTGGTGCGATATTTGAGCGACAATGCTCGGGTGCAACGATCCGATTTTGTCGGCGCGAGCTTCCGCGTCCATCCGTCATCCAAAACGTCGGTCGAGCAGGAGAAGTCGTTGCAGGCCAATCATTTTGAACAGGAACACCACGGACTGCGAAAACGCCTGGAATCGGAATTGCCGCCACGACTTGCGGCAGCCAGCAGACTGGGCCGCCGCCGCCGCCCGTGGAATCAGTTTTTGGTCCAGCAGCTTGATGATTGGCAAACATCGCCGCTGCGATTGGCGATGCGTGTGGCGGGCGGCTCGCTAAGCGATCCCGGTGCCCGCTGGAGTCCGCGAACGGCGGGCGCGATCATCCGGTTGCTCAGTCGCTATGTGCGACCGGGTTGGCGGGATCGAAAACGTATCCCGGGTCAGTGAGTTTCAAAGTAGCCCTGCCTCTCCGAGGCTAATAATCACTCGCTTGAGTTCCGAAGGCACGGCATCCAGCAACCAATTCCTGCCGTCGCTCCGCGACTTTCGATTCGCTGTGGTCCCAGGTCCCCGGACTCGCGTCCGGGGCTACAACCTGCCATCGCTTCGCGATTGAAGTGCAGCATAGCGACGTCAGAGTCGCTCGAGGCGGAGAGGTGAAAAGCAGCCCACAGTAGCTCGCCTCTCCGAGGCGAATAACAACGCCTCGGAGAGGCGTGCTACTCTCGATAACGCCTCAGAGAGGCGTGCTACTCTCGATAACGCCTCGGAGAGGCGTGCTACTGAGAAAGAAAGCGTTACTTAGACAGAGGTGACTAGGCTTCGTAGTCGGTGACTTCAAAGCCCGCGCGGTACTGGCGCTTGAGATACGCATTGGCAAGATCGGCGTTTTCACCGATGAATGTTTCCGTCTTGGCGTCGATGGTCAGCATGCTGGGACTGCCCACAATTTCGTCCGCATCCATCGACGATCCGTGGGCTTCCAAATGCGTTTGCATTTCACCAACCACCTCTTTCCAAATCGGATCGTCCACCTTGGCGGCCACGGATTGGTCGAAGGGGCCACCGACGCGGAAGGCGATGTTGGCCAAATTGCACCAGCCGGTGGAGTCATTTCCGACGGCGACTTCGGCATTCAAAATCGATCGGTCACGTGAGCGGACCGCGTCCAGGAAGTTGGCTTGATGCTTGACGCTGCCATTGCCGCTCATGCTGGCGATTTTCTTGCCGTCGGCATCAAACGCGGTCGCTCGGCCACGCGAACCGTGGAGGTAACCGCCCTCGCACGAGACGATATACCCGCTGCCGGGGCCGGGATGTTTGGGCGATTTTTTGCCCCCCGGTTCGCCGGGCAGATTCGATAGGGCAATCGTGACGGGGTACATCCCGGTATCGAAAAACACAAAGTGAACGTTGGGCGTTTGTCCGGCGTCATTGAGCGCGATGCGTCCGCCACCGCCAAAGATTTGTTTGGGCAAACGGACTTGATCTTGAAAGACGTTATTGCGGACGTCATCCAGCACATGGACGCCCCAGTTACCCATTTCGCCGCTGCCGGTATTCCAGTCCCAATGCCAATCGTAATGCAGCTTGTTGCGATAAATCGGTTCGTCGGCGGCCGGTCCCAACCACAAGTCGTAGGCGACGTTTTTGTCGATCGGTAGCGGTGTGTCGCGTTTACCAATCGAAGGTCGCACTCCAAAACGATTCACACGGACGCCTGTGATTTCGCCCAGCGTCTTTTTCGTGTGAAGGAATTCTTTGATTTCCGCCTGCATCGGATCGCTGCGTTGCTGCGTTCCGATTTGGCAAATTCGGTTGTGCTTGTGCGCGGCCAAAACGGTTTGTCGTCCTTCCCACTGTGAATGCGAAAGCGGCTTTTCGACATACACATCCTTGCCGTTCTCCATCGCCAGGATGGCCCCCAGACAATGCCAATGGTTGCACGTCGCGACCACGACGGCATCGACATTGGGATCGAGCACCAGTTCGCGTGCGTCGGCATATTTCTTGGCCCCGGGATTTCTTTGGCCGCCGCGGCCCAAACGACCTTCGTCGGGATCACAGATCGCCGTCACTCGGCTGCCGCCCACCTTTTCAAAACGGCCCATCAACTCGTTCGCGCGGCCACCACAACTGATGAACCCGAGGCGAATTTCGTCGTTGACCAAACCGGCGGTTGCAGGCGGCAACATGCCGGTTCCGATCGCGGCGGCCGAGGCGGCAAGAAAACTACGGCGTTGAATCATGGCAAAGGGCTAAATCACGAGTGAACGAAAGGTGGTTCGGCGGCGGCCAACGCCGCGCTAGGAAACGTTGCAGTGTAACTTAACCGGCAGCCTCAAATCGTTCCGCCCGCTTCGTCGGACGGGACCACTTCCAAGTGGGTGTGGGCAAGGCGAAAACTCTTTTCGATCGCATCAAATCGGACTCGGGCGGTCCGCTTCATCCCACGCCCGGAAACGGACAGAATTTCGCCGTGGCCGTATTCATCGTGCCGAACCCTCACGCCCTCGCGAAATTCGATCAGCGGCGTTTTACCGTGGTTCATCAAATCGGCGGCCGTTTTCAGGCCACTCAGGCTGGGGCGTTTTCGTGGGGACGCGTTTTGCTTTCGGCTTGATGGTGTCACCTGTGTCGCTGAGTTTAGAAACACCGACGCCGCCTCGGCCACGCCGGACGTGTCATTGCCATCGCCATCCCATGCGGGTTGGTCCCATTCATCGGGCACGCTTTGGTCGATCGGATCATCCAGCCCATCGTCGAAGTATTGGGTTCCCGCAGCCGGTTCGATGTGCCGCATTTCGGAGATCGGTAGCTCGGACAAAAACGGGCTGGGAATGACCGGTCGCAAATCACCACGAATCAAACGGCGTTTGCAGCACGTCAATTGCAAGCGTTGTTCGGCGCGGGTCATGCCGACGAACAAAAGCCGACGTTCCTCCTCGATCTCCCATTCGGTTTCTTTACTGCGCGCGTGCGGCAGAAGATCGTCTTCCACGCCCACGACATAAACCCAGGGAAATTCCAATCCCTTCGAAGCGTGCAGGGTCATCAGTGTGACGCGAGAGGCTTGCGGGTCCAGTGCATCGGTATCGGCGACCAACGCCACCTGTTCCAAGAACAATTCCAGAGAACCGTCCTCGGGGTGCTGGCGATCGAAATCCATCGCGCCGGCGATCAATTCGTCGACATTGGCCATCGGGTTGGCGTCCTCGGCCTGCGCGGCAGTGCGATTGAGATAGTCGCTGTAGCCGATCTCTTCAATCAGGAACCGCAGCGTGTCCTCCAGCGGCTGGTCGGCTCGCTGGCAAAGGCGGTCATAGATCGCGACAAACTTGGAAACCATCGTCGCCGCCCGTTTGGATAGATTCGGGTTTTCGGAGGCATGGCGGGCGGCTTCCAGCATGGAGATGCCTTTTTGGTCCGCGTCCTCGCGTAGCTTGGCAGTTGTCATGGCGCCGATACCACGCGTGGGCGTGTTGATGATTCGCGACAACGCGACGTCGTGCTGGGGGTTGTTGACCAAATGCAAATAGGCAATCAAGTCTTTGATTTCTTTGCGTTGATAAAATTCGACGCCGTTGATGATTTGATACGGCAGCGATCGATTCCGCATCGCTTGTTCGAACGCGCGGGTCAACGCGTTCATGCGAACAAAAATGGCGATCTTGTCGGGCGTGATGGTTCCCGCGGCGACCGCCGCGGTGATTTCGTCAACGATTTCGTTGGCTTCTTCGCGTCCGTCCTGGAACATGCGAAGCATGACCGCATCACCTTCTTCGTTGTCGGTGTACAGCGCCTTGGGCTTACGATGTTTGTTGTGGCGGATGAGTTCATCGGCGGCACGCAAAATGTTCGGCGTGCTGCGGTAATTCTTTTCCAAGCGAACGATGTGGACATTCGGATAATCCTTTTCGAAATCCAAAATGTTGTTCAAATCAGCGCCACGCCAACCGTAGATCGATTGATCGGGGTCGCCGGTAACGGCCAGATTGGGATGGTCGATCGACATGGCGCGGACGATGGCGTATTGTGCCAAATTGGTGTCCTGGTATTCGTCGACCAGGATGTAGCGAAACCGAGCATCCATGCGGTCGCGGACTTCGGGGTTTTCGCGAAGCACAACCGCAACGTGCAACAACAAGTCGTCAAAGTCGACGGCGTTGTTGCGCAGCAAGTGCTGTTGGTAATGCGGGTACACTCGCAACGCCAGGGTCTCCTGCGGCGTCATCGCGTGGCCCTGCATCATGTCGGGTGTGACCAGTCGGCTTTTGCAGCGGCTGATCGACGACGCGATTTGTTCGGGCGATGCGTGCGTGGTCGAAACTTCGGCGGCCTGAATGGCTCGCTTGAGCGTCGCCTTCGCATCGGACATGTCGTAGATCGAATAGTTTTCGCCCAACCCGACCATGGGTGCCAGCCGACGCAGTTGGTGCGCACAAAAACGATGAAACGTTCCCATCCACACTTTTTTGCCGCCCATTTCCGGTGGCACCAAGGTTTCCAAACGTCGCCGCATCTCGTCGGCGGCCTTGTTGGTGAACGTCAACGCAAGGATTTGGTGGGGTGGAATTCCTTGTGCGATCAGGTGTGCGATACGATGCGTGACGACCCGAGTTTTCCCGGATCCCGGACCCGCCAGCGTCAACATCGGTCCATCAATGTGTCGCACCGCGGCACATTGGGCCTCGGTCAAACCGTGCAATAAATCGTGTGCGGAACCTTCCATGTCGGGACCGTTGATGGCAAAAGAACGTCGCTCGAATTTGTTCAACTGTACAGCATCGGGTGCCCTGCGAAAATTGCGTCGCCGGTCGAGTTCACAGCCGAAGCATCCGACTTGCCGATTCCGCTAAAGTCTCCAGGCACCGTGGCATCGCGATCATCGCTGCGACCGACGCGTGCGACTCGCCCCGATTGCCGCACTTGAAACAATCTTTTTTCCTAGGTTCCATCGACGATGGCAAAAAACGTGCTTGGCGGAAAGCTGCAGGATTGCAGCCACGATCCGCTGACGGGCTTCTACCGAGACGGTTGTTGCAACACCGGTGGCGACGATGTGGGCGTGCATACCGTCTGCGTTCGGGTGACGGCGGCATTCCTTGAGTTCAGCCGGGGCCAGGGCAATGATCTGATCACCCCGAACCCGATGTACCGGTTTCCGGGTTTGGTGCCTGGCGATCACTGGTGCTTGTGCGCCGGCCGCTGGCGCGAGGCCTACGATGCCGGCGTCGCTCCACCGGTTGTGCTGGAGGCCACGCACATCTCCACGTTGGAATACGCGTCGCTTGAGGAACTTCAAGAGCACGCGTACGATTAGAAGGGTGTGGGGTTAGAAGGGTGTGGCGGACAGTTTCGTAGCCGGCTGTCGCGCGGCGTCGGAAATCGCTTGGGCGTTGCTCCCCTCTCCCCCGGATCTTGACTCGCTTAGGCTCGCCAAGATCCGGGGGAGAGGGGAGCCAGGAGAAAAGTGGCTTCGGCTAGTCCGTGTTCTGGCGAACAGCGGCTACGGCCACGGCTACGGCGTGTCCGTGTTCGGGCGGACAGCGGTTACGAGTTTGGTTACTTTTCGAACCACTTCTTGACCATGTGCACCGTGGCGGCGCGGCCGGCGCGAGCAATGCTGGTCGTCAGCGGGATTTCCTTTGGACAGACGCTAACGCAGTTCTGGGCGTTGCCACACGCCTGGATGCCACCGGGGCCGGTCAACACATCCATCCGCTCGGCCGCCATCGCTTTACCGGTCGGGTGGTTGTTGAACAGCATCGCTTGGCTGATCGCGTGCGGCCCGATGAAGGCCTCTTCATAGGCAGCACGTTGACGAGCGGCGAAGTCCTGGTCGCTTTCGCCTTCCTCCTGGGTCAGCTCGATCTTGGTGAACTGTGGACAAGCTTCCAAGCAACACCCACAACTCATGCACTGCGAAAGCGGATAATTCTGCTCCTGCGTCCCACGCAACTGCCGCTCGCCGGGGCCCATGTTGTAGTAGCTGTCCACCGGCACCCACGCTTTGACGCGTTTGAGCGAGTCAAACAACCGTGCTCGGTCGACAACCAAATCGCGAACGACTGGAAATTTGCTCATCGGCTCGAGCACAATCTCGTCGGGCTCGTCGGCCAACAAACGATCGACCAATGCCGAGCAGCTTTGTCGGACGCGTCCGTTGATGACCATGGTGCACGATCCGCAAACCTCTTCGAGGCAGCCGCAATCCCATGCCACCGGCGCGACCCGATTCCCATCGACGTCCGTGGCCTGGGCGGCGATCCGCTGCAGCACGCTGATGACGTTCATTTCCGGTTCGTACTTGATCCGGTGCAATTGCCAGTAACCATCCTGTCCGGGACCGTCCTGACGACGGACACGAACCAGAATCGATTCGGGGCGTTTCTTGACAGCAGGTTCGATGGCGATCATGTGCCAGTGACAAATAATGAAGGGGTTAACAGTAGGGTTGTGCGGAAGCGGGAACCGACGCCGGCGTAGCGGGATCGAGTGGTCCGGGCATGGTCGCGGTTCGTTCCACGTTCTGGCGAACGCCGGCTACATCTCTCCGCGTTCGGGCGAACGTCGGCTACGAGGGTAGTTCGGGCAAACGTCGGCTACGTGGACGTGTTGCAACGAGCAACTTGGCTTCAGGCGGTAACCAGCTTTTCAGATTCCTGCTTTTGCTTGGCACCCGCGGAGCGTTCCTTCCAAACCTGTTCGATGACCTCACCACCGACCAGACCGTACAAACGCGGGCGTGGTGCCAAAAGTGAAGTGTCGACATCTTCGTAGGTCAGCTCCGGCATTTTCGATTCGCTGTCGTAACTCGCGATCGTGCTCTTCAGGTACTTGCGATTGTTTTCTTCGAACTCATCGCACCAGGCCTCTGCCTGACGCCGCCGCTCGGCAGGATCGTCGGAAGTCAGCGAGGGCTTTTGGAATTCGGGCTTGAAGTGAGCACCACGGCATTCGTCCCGTTGCAAGGCACCTTGCAGAATCGTCTTGGCGATCGGGAACATATCCTGGAGAGCCTTGGTGAAGACCACGTTTTGGTTTGACCAAGCCCCGGTATCGGCCAGCGATGCCTTGAGGGCTCGTTCGTGAAGATCCTGAACCTTCCCGATTGCCCCAGCCAGTTGGTTGTTGTCACGCACGACGGTCGCGACACGGGTCATGATGTCACCCAATTCCTGATGGATCAGGTAGGGATTTTCGTCGCCGCCATCGGTACCGTTGAGCAGCTTGTCGTGGCGTGTTTGTGCGGCCTTGACGCTGCGATCGACCACCGTCGATGACAGATCGTCGGCACTGGCATCCTGGTTGGCGACGTAGTTAAGGATCGAGGGACCGGTGAACAGTCCGGTGAAGATGCAGGAGAGCAACGAGTTGGCTCCAAGCCGGTTGGCGCCGTGGTAGTGGTAGTCGCATTCTCCGATGGCGTACAAACCCGGAATGTTTGTCATGTGGTTGTTGGGCGCACCCGGCTCGAGACCACCTTCGGCGGTGCGGGTGTAGTCGGCCCACAAGCCGCCCATGCTGTAGTGCACGGCCGGGAAAATTCGCATCGGTTCGACACGCGGATCGACGCCCTGGAACTTCTCGTAAATTTCCAAAATGCCGCCGAGTTTGCGATCTAATTCGGCCTTTGGAATGTGGGTCAGATCCAGGTAGACCGCCATCCGATCCTCTTCGATGCTCAGCCCTTCGTTGACGCAAATATTGAAGATCTCACGGGTCGCGATGTCACGCGGGACCAGGTTGCCGTATTTTGGATAGCGTTCTTCCAGGAAGTAGTAGCGCTCGCTGTCGGGGATATCCATGGGGGCGCGGGCATCGTGCGGCTTCCGCGGTACCCACACGCGACCGCCCTCGCCGCGGGCCGATTCGCTCATCAATCGCAGCTTGTCGCTGCCGGGAATCGCGGTCGGATGCACCTGGATGAATTCGCCGTTGGCGTATTTGGCGCCGGCTTGGAAACAGCGGCTGGCGGCGCTTCCGGTGCAAAAGACGCTCATCGTGCTGCGACCGTACACCAGGCCGCATCCTCCGCTGGCGACGACCACCGCGTCGGCGGGCATCGCGCGAATCTCCATCGACACCATGTCCTGGGCAACGACGCCGCGGCAGCGACCCTCGTCGTCCAAAATCGGCCCCAGAAAATCCCAATACTCGTACTTTTTGACCACGCCCTCGGCTTCGCGACGGCGGACCTGTTCGTCCAAGGCATACAGCAACTGCTGGCCGGTCGTCGCGCCGGCGAATGCGGTCCGCTTGTACAGGGTCCCACCGAAACGCCGCCGGTCGATAAAGCCTTCGCCGGTCCGATTGAATGGCACGCCCAAACGATCCATCAGGTCGATCACCTTCGGTGCCCAATAAGCCATTTCCTTGACGGGCGGTTGATGGTTCAAGAAGTCGCCACCGTACACGGTGTCGTCAAAGTGCTTCCATTCATCATCGCCCAATTGCCGAGTCTGGTCGTTGCAGCTGTTAATGCCGCCTTGGGCGCACACGCTGTGCGAACGCTTTACCGGCGTCAACGAAATCAGATCGACGTTGGCACCCAGTTCGGCCAATTTCATGGCCGATGCCAATCCGGCCAGACCACCTCCGACGACGACGACTTTGTGGGCTCGCATGAGGTTCTGCTACTCGCGTGGGATCAAAAAGGGTGGATGTAAGTGAACAAATTATACTGTGGAAACCCAGATCTAGCGGACGACTGAGCCATCACCGGACGCGTTGGCCCGGCTCTCCGCGTCGACCTGGGTTGATTTCAGCTCGTGATAACCGGCCCGCTTCTTCGGCATCTCGGGAACCATCCCGGCTTCGACGGCGACGTCATACATCCGGTCCTCGGCCTGCTTAAATTCCGCGATATCGGCTTCATCCGGCGCGACGGCGGCGTACCACGCGCTCGTGCCGATAACCGCAAGAACGACACCAAATGCCACAGCCAGCTTCGAAGCACGGGCCTGGGCGGTGGGGCTGATCCACAGCCCCCAGGTGATCCCGGCGGTCCATAAACCGTTGGCCAAGTGGTAGACGCAGGCCAGCATCCCGATCAGGTAGATCGGCGGCCACACCCACCCCTGCAACGCATTGGCCAGCGTGCTGGCGGCGTTGTAGGGGGCAAATTGACCCAAACCGACGCTGTAAATCGCCGCGTGGTAGAAGTCCACGTGGAACCAACCATGCAGATGCAGGATGTGTAGAAACAGATAAACCAGTGCGATGATGCCGGTGATCCGTTGCCAAACGTAGCGGCGGTTGCTGGGCAGCTTATAGCGGTCGGAATTGAACCGGCCCGTCTTCGAAATCCAGACGCCAATGACCGCGTGAAACAACAACGGCAGAAAAATAGCGCCCCATTCAATCAGCGGCAACAACTGGCCGGGTGAATGAATCAGAAACACGGCCCGCTGAAACGTCTCGGCACCGTTCAGCAGCGATGCGTTGGTGGTTAGGTGCACGACCATGTACAAGCCCAGCGGCACGATGCCCAGCAGGCTGTGGACACGACGGATGGCGAATTCGTGGCGAACGAACAATTGCTGCGAAATCGACAGCGGACGATTCGAAGCGAGAGAGGCACTCATGTGCGGCGGCGGGTAAAGGTTGGGGAAAAAACGGGTGCGGACGAGCGTTCACGCGGCCGCTAGGATAGAGTCAATCCATTCATAGCGGGGCAGGAAGTCGGTCAGGCGACTCGTCCGGGGTGCGGCACTTCCGGGGTTGCAGGAGGTCGCAGGCACAGGCATCCCGGATGCAACCATTTGCAAGCACCGGAATCTGAATGCCAGGATTCTGGATGCCAGGAATCTGGGTGTGGCGACTGGTCGCGTCGTCGTCCGCAATGGATCGCCCGCTGTATGTGAAACCGATTGGTGCAGTAAACGACAACGATCGGGAAATCGTGGAAATCATGGCGGATTCCTCCCCGATGCCCGGATTGTATCACTCTTATCGGTCACCGCGTCCCGCTTGGCATACACTTTGGACCATGAATACCTGGTTGATTGTTGGACTCGCGGTCGCCGTCATTTTGGGCGGGATTTTGGTGCTGCGGCTGCACGCATTTTTGTCGTTGTTGTTTGCGGCGTTTTTGGTCGCCTGTTTGTCCACCGGGAGCACCGTCCAAGAGTACGTCGAGTCCGAGGTGGCGGCCGAGCGAATGCAGCCGGCCGTGGGCTTGCAATTGCAACAACAGACGCCAACGACGCGCTTGACCGAGGCCTTTGCCAAAACGGTCGGCGGCGTCGGGATTCTGATCGCATTGGCCAGCGTGATTGGATCGATGCTGAGCCATTCCGGCGCCGCCCACCGCAT
>JBCCRW010000040.1:0-20228 GCA_039201055.1 Planctomycetota bacterium | reverse complement strand
ATTGCCCGGCCATGTGTGTTGTTCCAGTCGCTTCATCGCCGCGTCAGTGAATGACTTGGCCGTGCCAAAGTCTCCACGGTGACGGACCAACAGGTGATCGGCCAGCGGGCGAATGTCCTCGCGGCGATCCCGCAATGGCGGGACCAAAATTTCGAACGTGTTGATGCGAAACATTAAATCTTCGCGGAAGGTGCCTTGTTGGACCATCTCTTCCAAGTTGCGGTGCGTCGCACACACGACTCGCACGTCCACCTGGGTCGTTTGGTTGTCGCCCAGTCTTCGGATATCGCCGGTTTCCAACACACGCAGCAATTTTGCCTGCATCGCCAATGGCAATTCGCCGACTTCGTCCAGGAAAATCGTGCCACCGCTGGCGACCTCAAACAATCCTCGCCGGGGTGCGTCGGCACCGGTGAACGCGCCTTTGCAGTGGCCGAACAACTCGCTTTCAATCAAGTGCTCCGGCAACGCACCACAATTGATGGGCACCAGCGGTTGGCCGCTGCGAAGCGATGAATCATGGACCGCTCGAGCGACCAGTTCCTTGCCGCAACCGGTTTCGCCGCGAATCAGTACGCTCGCTTCGGTCGGTGACACTTTGCTGATCAATCGCCGGACCGCATCCATCGCGGGGCCGCTGCCGATCAATTCGGAATTGCCCTCTTGATGGCGAATGCGTTGCTGCAACGCCGCCAGCACCTTTTTGTCCGCTTGGCGTTGGGCGACGCGTCCCAGTGTGCCCGCCAATTCGGCAAGCTTCGTCGGTTTATTCAAGTACGCAAACACATGATGCCGAATGGCTTCCCGCGCCGATTCGTCACTCGGGCGACCCGTCATGATCACGGCCTCGACTTCCGGGTGCAGCTTCTTGGCAGCCTCGATCACTTCGATTCCGTTGCGACCGGGCATATCCAAATCGACCAGGATGCAATCGAAATCGTTAACCTCCAGTGCCGCCACGGCGGTTTCGCCACACGGACAAACGGTGACGCGGTATCCCATCCTCGGGATTTCCTTCCGCATCATCTCCTGCAAGTTTGCTTCGTCATCGGCAAACAAGATATGCATGTTCATCAGGCTGCCTGTTTCGGGTTGTTGTGAAGGGTAGGTGGGTTGGTGTGAAGGGTGGGTGTTTCGGTGTGGAGAGTAGGTGTGTTGGTGGGGCCAAGTCGGTGAGCTCGGGGGGCGAAATTTGCCGGCTCGTCGGTTTCGGCGGCCGCCAACGGCAAACTTAGCAGCATTGTCGAACCATGCCCGCAGCCATCGCTTTGAGCTTCCAGCGAGCCGCCGTGCTGGGTGACGATGCGATACGTGATGCTCAGCCCCAGCCCGGTGCCGGTGCCGTCGCGGCGCCGAGTGAAAAAGGGTTCGAACAGTTGATCCAGGACTTCCTGGGTCATGCCACATCCGTTGTCTTCAATGCGAATCACGGCATGACCGTGTTGTGCCGACAGGTTCACGTCGATGCTGCCGTTGGCGTCGACGCTTTCAAGGGCATTGGTCAGCAGGTTCAAAATCACTTGGCGAATTTCTTGTGGATTGACATGGGCACGAAGGCTGCCCTCCCCGCTCATGCGAATCGTGGTGCAACGATATTTGCCGACTTTGCCGACCATGTCGATCACGTCGCGAACCAGTTCGGCCAAATCTTGTTGAGTGCGTCGGACCTCGCCCAAACGCGAAAAATCAAGCAGCTTTTCGATGATGTCTTTGCAGCGATACGCTTCGTCTTCGATTCGAGTCAGTCCCTCGGAAAGCTCCTGATCGAACTCCGGTTCAAATACCTGTTTGTCGCGAGCTTTGTTGGTTTCGCCAAAGTTCATCCCCGAAAGTTGGTTTTTCAGCGATTCGGCGGACCAGGCGATGGCGGCAAGCGGGTTGTTGATCTCATGAGCGACCCCGGCGGCCAAAAATCCAACGCTGGCAAGTTGCTCATTGCGAATCACTTCGCGGCTGCGTTGTTTGACCTGGGCATCCAAGTCGCCACAAATCGCTTCGAACCGCGACGTCATGCCGTTCATCGCCTCGGCCAACTCACTCAGCTCATCGCCGGTCTCCAATTCGATGCGAATGCTCTTGGTGCCCGGTGGGTTTTGTCCGACCAGACGGCTGCCGTGCAACAACGTGACGAAGGGTTTGACGACGTGCCACCGAAACGCAATCACCAGCACGACGATAAGGGCCGCGGCCAGCAAAGACGCCGACCAGGCGACGCCGATCAGCGTGGTGTAGCGACCGCGAACGTCGTCCTTGAAGTCACGCATGCCCTCGTACTGCAAGATTGCCAAATTACCGGTTTGTTCGACCAAGCTTTCCAATGCCAAACGACGCCGCGTCCGGGCATCGACGCTGATTGCTTCCAGCGTCATCGGCGCCTCTTGCACCCGCGCGTAGGTTTCGGCAATCTGCTTGACTCGCTGGCGACGCAATCCGTTGTCGACCAAGACACTGTCGCCATCGGGATCATTCACGGCCGTCCGCAGCCGCTCCAGGTACATGCCGAACAACGCCGCGCTTCCTTCAAAGGACTTCTGCTCGTTGGTCGCGAAGGAAAACGAGACGCCAAAGGAATCAATCATGCCGCGTTGATTCCACAATTCTTGACTGCGCACGTCGCTCTCGTGCATGTCCATCGCCAAACGACTCAATTGGCCAATCAGCGGGATTTCACCGGCTTGGCGACTGACCTCCTTGGCCAACTGCTTGAACGCATACAGCCCCCACAGACCGGACAGCGAAAGCAGCATCAGGATCACCGAGAGCAGGGTGATCGAGATGCGAAGTTTGGTGCGGATTGGCCACTTTCGAGACACGCGACAAAGCTCTCCCTGGCCGATGGCGTGAAACTGCTGTAGCGAGCAACTCTAGCGAGCATCCATTTCCCGAAGCAAGGGCAACAACTAGACTGGAGATTTACACCGCCAGCCCGCGACGACGCGTGAATCTTCCGGCCCCCGATTCGTTTCAGATCGTTTCCTATCCCCACCCCGCGTTGCGGGTGCCCGCCAAAGCCCTGCAGCGAGTCGATGCGACGTTGCTGGCCGTCGCCCGGCGGATGCTTGATTTAATGTATGACGCCAAGGGTGTCGGGTTGGCGGCCAACCAAATTGGTCTGCCCATCCGCCTGTTTGTGGCCAACCCCAGTGGCGATCCGGCCGACGGCGAGGAATTGATTTTGATCAATCCCGTGCTGCAATTTCCCAAAGGCAGCGACACCGCCCAGGAAGGTTGCCTGAGTTTGCCGGGTGTCCACGCGGATGTGAAACGACCCAAGAAAATCGAACTGAGCGGCTACGACCTCAGCGGCCAGGAGGTTTGCCGTAAAGTCGACGGCTTTCTGGCGCGAATCCTGCAACACGAATTGGACCATCTTGATGGCGTGATGTTTGTAGATCGTTTGTCCGAAGAATCTCGCGCCGAAGTCGAAGGCTTGTTGGGCGAATTGGAATCGGACTTTCGAGCCAAACAGCGGGCCGGTGAAATCGAATCCGATGATGACCTGGTGGCCTCCTTTCAGCCGTGGCTGGACGCCTACACCACATGAAGTCTCTCGCAGGTATGAAGATCATTTTGATGGGCACCGGTCCCTTCGCCGTGCCAAGCTTCGAAGCGATCGCGGGCACCGACGCGGAAATCGTGCGCGTCTGGACTCGCCCCGTCGTGTCCAACAAAAGCCGTCAGGGCAGCCCACAGTCGCCGGTGCGCGACTGGGCCACCGACCGCGGTTTGCCCGTCGACGATCCGGCTTCGGCAAACGATCCGGCTGCGCAAACACAACTTCGCTCGCTTGCCGCCGATTTGATGGTGGTTTGCGATTACGGCCAAATTTTGTCCGCCGAAACGCTGGGCACGACTCGACTGGGCGGGTTGAATTTGCACGGCTCGCTGTTGCCACGCTATCGCGGCGCTGCTCCGGTTCAATGGGCGGTTTTGAATGGCGATCCCGTCACGGGCGTCAGTGTGATCCACATGACGCCAAAGCTGGACGGCGGCCCCATCGTCGCGACCGCCGAAACCGCCGTTGGCGAACACGAAACCTCCGGCGATCTGGAACAACGCCTCGCCCAATTGGGCGTGGGGGCCACGCTGGACGCCGTCGACTTGCTGCAATCGTGGGACGGGCAATCCGTCCTGGGAACGCCGCAAGACCCCGCCGCGGCCACCCGCGCGCCGCGTCTTGCCAAAGCCGACGGCGCGATTGATTGGGGGCGCAGCGCGGCGGAAATCGATTGCCATGTCCGCGGCATGCAACCCTGGCCGGTCGCTTTTACCCATCATCAAGTGCGACCCGATAAACCCGCGATCCGCTTGGCGGTACACCAAGTGCGTTTGACCGGCGATGCCTGCGACGACGCCGTGCCCGGCGAAATTCGCATCGGCGAAACCGCACAGGTGGCCACCGATGACCAATGGGTGGAATTGGTTCAAGTCAAACCGGCCGGCAAGCGTGAAATGTCCGGCATCGATTTTTTCCGCGGCCACAAGCCGGCCGAGGGTGCTCGCTTGTTCGAATAAATGGGCGGATAAGCACACCTGCTGTGCCGATCGCACGGTGGCAACGTTCGTTTCGCACACCCGCACGTGAATAGAAAAGCGGCCGGTCAAAAAGCGGCGGTTTCTCAATTTTTTTCGATCGCCGGTGAAGCGGGAATCGCGGAAGCTTGCGGTTCGTCCGCATGCCGCAGCGTCGCTTGGCACTCCAGTTGCATCGCCGAGGCATTGATCACTGCTAAGGCCCGCACCGCCAACCGATCAGGCTCCATTGATGAAACGTCTACTGCTTGCCGTGGATGGCTCGATCGCCTCGCGCCGGGGCGCCGAGTTCCTGGCCCATCTGCCCCACGATCATGCCTTTGATTTGCATTTGATCTCGGTCGTACGTCGACCCATCGTGCACCGAAGCTACGCCACCGGCGAAATGCTGGACAAAGCATTCCGGCACGATTGTGAACACGCGCGGGAAAACCAAGCCTCGATTGCCGAAATCTTCGATGGTGCAAACATACAATTGCATCACGAGATCTGCGAGGGCGACGCCAGCGACGTCATCGTGCGCAAGGCCAAGGAACTGGAAACCGACTTGGTGGTTCTGGGCGCGACGGGGCATTCGCAAATCGGCCGGATGTTGCTGGGCAGCGTCAGCGACTACGTCGCCACTCACGCCCCGTGTAGCGTGCTGGTCATCCGACCGCCGGTGGACGATCGACGCGAGGGTCCGCTGCGAATCTGTCTGGGATACGATGCCAGCGGCCCGTCCCAGGCGGCACTGGAGGAATTGATGGAGATTCCATGGGGCGCGCGTCCGGAACTGCACATCGTTTCGGTCGCGACATTTCTGAGCGACTTCTTTAATGAAAAAGAGTCCGCCAGGCACTACCACGACGACTTGGAATTGGCCAAAAATCAACTTTCCAAGGTCGCATCGAAGGTGCAAACGCATTTACTCGAGGACGCGCACGACGGCGAAGGTTTGGTTCGTTTCACCGAGACACACGATATTGATTTGGTCGTGTTGGGCGAAACCCAACGGACGTTGTTGTCCAAATGGTTGCTGGGCAGCACCTCGCGTTTTGTGTTGCGACACACGCCCTGCAGCGTTTGGATCACCCGCAATCGTATGATCAAGGGCCTTCGCGGCAGCGTGATCGAGACGCCGCTTCACGCCGTGCCGCCAACGCCTTTGTCTTGAAAGTTTCACAGTGACTTGAAAGTTTCATAGTCACAGTTTGGTTCTTTTGAACGCGTGCAATGGATTTAACGACGCACTACGGATCGCTGCTTTTGTCCTCGCCCGTCGTCATCGGCGCCTGCCCGTTGACGATGGAAGATTCGTTTCGCCAAGCCGTCGCGGATGCGGGTGCCGGCGCGGTGGTGCTGCCCTCGATTTTTGCCGAGCAATTGCCGGGCTGGAGAGCGCCTTCTGGTCAATCCATTGATCCGATTGAAAACCGCGGTTTGCACCCGAGTCAGATGGCGTGGCCGGATCCCGCGTGCGGCGACGCGGCGGAATACCTTCGGGCATTGGATTCCGCCAGCGCAAAGCATGACATTCCCGTCATCGCCAGTATCAACGGCATCGCCGACGCGGCCGGCATCGACTTTGCCAAGAAATTGGAATCGGCCGGCGCGGCCGGGATCGAATGGAACGCGGTGGGCTTTCACGACGACATTGATGGCGACGTCAACCAGCGGGACGTCGAGTGGTTGGCCGCGCTTGCCGGAATCAAGCAAGCCATCGACATTCCGTTGTTCTTGAAAACCGATCCCTGCCCTGGCGGCACGCCACGTTTTGCCCGCCGAGTGGTTTCCGGCGTGGACGCAATGGTGTTGTACGGTCGCGGCCCTAGTGTTGACATCTGCTTGAAAACAAAGTTGCTTCGGTCTTCGTGGACGCTTAGTCCCCCGGGCGACGTGCAGCGGCTGATTCGCCCGCTGCTGGAAACGCACGCCGCTTGTCCGGCTTTGTCACTCGCCGCCAGTGGCGGAATCGCCAGTGGTGAAGATGTCGCCAAATCGTTGTTGGCCGGCGCCGATGTCGCCATGGTCACCTCGGCGGTCTATCGCGATGGTCCACCCGCGGTGGGGCGGATGCTTAGCGGGCTAGGCGAATTCATGAAATCGCATCGGATGCAATCGCTTGATGACTTGAGACAGCAACGGCCGGTGGGATTTTCGTCGCAGGAATCACGCTTGGCGTATGTCGCGGCGTTGTCAACACGCCACGCCGAATAAGCAGCTCGCCCCCGCCGCGGCGAATCCAAGACAAAGTAGCTCGCCTCTCCGAGGCGAATCCAAAACAGAGTAGCTCGCCTCTCCGAGGCGAATCCAAAACAGAGTTGCTCGCCTCTCCGAGGCGAAGAAAAAGGAAACGCCTCGGAGAGACGTACTACTTTACCAATCGCACGGCATGGACTAGCCCCGGACGCGAGTACGGCGACCGCCGTGCCGGAATTTCGGCACTCTTGACGATTTTTCTAAAAAATTAGTACATTCTGCGATTCGCGTCGGTGTTCGGGGCCGTGGTGGACGTTGTTGCCACCCACACTGGGGTCCCACCGCGTCGATTTGCCAGCGTAGCTTCAATTGGTAGAGCATCGCATTCGTAATGCGGAGGTCGTGGGTTCGAGTCCCACCGCTGGCTTCCATTCTTGCCGTTCCGCCTGGAGTTGTTGCTCGTGAGCGAAGTCGATCTCGATATTCCCGATCTGAAAGAAACCATCCTGTCCAACAATTCGTTCGGCCCGGCCGATGTGGACATGATCCGCCACACCATTGCGGAAAATTATGGCCACTTTGGCGAACTGGAAAACGCCGTTCGCGAAATGGAAGCCGATGATGCGTTGACGCCCGCCGGCAAGGCGAAATTGGGAGTTTGCCAGTTTTTGCTCGGCCGCTTCCAAGACGCCCTGGATACGTTCACCACCGCCGATGGCGGCGCCTTGTCGTTGTTCTTTACCGCCCGCGGCAACTTTGAATTGGGCCAGCACGATTTGGCCGTCGAAGCCTACGAAAAGGCGAAGAAATCGGGCTACAACGAGGACCAGTGCAACATCGGCATCGCCGAATCGTACCGCTACATGGGGCGCGTCGAGGAATCGATGGCTCTGCTGGACAACATCTTCGGGCCCTCGGAACAAACCGCCGAATACATGTACCAGCGAGCCGCCACGGTCGCTTGCATCGGTGGACGCATGGAAGAAGCACTCAAATATTACGAGCGTTCGGTCGCGACCGACGAGAATCACGCCGGTGCCCTGTTCGGGTTGGCCCTGGAAAACGATCGCATGGGCAAGGACGAAGAAGCCAAGCGCTTGTACGAACGAGCCGCCAAGGCGTTCCCCACCGGCGTCGGAGCTCTTATCAACCTGGGGCTGATTTACGAGGACGACGAGGAATACGGCAAAGCCCAAGCATGCTATGACCGCATCTTGAAGTGCTATCCGAATCATCCCCAAGCGATGCTGTACAAGAAGGATTCGGCCGCGACCGGGAACCAGCTTTACAACGACGAGGAACAGCGAAAGAAGGAAAAGCTCGCTCAAACGCTCAGCCTGCCGGTCAGCAACTTCGAATTGTCCGTTCGCAGTCGCAATTGCCTCCAGAACATCGGCGTCGAAACGCTCGGCGACCTGGCTCGCACCACCGAGGCCGAATTGCTGGGTAGCAAGAATTTCGGCGAAACCAGCCTGACCGAAATTCGCGAAGTGCTGACGCAAAAGGGGCTTCGCCTGGGCGAATACGCTCACGAAAAGAAAAGTCCCGATCCGCCCGTCGATACCACTCACCTTTCCGACGACGAAAAGGCACAGCTGGATCGTCCGATCGCCGACTTGAATTTGTCCGTTCGTGCTCGCAAGTGCATGGCCCGTTTGCAAATCAACACCATCGGCGAACTGATTTCCAAGACCGGCGATGACATGCTCGAGTGCAAGAACTTTGGCGTCACCAGCTTGAACGAGGTGCGTGAAAAGCTGACTGATTTGGGCCTTAAGATGCGTGGCGAATAGGCATCGCTTCGGCAAATTCTGATCCGAGCGGTCCGTTTTGAATCGATTCAAATTTCAGCTTCAACACCGCGACGTCGCCACATCGGCACGTCGCGGTGTTTTTTTAACGCCCCATGGTCCGGTCCAAACGCCGGGTTTCATGCCCGTTGGGACCCAGGGCACCGTCAAGGGTGTGACGATCGACCAAGTCGCGGCCACGGGTGCCGACATGATTCTGGGCAACACCTATCATCTGGCCTTGCGGCCTGGTCATGAAACGGTTCGAAAGCTTGGCGGTTTGCATGGCATGTCGGGTTGGGAGGGTCCGATTCTGACCGACAGTGGCGGGTTTCAAATTTTTTCGCTTGGAAAGATCAATCAGGTCACCGAACACGCGGCGACCTTTCGCAGCCACATCGACGGCGCGATCATCGAATTGACGCCCGAGCATTCGATCGAAATTCAAGAATCGCTGGGCAGCGATGTGGCCATGGTTTTGGACCACGTGGTGGCCTTGCCTGCCGACGATGACGTGGTCCTGGAAGCAATGGAGCGTTCAATTCGCTGGGCGGCACGTTGTTTGAACGCGGCGACACGCGACGACCAAGCGAAGTTTGCGATTGTCCAAGGTGGCTTGGATGAAACCTTGCGCGTGCAATGTGCTCGCCAGATGAGCACGATGGACTTTACCGGTTTCGCGGTGGGCGGGTTGAGTGTCGGGGAACCACCGGCCGAGATGTATCGCATCACCGCGGCCACAACGCCGCATTTACCCGAGCACAAGCCGCGTTATTTGATGGGCGTGGGCAAGCCCATTGATCTTGTCGAATCAGTTGCACGTGGAATCGATTTGTTTGACTGCGTGATGCCAACACGCAATGGCCGCAACGGCTTGGCATTTGTCGACGACGGGATTTTGAAGTTGCGCAATGCGTTGCATCGCGAGGACACGAGGCCGCTGGATGAAAGCTGCCCGTGTCCGGCTTGTCGGCACAGCCGCGGTTACCTGCGGCATTTATTTGTGGCCGGCGAAATGCTGGGGCCGATTTTATTGTCGATTCACAATCTGACGTTTTATCAACGCTTGATGCACGACATTCGCCAAGCGATTCAGCACGATCGTTTTGAAGCCTTTGCCGAAAGCAAGCGGAAAGCTTGGACCCGCTAAAATCCGAAAGCGCCCAAAGTAGCCCGGCTGTCCCAGCCGGAAAGGAACTCAGTAGCCCGGCTGTCCCAGCCGGACAGAGACTCAGCCCCCATCGTCCTGGGCTGACGAAAGGTTGGGGTTGTGGCAGATTTGGTTCGCGCAAGTTTTGTGCCTCATCGCCTACCGTGTCGCGGTGATAGGAACAAAAGTCGAATCTCACGCGTGCGCGTCAATGCCAACTTGTAAAGGCTAACAAGAACTTTATCGCATCTTCGGGCCAGCTTGACGGGAGACCGTGATCAGCTGGACTAGTTTTGCATTGGTTGACTGCATCTTTAGTCGCTGAAGCGATGTTATGGAAAATTTTCCGTTTCATTGAAGCGATCGCCCATTGCTTGAATTGGCTTTTTATCGCCCAGCGCTCTGATCGGAAAACGTCCAAACCTTTGGTCTGATAAAGTTGCAACGACCATAAGACTCGCTTGCCGGAACACTATCTTCCGTTAGCGATTTCTTGCCATTGGATTGCTCATTTAATTTGCGTGCCAATCCGCGCGAAGCATTTGAGAAATGCCAATGGTGCGGGGGCCGGGCTTGTCAATCGTCGCCTCTGGTTTTAGCCTCCGGGTGGGTTCTCTCTGCAATCGCATTTGACGGCTTGGGGATCGCTAGCAAGCAAATATCTGTTCTTACTCTTCGACCGCACGGTGAAAGAAATGGGTGTATTAGGCGACGGACGAGTTTCGCAGCGACTTGGTTTCGGTCGCCATAGCAGCACCAAATCGAAGAAAACAAGAATCCCACACCGTCGTCGGCTGGAAACTTTGGAAAAGCGGCAACTGCTTGCCGGCGATCTTTCGGCGAAGTCGGAAAGCAATTTGATCGAAGTCATTCCGTCGCAGGTTTCGTTGTCTTTCGAGGAGTCTACAGGAATCAAGTTTGTCGACCGACTCAATGGGAAATCCGCGAAAACTATTGGTGTCAATCCGCTGATTTCCATCACCGGACAGTACGGCAATGCCGTTCAGCTGACCGACTCGGATCATGTCGTCATTGTGGAGTCCAACCCACAATTGGAGCAGCTTGGCGCCAACGACAACGACTTCAGTCTGTCCTCTCATCTTCGTCCGGAATCGACCCAAACAGGCACCGCTCGTACGATCCTAGCGAAAGCCAATTCGAACTTCGACAAGGCACCGGCGGTGTTCTTAGTCGGCAGCGATCATCGCATACGTGCACAGGTGACGACGACGACGGGATTGAAGTTCGTTGATAGCAGCGTCGGATTGACGTTGAATCAGTGGCACCATATTGGCATCGTGAAGAGTGGCAGCGACTTCTCAATCTTTATCGACGGGGTCAACCGCGGCACAACGGATCTCGGCGCCCCAACGGTGGGTAATGATGCAGATTTAAGGATTGGATCTTTCTTAAATTACAGCACGGAACCGTTCGCCATCGACGAGTTGCAAATCTTCAATGATGCGGTCAGCCCGGAGGCTCTGAATTACCTTCGCGCACGGCCGGCCGGTGGCTTGGTGCGCACAAGTGGAAACGTTTTGGCCAACGATGAAGTGCCGGCGGGAACCAACTTAACCGTCACCGTTCTAACGTCGCCGGAGTGCGGCGAGGTCGTGGTCAATCAAGCTGGTGACTACGAGTTCTTTGCCGATCACGCCGACCTTGTATCCGATGCATTCGTTTACGAGCTATCCGACGGTGCCGGAAACACTTCGGCTGCTCGCGTGAGCCTTAACGCGCCGACTTTCAATTTTGAAGGTGGTCTTGGCGCTGGGCTCGCAAACCGACTCGACTGGTCAATCCAGTTGCCTTTCGAAGGACAGAGCGACGGCATCATCGTGGACGACTGCGGAATTGAGACGGGTCAGTCGCTACCGGCCAGCGGCGTGACCCGTGTCGTCGGCAAGAATGGCAACGGGCTTCAATTCTAATGGTGGAGAACTCGTCATCGAGAATGACGCATTAGACGCGATTGGGCGAAACAATGACGACTTTTCGGCAAGCATGTGGGTCAGGCCCGATGGAAGCCCCACCTCCTATTTTCGACCATTATTGTTGAAGGGAGATTTGAGCGGGGGACGACTGCCTGCGATATGGTTAGCGCCAAACACCAATCAGCTCCGAGTGCAGGTGACCAACGACCAGGGCACAATGTACTTCGTCGACACCGATACGTCGTTACCTTCGAATGCTTGGAGCCATGTAGCGGTCGTCAAAACCGAGAACGAAGTGAAGGTCTACATCGATGGCTCGCTCGAATCGACGTTTGCCTTTTTCGGTCGGACCGAGGCGAATTCCTCGCCGCTTTACCTCGGACGATTCCCAGGAAGGCAGGCATCCGTTGCGACTTTTGACGACGTCGCGATGCTTCCTCAAGCCCTTACCGATTTCGAAGTTGCGCAGCTCTTCGCTGCGACAACGTCGACGTTGACTTCACGGTCCGGCACACTCAGTAGGGGCGGAAACGACGGTGCACTTCCACTGAACTTCACGATCGAAACGCCGCCAGACGTTGGCACGTTTGAGCTACGTTCGGACGGATCTTACGATTTCTTTGGTGACTATACCGGTCGCGCCTCGACCAGTTTCTCCTATGTCGTAAGCGACGGTTTTCACACGCGAACACAGTCCGGCTTGATCACGCTTCGCGGAAAATCTTCATTGCAAATATCCCCCATTGCGGACGCGGCGGTTTTGTCCTCGCTTCCAGCCGAAATCTTTGGAAACCGAGAGCGTCTTGATACACGCCAGGTGGGTGGGACACAGCAATACGGTCTTCTCAAGTTCGATATCTCGCGATTTAGTACGGAGGCCGATCGTTTTCTGCTTGAATTGGATCTTTCGACCGGACCGGTGGCTGATTCAGTTCCCGATACCAATTCACTACACCAGATCAGTAGTGATTGGGACGAATCGTCGGTGACCTACAACAACGCTCCAACGCTAGGCGATCGACTTGCATCGTGGACGCCTCGAACCGACTCTGAGATCGTGATTGATGTCACCGACTCGGTGATCGACGCGTTGCAATCCCGCCAAACTGAGATTTCGTTTGCGATCACAAGCGACACGGAAGGATATTTTAGGTATTTCAGTCGCGAGTCGGCAACAGTTCCCAAACGGCCACGACTTGTGGTCGAAACCGATTTGATTCGGCCGACGGCGAGCAACCGACGAATTTACATGATCGAGGACACGACGCGCGTCCTGTCGTTGGTAGACTTTTCGATCAACAATTTGTCGACTGGTGCAGCGACCGCAACGATCGAAGGCGTTACCAACGGTTCGCTCACCCTTGATGGCGTTGCGGTCACGAATGGCCAGTCGATCAGCGCGGCGGATATTTTCGCGGGGAAACTGGAGTTCACACCCGAAGCCAATTTGTTCGGCCAGGATGTTGCGAGAATCGAGTATTCAGTCGCGGGACTTGGTGATCATATCTTTGGTGGCTACATCACCATCAGCCTCTCCGATACGCCCGACGCGCCCAGTGTCTTCGCTCCAAGAGACATCACAATCAACGAGGATGAACCCCGCACGTTGAGGTGGTCCGATTTCGAGATCGCGGATCCTGACCTGACGAATCCGACTCGTGTACTACTTGCCGATCTGCCGACGCTGGGGGCCATCCTGCAGAACGGGCACCGGATTACGACTGCAACGACGCTTGAGCAGAGCGAGTTCAATGCCGGCGAAATCGTTTACGTCCCCAACGAAGGTTCTGCGGGAGTCGGTGTCCAGACAATCGGGTGGCAGTTGATGGATTACGACGCGCGGGCTTACCCCGCCGCGGACATGAATTTTGAAACACTTGATCTCGCCACGGTTGGTTTGATCTCTGTCGAAGTTCTTGACGACACGGGCCTTCCAGTCGCATCTGCGGAACCCGGTGACGTCATCACGGTAAACGTTCGGGCTGACCATCTTGGTTTTGCAAAAACCTCTTTTGGCGGTTACCTGGATTTACGCTACGAATCGAGTCAGCTTGAACTCGTCCCCGGTAGTTTCTCGATCGGAAATGCGTTTCCCAACGCCGATGATCTCTTCTCAATCGAAACCGGACGGATTCGCAATTTGGGCGGTTTTAGCGACTCCCAGCCTGCCGACAACCTATTGGCGACAATGGAATTCGAAGTGGTCGGAATGGCTACTTCGCAAATTGATTTGCTACGTCCTAGCACCGATGCGTACGAGCCGTTCTTTGATGACACGGACACGAGTTATCGTGCTGGACAAGTCGATTATATCTCGGCATCGATCGAACCAGCGACCGGCATGCCTGCATCCACGGGCATGCCATTCGATCTGTGGGAGTTTGTTGATTGGAGCAACCCCTCGGACACTACTAACGATATAGCGACCGAGAATCACGTCGTTTTACGGGACGTCAAGGATCGAAACGCGACGACCTCACCCCAATCGGGTAGCGAGGGCGAATTTGAGGATGATCTGATCTACTACCGATTCAGCGTTGTCGATGACGGACTTGGAGGAGTGCCGGGACAAGTCTATCTAAAGGTGTCCGGCAGCACGAAAGATCGTTACGACCTTGTCTTTCTTTCTCAGTCTGGCACCTTCACAGACCTTCCATCAATGACCGGATCCGAAGTGGTCTACTACCAGATCGACACGGTGGATTCGAGCGTGAGCTTCACGGTTGGTCGGGTTAATAACTCCGCCGAACGGGAAGACCGAGTTGACCTAAATTTCACCCTTGTTTACCAGGGCGCGGATGGGGAGTTTATACAAGATCCGCCGCACGGCAGCGGGACGCCCCAGCGAACGACGGAAACGGGTCAGATCGTGGACACCGAAGAAAAACTCGTCATCTCAGCCGAAAAGGACGCTGTTGAATTTGGAGAAAGCGGAACTCCCGAGAACGGAAGAGTGTTTATCAATATCACTGACCAAACGCCGCTCGGATTTGGTGGGCTCGGAGACTACACCAGCAACGATGATGACGGTACTCGGTACGAGGTTGCCGAATACTCGAAGGAAAATTTCCTCGCGACCGACCTTCGAATGATCATCGAAGTCCCAGCTGATTCGGATGTCGGTACGCCCATCGTACAAACCGGATCAGCGACGCCTGGAACCGACTTTGGACTAAAGCTGATTCGCCATGGTAAAGTCTTTAGTGACAGCCGTGACACGAATCCTAACGACGAGCACACAGAACCAGTAGATTTGGAAATCTCCCCGGCGATCCGGGGTGGCACTGGTGAGTTCATTCTTAAACCAGCCGACATGCTGTATTACATAGTGAGCGATCCTGGGACGCCGACCAACTGGATAGATGTGGCGGGGTCGGGTGACGCGGAAAACGTTCCAATCACCGTTTACAACGAATTAGAAGTGTTGGTCGTGCCAACCAATGATGCCGTTAGTGAAGGCTCTGAGACGTTTACGTTGTATCTTGAGGCGAGGCAACAACCACCGGCAACGCCCGTATCGACGATCGGGACGGACTTGACGACGTATCTCGGGTACGGCAGCACCGGGGTCACAATCAATGACGACGAATTTGAGCCCGCGTTTGCTAATCAGGAGGTTGATGGAACCTGCTCATGCACCTGCCAAGGTTGCCTCTCGGGAATCCCCGTGAACATGATGTCCGGAAGCGTGATAAGCACTCCATCTCCGCCAGCAACAACCGGGGCAATGTTGCCCCGACATTTCTCACCCGGATCGCACTCAACGGATCAGACGCTACGCGTCTCAACGCCACTTCAGAGTGAGCGAATTCCCGCTGGCCTGGAGTTCACAACAACTGCGAACGGTAGCATATCACCCTTCAAGCCAACGCTTGATTTACCGGCGACGTTTGAAGAAGACTTTGAATTGGAAAGTCCAGGTGAAGATCCCTCCATCGCTGTACGTCTTCCCGTTTCAATTTCCCAGGACTCCGCGTCGGGAATCTACAGCGTGACGACTGATATCCGTGGCTACGACGCTGAACTGACCGCAAACCCCCAACAGCAGTGGACCGCCTCTTCGTTATTTCTAGTCAACAACATTTGGCACAACAATGCGTTTGCCCCCGGATGGGCCTTTCCTTCTGGCACACGCGTCGTCACCGGGATCCCCGTCAATGGTGCGGGAACGGGTGCCGCGTTGCTCCGAGCGGATCAGTCGGCGTCGTACTACCGGCCCAGCGGTACCGGCTACCTAACACCACCGGAAACTTTCGAGGAACTCTCTTTCAGCAATGGCGAATTCACTGTCTCGCATCCAGATGGCGCTAAACAGTTCTTTTCCCCCGCGAATGGAGAAGCCGAAACATATGTCGATACACCATCTGGTCAAGATGCCTATTTGATGACCGCTTCCGTCAGTGCCGCGGGCGATCGCACTGAATTTGAGTACGATGATTTCGACCGGCTGATTAAGGCGATTGATCCACTCGGCCGTGAGACGACCTACCAATGGTCGGAAGCGACGAATCAACGAATCTTAACAATCATCGATCACCACGGTCGTGAGACGGTGATGAAGAGCAATTTCACGGTCAGCCCAAATGCTCCGATCAACGTTGTCATTGAACACGTCGCTCCCGGTGCAAGTGAACGATTAATCGAGACTTTCGATTACTCAGGCAACCGAATCGCCCAAATAAACTCCGGCGGACGCGTCACCACGTTGTCATATCGATCGCTGTTCGCAGGAAGCGACCCATCGCTGCCACTAACCTATCAGAGAATTGCTGCAATTACGGCGCCTGACGGCTTGCGAACTGAAATCGATACAATTGGCATTGATGACGCATTGCCGCGCGACGGATCTTGGATTTTCGGTGAGCGTCTTGACAATTTCGTGAGCGACTTTAACGACGACGAACAAGAAGAACTACTCGGTGAAGTTCGTCCGAACGAATTCGTCACTGGCATCTTCGCCAATCGTTTCGATGGGCTGCATGCGGGAAACATGGATTCGGGCATCGGCCGCTATCGTATCGATGCACTTTATATCGGAGACATCAACTCGATCCCCAAGAGAAGCCTGAAGTCATTCGAGAACCATGCATCTTATACGTTTCTAGGAGGCGAGGATGGTCCCGAGGACCGGACCCATTCGTTCACGTTGGATCGCCGTGGTCGAACACTGACCCACGTCGATCCGCTGGGCAACGTGACGACCTTGGTTCGCGAAGTTATACTCGAGGAGGATACGGGCTTGGTACTCAACAACAAAGGATTGAAGACGACGCAGACCCTTCCCGACCCGGACCGTTTTGCCAGCGTGGCTGGCGCTATCAACGGTCCGCTGCCTCGTCCTGAGCATTCCTTTACCTACTTCGCCCAAACGCCGTTTGTTGACACCCACACGCTTCCCGATGTAACGCCAGACGTTGCGGGCGATACGTACGTCATCGACTACGGTTCCTACTTCAATGGTCTTCCTTCGTCGGTCACCGATGAATTGGGGCACGAACGTACCTTCGACGTCGATACCACACCCGGGCTTGTCACTTCAATCACCGAAGAGCTGCAAGCGACGGAGCGATTGACCTGGACGAATCCGGAAAATAATTACGACGTCAACGGGAATCGCCGAATTAGTCCGCTTGATGCCTTGCTGATCCTGAATCAAATCCGCCGTTGGAACCGTCCGAACGATGAGCAGCCAAGTTCATTCGACGTCCGCTACCAACCGGGGCACTTCCTTGACGTCAATGCGTCTGGGTCGGTGACACCAGGTGATGCGGGCGCTGTACTCTCCGAGATTCGACGCCGGAATATCGCAGAAACCGGGCTTGATTTTATCCCTGAGCCCAAAGCCCACACCAAAATTCTGTATGTCGGCGACGCAAACTACGAGGCACTTAGCGAGGGTTCAGGGCCCGGTCAGATCGATTTAACGACCAACCTTCCAAATATGCAAAGCCTTCAGGGTGCTGTGATTACTCCATCCCGGCTGGAGGGTACTCCCGATGCCATTACGATCTTCGAGTATGACCTCGACGATCCAGCGGACGCTAGGCACGGTCAGCTGGTTGCCATCTATCGGACGACAGTCACCTACACTGCAAATGGCGATCCTGTCGTCGATTACGCAGACGCCTTGGTCACCCAGTTTGAGTATGACGCGAATGGCTTCCTAACGAAAACAATCGATCCAGTTCTCCGGGAGACCGAGTACCAGACCGACTCTGCCGGACGAATCACGCAAATCACCAGCGAGGATCCGGATGGTGCTTCTCCAGGGCTGACAGGAGGTCTTTTGGGGCGGACGCTGACAAGGTTTACCTATAACGAGCACGGTGAAGTCTTCATCCAAGAGACCGATTATTCGACTTTCAACGTCGACTCGTCGGGTAATACATCGATCGCCCAGCGGACGGCGCGGACGACCAACGTCTTCGATCAACGTGGGCGTGTCACTGCGGTGATCGGCCCAAAGTTTGACCCATCATCAAACTATGGTTCCGACACCCAAGACGATCAGCCAATTACGGTACTCGAAGGCAACACCCAAATACTCGCAAACATCGATACAGTCGGGCGTCCAGTCACAGCATTCCAATACGATGTGATGGGGGACCTCCGCGAGGTGGTCACGCCCAGTGGTGAAAACACAAGCATGATGTACGACCGCAACTCACGAATGCTGTCGCTTCTGGAACCTCAGCGCGATGTTGTCAATACCTCGGATGTAGGACTGAGCCCCCAATCGCGTCAGCGGCCAGCGAGCTTTTTCGCTCCATTTTCCGCTGGCGGAATGCGTGCTTCCACTGACGCCGATGGCCTGGTGACCGAGCAGACTATCGATCTATGGGGGCGGCCAATAGAAGTCACAACGTATCGCACCGCCGCGACGCCCCTGCGGACAACCATTTATGATTATTCGCGTGAATCCGCCCCAATTCGAGGCAGCTACCAACAATGGAGAAGTGTCTGGACAACGTTTGACGGCGACAGCGCGATCGGAATCCCCGTTGCAGGTGGTTTCCAAGAAACCGATCCGCTCAGTCGCCCCACCGAGGTCAGTATTTGGCTTGGGGATCAGAACGGTGGAGTCACTGGCCAAGTGGATCCCGGTTTGGACGATTTCTCGAACACGCGATACTTTTACGAACTCGATGGCATGCTGGCCTATACCGAGCAAAGCGTTGGTTCGGGATTCGATCCGGTCACCAGTGCGATCCGGTACGACAACCTGCGACGTGTCCATTCAGTTGCCAATGGCGGGACTGAAGTGACTCAGTACGCGTACAATGCCGCGAGCGAGGTCATCTCAATCACAGACGCAACCCAGGTCCAAACACAAATGGCCTATGACGGGCTTGGCTCACTGTCCGAAGTCGCCGTTATAACGGTGGGGCAGCCCGCGCCCGCCGAAAGGCATCGATACGCCCACGATGGTCTCGGGCAGCGAATCGAGCACATCGCTGGGGAAGGTACGGAAATGACTCGGCAACGCTCGATCTTTGATGACCTAGGCCGGGTGACCGCCAGCATCAGCGGCGACACAATCGCCGGCAACACCGAAGTGACTCGCATGTCGTACGACGTGGACAATCGTCTCCTTCAACTTGAGAATCCAAAGGGTGGCATTACCGAATTCACCTATCACGCCGGCGGCCTGACCGCATCGAGGGAAATCAAGACCGCAACCGTCGGATCGAACACAAAGTCTGTTTTGCGCGAATTTGATTTCGATGCCGTCGGTAAGCTGATTCAAAGCCGCGACGGCAACAATCGGGTCATCCGATATGCCTATGACGGTCTCCATCATCCGACCGACGAAACTTGGTACGACAGTCCTTCGTCGGGGAATCGTGGCTTCGGCGATCGCGGCTCTGAAGTGGGAACGATCACCTACGTTTATGATGTTTTGGGCCGGTTGGAAACCGCAACGGGGGCTCAGGCCGCTGGTGCATTCCGAACGGAAAATAGCTATGACCTTGGCGGACGTCTCATCGAACAACGCCAAACCGCCGACAATTCGACCGAGAGTTCAAATTCCGAGACTGCCGTTTTCAACTACAACTACTTCGACAATCACGCGTTTCAGTCGACCGTCCTAAGCGACTCCGGGTCAATGGTCTATACGGACAACCGGAAGATCGACGCCGCGAACCGGCTCACGCAGGTCTCTAGAACCCTCGGGGGTCAGTTACCATTCAGAGTCGACTTTGCTTACGACGATGCTGGGCGATTGATCGAAATGGACCGCTCCGGCACCAACGTCAACCCCGTATCGACCTTTTTATACGACTCCTCGGGGCGCATTGCTAACATCGTGCATGAGGACGGGAATTCGAATTTGATTTCCAGCTATGCGACCGTTTTCGATGTGGCAGGGCGCCTCACACAAACCACAAGCGTCGATACGGTGAGTGGAACTCCAGCAACGCTCTTGCGAAACTATACGTACGACTCGCGGGGACAGCTTACGGACGTGACCGTCGATACCTCCGGGGGGAACGTCAGTCTTGGGATCGCCAATCTGGAGGACTACAATTATGACGCGGGCGGAAATCGGACCTCCAATGGGTCGTCGGCCGATGCGGACAATCGGCTCACCGCGGACGCCGATTGGACCTACACCTATGACGACGAGGGGAATCTGAT
>JBCCRW010000039.1:0-20975 GCA_039201055.1 Planctomycetota bacterium | reverse complement strand
CACTGCTCATTGTCCATCCTTGGTTTGGTGTGTGAGGTATCCGTCCTCATCAGACCTTGGATGGACGTTTTTGACACGTTCAACTGGGGGAACTGCGCAGTTGGGGCAAGACAGAACTTAAGGGTTTTGGCACTAGCGCCTTGTCGCTCACTGTTGTGCTAATTCAGGAAACGCCTCGGAGAGGCGTGCTACTTTGGCACAAATGAAGACGCGGGTCGTGCGGCGATCTTGGCGTGGTCGCGGAGTGCGTGGCGGTAATACGATTCCAGACACAGTGTTGCCATCGCGGTTGCATAAACCTTTCCGCCATAGCCGCCCCAGGCTGAGTTTGTTGGAAACGAACCATCGGCAGCTTGGATTTGTAACAAGCGTTTCTTCAAGGCCGTGTTCCAGGTCTGCCAAGCCGCGTTTTGCCGTTGGTGCAAGGCCACGGTGGCGTAATACCAAAAATAGTAATTGTCTTGGCCCGTACCGGGCGTCGCCTGCAAAATCATGTTCTCAGCTTCGACCATCGCGGCTTCCGATGTGGGCGTTCCGGTCAACAAACGAGTCGCTAGGGCTTCCGCGGTCATTGTGCGGCTGGGAAGTTCCGCGGGCCGGTAGCTTGCCAGACCGCCGTCACGTCCCTGCCTGACCGAATTCAAGAAACGCTGGATGCCGCTGACGCTTTGCGTTGGAATCTCGATGCCGGCTCGATAGCCGGCATCAATCGCCATTGCCTGCCAACCCAATTGACTCAAATCGCCTTCGTCACCGGGACGATATCGCCAGCCTCCGGTGCGTGGGTGCTGTGCCTTGAGCGAAAAATCGATGGCCCGGGTCGCACTGGTGACCGCCGATCGATCGCCCGTCATCGCCGCGGCCTCGGCCATCGCCAGCGTCGCCATCGCGTGGCAATACGTTGCGGAGTAAATCGTGGCATCGCCGGCAAGCGAACCGTCATGCGATTGTTTGCCGATCAACCAAGCCAAGCCGCGGTAAACTTCATCGGAATACTCGCCGCGATGATGCGTGTTCCCTGCTCCGATCATCGCCAACAACGACAAGCCGGTGATGCCCGTGTGGGCCCGCGAGCCGGCACCGGGACGCGAAATGCCCAACGTGCGTCGATCAATGCCGCCGCCTTGGGGTGCCCAGCTGCCATCGGGCTGCTGCGTCGATGCCAAAAATCGAAGCGCCATCGCGACGGCCGCTTCGGTTTCCGCATCGCCTCCGGTGTTTCGCAGCGCAACGGTCTTGGAAGCTCCCGAGCGGGCCGCAAAATCGGCCAGCCGTGCGCCGCTGACGATTGCCTCGCGAAGCGGTGCCCGGCCACGATCGGCCAGCGTCGCGACCGGAGTTTCGACCGCAGCGGGTGTCGACGATACGGCTTCGCCATGCACACTCGCGACACCCGCCGGATCGACGCTCGTGTCCGAGTTCATGGTGCTTTCCGTGATGTGTTCAACGGATTCGACGTGTTCGACGGATTCATCACGTTCAACGCGTTCGGATCGGGGCTCGGTCTCGGATGCAGATGCCGGTTCTGATTCGGCGTCCGCTTCGGCTTCCAACGTGGGTTCCGATTCCATCTCGGGATCGGTCGTGGAATCCGATTCGGAAGGGATGGCCTCGGCCAATTCATCCAACCAGGATTGGTCTTCCAAGGACGTTTCGATGGACCGGAGTGCCTCGGATTCCAGGCGGTTGGTTGCGTGGGCTTCGTTCTCGCTGGATCTGTCCTTGTTCTCCTGGCTATCGGATTCGTTTTGATTCGGTTCCGCATCGGTGGCATCACTTACTCGCGATTCCAACAAGAGGTCCGTTAATTCCGAAACCGGCAGCGGCTGGACGTTGTCGGACGTTCCGTGATCGGACGCTTCGGCGGCGTTTTCGGAATCCAGCATTGCGAATTCCCAATCTTCCATGCCGTCGTCAACGGGTTCTTCGGCTTGTCGTCGATGGCCGCCCAGCTTGGGAACATGCGGCAGTAATCCCAGCAACGCCGCATGGATGGCGATCGACAACGCCAAGAAGATGAAGCCGGCGGTACGCGAAGATCGCCGGCGGCGGATCAAAATGATGGCCGCAATCAACAACGCGATGGCGAGTCCGGCGGCGGCGCAGGCGGCGGGATGGACGTTCAAGGCATTGCTTGGATTCGAGCCAGAAAAAGATTCGAGCGTTTAATACTCGGCGGCCCCAATGTGTTGCACGCCGACACGTTTGACCGTCCGCAGGATCTCCAGATACTTCCCAGTGGGCAGCATTTCGGCGCCGCCGACGGCCACTCGCAGGTCCGGATACTCGGAAACTTGGGCCCGCAGCGTCTGCTGCATTTGTTCCATCGTCATGGGGACGCCGTCGAGTGCAAGGTTGCCTTGGGCGTCGGCGGAGACAACACGTTTATCGGGCTGTCGAGCGATCGCCTGGACTTTGCCGTCAGCGATCACGCTGACGTCGACGCGTCCTTCGGCTTCGCTAAATTTTGACGCGACCATAAAGAAGATGATCAACAAGAAGACCACATCGATCATCGGCGTCAGGTTGATGCTCGCGTCCTCGGGTGGTTGCTTTCGGTGGGCCATGCTTACGCGGCTCGCTTCTTGCGTCGCGAACCGTTCTCCAACGCCTCGGCCGAAATACTGTCGATCACCTTGGCACAAAGCTTGTCGATTTCGACCAGGTATCGATCCGACTTGCTGTTGAAATACATATAGGCCAAGTAGGCCGGAATGGCGACGGACAATCCCGCCGCCGTTGTCACCAGCGCCATGCTGATGCCCGATGCCAGCATGTCGGGCCGCCCCATGGATTCCTCGTTGGATATCATTTCAAAGGCTTCGATCATGCCCAAAACGGTGCCCAGCAAGCCCAGCAGTGGCGCGACATTGCTGATCGCGTGAAAGACGCGGACAAAACGTTTAAGCGAATCGCCGACGCGGTCACCAGCGTCGATAACGGCTTGCTCGATTTCCAGCATCGGACGTCCCCAGCGACGGACGGCGGCGCGGAAGACTTCAGCGACCGGACAATCGAATTCCTCGCAAATCTCCGTCGCCTCGTCATAGCTAAGCTGACCGTCTTCGACACATTCGGTAAAGCGGCGGACGAAGGGGCGAGGGATCACTCGGCCGCGTCGAAGTGAAATCAGCCGCTCCATCGAAAGCGATAGCACCAACAGCGAACAAATCCCCAGCGGAACCATCAACCAACCGCCACGTAGGATTTTGTCGACAATGGGCGGCCACTCGAATGCCCGCGAACCGGCTTCGTCGGGTGTTTGTCCATCAATACCGCCATCATTCATTCCGCCCGCGATGGCGGGAATCATCGACCCCACGGCCGTGTTGGCATTGGCGATTCGGGCGGCCGGCTGGGCGGCGGCACCATAAATGCCACCACCGGCCGCCGGATAGTTGTTGCCTCCGATGGCGCCGTTACGCTGCATCGCGTTGTTTCCCCGAACTGCGTTGTTTCCCTGCGTTGCACCCGAGGCAAAGGTGGTGCCGCCGGGAACGCTTTGGGGGCCGCCGAACGCGGCGCCCGATGGCGGTGCAAAATTCCCGCCGCCCTGATATTGGCCGGACGCTTTCGGCATGGCCTGCGTCCACACAAGCAGCCCCAACGCCAGCACAACGACGGGCTCGATCCGAGACGCAAGTGCCAGTCGGTAAACTCGATTGGGGGTGGGAATTCGTTGTTGCATCGATCAAAACCGTCGCCGCGAATCGGTCGATTCGGCATCGCCGGTACCACGCAGCGCCGCCAATCGACGATTCGCCTCGGACGCCTGGGGGCTCTGGGCAAATCGTTTCACCAGTCCGTCGTAGCAAATGCCGGCTTCGCGTGTCCGCCCCAATCGTTCAAACGCTTTTCCGGATTGCACCAGAGCCAGCGGCACATACGACTTGTCGGCATCGATCGCTTCGACGCCACGGTACGCACGGATCGCGTCCTGATATCGACGCTGCAGGAAAAAGCTTTCGCCCGTCAACCATTGTGCTCGCGGGGCCAGTGGTGGATCGCCAACATCGCCGCGGACGACCATCGCCAAAATTTCCCGGCAGCGGTCCAATTTTGCCGCCCGAATGCACCACTGAGCCTCGACCAAACGCAGCAAATTCTGGCGTCGCTTGCGACGCGTCGCAAGTTTCGCCGCAGATTGATCCGCGTTCGAATTAGCGGAATCAACCGAATCGTCCGTGTCGGTATCCAGTGCGACGATTGCCGCTTCGATACGGCGTCGGGCGACGGCAAGATCGTTGCCGCCGGCGACTTCCGCCTCGCAGGTTCGCAGCAGCGTCGGAAAATCATCCACTTGGCGAACATCCGCCAAATACCGCCACCAAGGCAAGGATCGATCCAGCTTGCCGATCTGCATCCAGCTTTCGGCAACCAAACGTTCAAGTCGAGCGGAACGGTGCGGGGCACCGCTTTGAAGATCCGGTTCGGCGGCCAACGCGATCAAGTGCCAGCGACCGCTTTGTCCTGCCCAAGCCGCCGCCGCCTCGCGGATAGGAATCCACTGGTCCGGCGATGCCACCTGTTTACGAAGCATGGACGTTACCAGACGTTCGGCGATGTTCGGCGCGACATCATCCAGCCACGCGACCGCATCGGTTGGCCCCGGTTTGGACAACGCCCAGGTTTCGACCAGCACATCGACCGTTCCCACGTCATCGTGGCTGGCCCGCACACACGATTTTCGCAAACCCGCGGCGGCATGGACTTGGCGATTGAGATCGGCGGGCCGGGAAGGGTTTTCGATCACGAAACGATACTGCGAAATGGCCAATGTGGACTGTTGACGGACATAGGCCAAGTCGCCGATCCGTAGCCGCCAAGCCAGCCGCCAGTCTTGAGAAAACCAATTTGCCGCCGCAGGAATTTGGCTCAGCCGCGTCACCGCCGATTCCAGGTCGTTCGCTTGAATCAGCAACGCCAAACAACGCTCGGCAAGCTTTTGCCGCTGTGCATCCGTCAGCCAAGACTCGTTTTGTTCGTCCAAGCAAACGCAGAAATAGGCTTTGCTCGCCAAGGCATGGTGCTTCGTGGCTTCCAGCAAGCGGGCGGCCCGAAACCACTGTTTGCCGTCGATGACGGACCCTTGGATGTTCGAGTGCCGGACGATTTCGGCAAGCTTTTGATCGTCCTTTTCCGAGATGGCCAGTCGCATCGAAGCGGCGGTATCCGAATCGTCTTCGGCCACGGCAAGGCACGGGATGGCGAGCAGGAGCGTGACTGGAACGAGCCATCCCATCGTCCCGCTGCGTCGCGATTGCATCTCCATGAGTTTCACCGCGACAACTTCCGTGGCCTTGCGCATCGAATTCTGGTTTCCCTTATTCCAAATACCAGTTGGCTCACGGTGCCGACAAGACGCAATGCGAAAGGGGCGGCCCGTTCAAGTTTGGCGTTGTGGGCGGCGGTGTCTATTTCCTATGCCCGCCACTGAAACCCGCTCGACCTTTGAAACCTGTTCGATTTCGCTTTCCCCTTCGATTGCCATGCTGGCCGCCGATTTGAACGCATGCCCAGCCGAATGTTCGTCCACCGGTCGGACCCGCGTTTGGCTGTGCGTTGCTGTCTTGCTCCTGGGTGCCGGTTGCCGAGGCAACAACCCGCTCAAACGCTTTGTTCGTGTGACCGAAACACCGGACAGCCAGCTTGCCGATATCCAGGCGCCCGCGCAGCGGCTGGTCACGGGCAACGTCCGCGATCGCGATTCAGTCCCCGAGGACCGGCGTGTGGTGCGCGACCAAGATCCCCAAATCGAGGGTGACGTAAACTCCAAGGTTGTCAGCGATAGCGGTCACAGCGTCGACGCCGTCGCGAGATCGAACGGGGGTCAGGTAAGTGGCGATTATGATTCGACCGGCGGGGTGTCTTTCGAATTGGCCGATCGCGACACGGGGAACGTGCAACCAGCCAGTGCCCAAATCAGTGGAACTGGCGATCGACACGCCGCGGCGATGAAAAGTTCGATCGCGCAAAAAGCAGCCGACGCAAGACACAGACTGCAGGCCAAAAATGCGGCCTTAGCAAAGGCGGGGACTCCAAACGCCGACGCAATCAGTCCCGCCGACATCCAAGAAATTATGGCGTCCTTTGAAGGGTATCCGCCGGCGGTGCGACGTGAAGCGGCACGTCAATTGGCAGCCGCGGTGTCCAAGTCCGCCGCTCGATCCGGCCAACCGGCCGGAGTTACCGAGGCGCTCACTCGGCAGCTGCAAAACCTACCCGAGCTTCCTGACGAATTGATCGATCAAGGAAAAACCGCTCGTCGCATCGGAGCTGCACTTCCCGCGACGCCCGACCCACTTGAAATCCGACTCGCTGGGTCACCGGCACCCGAATCAAGCAGTGACTTGCCAGCAGTTTCCGAATCCAGCCGGCGACGATCACGGCCATCGAATTCGTCGACCGCAACCAAGACGGGGGCATCCGGAATCGACCGGCCAAGCGCGTCGGATTCCATCGCCGATGCGATCGCTGCCGCGGCACCGGTTAGCTCGATGGCCCACGGCGATGCAAAATTGAAAGCCTACGGCCGGGCGTCCGCTTCGATGCCGGATCCTTTCGTCGCACCGGAGGACATGATCGCGGGCATCCAGGTCGCGATGCCCACCGCCGCGGTGACGCCGATGGCAACCGATGTCACAGCCGAGTACGCCGATGCGGCTTCGATTCGCAGCGCCCAAGTCGAATCGCGTTTGGCCTTGCCCGGTCCATTGAGCGTCGGAACAACCGGTGAACAGCCTGGTGAAACGAATCGGGCCGCCGGCAATCTCGCACCACCGGAAACGACAGCTGGCCACGCGTCGTCGGCCGTCGCCATGCGGACACCGCCCCGGTCGGTTCTTGAAAGGGGTTTCCAGGCCGATTCACCAACGGGCTCGATTCCCGACAACATGATTCCCGATACCGCGATTCCCGACGCACTCGTTGCCACTCCCGAATCGATGTCGCACGGTTCCATCGTGAAACCCGCGTCTGCCAAGATGCCAACGCCGGGCGATTTGGCCCATTCCGTTGCCAAGGCATCCGCGGTTCGCAGCGAGGACCTGATTGCCTCCTTTGATGATGCGTTGCTCTTTGAAACGTTGATTGAAAAACTATCGGTCGCACCGGAAAATGAATCCGAAGCCGATCGAACCGCCCGGTTGATCAAATTGCGTCACCTCAAGGTGTTGTCCGGTCAATCCCAGGCCGCGACCGAGGATATCGAACATCTGTCCGCCGACGAACAGGCGTACCTGCAACACTACCTCAAGGGATTATCAACGATCGTTGATCCTAATGGTCACCCGGTTCACCGCCGGCGACTTAGCGAAGCGGTCCGCGAATTCCGCAAAGCGACTCGCTTGGCATCGGCGGCCTCGGATTCATTGGAAGTCAATTCGCTGGCCTTCTGCACCGAGATCCTTTCATTTGGACAAATCACGCCGTTCCGGGGCAACCGCTTCAAGGCGGGTCAGCAAGTGATTTTGTATTGCGAAGTCGACAACTTCCATTCCAAAAAATCCGCCGATGGCTATCAGACCAACCTGCAGGGAACCTACGAGGTCTTTGATGAAAATAACAAAAAGGTCGCCGAGCAATTGATGCCGGCCGATCAACAAACCAGCGCCGCGCCGCTGCGCGATTATTTCATCGCGTACAAGATGAATTTGCCAACGACGTTGACCCCGGGCACCTATCGATTGCAATTGACGATGGAGGACGTCGAGGCCAAGAAATACGGTCAGGCCTCGATCCCGCTGCAAATTGCGAGATAGTGCTTGGTTCGTTGTTCACCCAACGATCGTTTTCACGTAGTTGCGGACGTCGGTTTCCAACGTTTGCATTCGATCGCTTAGCGTTTGTTCCGCCGCCGCGAGGTCTCGGCTGTCGGCAGCGTCGAGTTTGGTGAAGACGTACAACTTGATCTTGGGTTCGGTGCCGCTGGGCCGCACGGCGACATAGTTTCCGGCGTCGCCCAAGCGCATGATGATCAAATTGCCGCTGGGGCCGACCAAAGGTTCTTTTGCGGATGATTCGCAAATGGTCGTTTCGCCCGATTGATAATCGTCGATTCGGGCGACGCGTAAACCGGCCAGCGATTGCGGCGGGTTTTGGCGGAACGCCGCCATCAATCGGGTCATGTTGGCCATGCCCTCGCTGCCCTCCATGAACAAATTGATCAGGGTCTCGCGATGCAAGCCGTGGCGTTTTTGCAGCGACTGCAAGAAACCTTCCAGCGTTTCGCCGCGGCTCTTCAATTCGGCAACCAATTCGGCCATCAACATGCTGGCCACCGCACCGTCTTTGTCGCGGGCGTAAGTGCCAACGACATAGCCATGCGATTCTTCGGTCCCGTAAACAAAATGCTCGGGACCCTCGCGATCAACGACCTCGGCGATCCACTTGAAGCCGACCAGCAAGTCTCCGACGCAACGAGCGCCGTAATGATCGGCGATATGGCGGGTCAACTCCGTCGTCACCAACGTCTTCACGATGTAGTGCTGCGGCGTCAGCGTCCCGGCGGCCTTTCGTTTGGAAAGCACGTGTTCGGCCAGCATGGCGCCGATTTCATTTCCGTTGAAGGTTCGCCACGGACCGGCGGGGTCCAGCGTCGTGGGCGCGGCGCATCCGATTCGATCGCAATCGGGATCGGTCGCCAGAACCAAGTCGGCACCGATGGATTGAGCGTACTGGATCGGGGCGTCAAAAACCGCTTTGTTTTCCGGGTTGGAAACATGGCCGGGAACATTCGGGAAATCGCCGCTGGGTTCGGCGTGCGGCCCATAAACTTCGATGTCACTGAATCCGTCTCGCTGCAGAAGCGGCACGACAGCCGCGGCACCGACACCGTGCAGCGGTGTGTAAAGGACCTTGGCATCACGCGGCCCCGGCAGAGCGCAAGCCGCTGCCGCGTCCAAATACCGCGCGTCCATTTCGGCGGTCACAACTTCGATCTGGCCCGCTTCGACCGCCTTGGCAAAATCCATTTGGCGGATCGCTTGGCAATTCATCACTTTGTCGATGATCGCTTTGTCGTGCGGCGGCAGGACTTGACCGCCGGTTGACCAATAAACCTTGACGGCATTGTCGCTGGGTGGATTGTGACTGGCCGTCACCATGATGCCACAATCGCAGCCCATGTCGCGAACGGCGAACGACAATTGCGGCGTCGCGCGGTAGTCGTCCAGCAAATACACCTTGAACCCGGCCGCCGCCATGATCCCGGCGCACAACTCGGTAAAGTGTCGCGAACGGTGCCGGGTGTCGTAGGCGATCGCACACGACAAGTCTTCCGTACCACCCTTGAATTCAATGACATAGTCTGCCAAACCCTGGGCCGATTCGCCGATGGTGCGATCGTTGATCGCGTTGGAACCGATTGGATACATCCGACCGCGACGACCGCCAGTTCCAAACGGAATCACGGTCCAATAAGCATCGTCTAGTTCCTTCCACATCTTGCCGTCGATATGCCGGACGACTTCATCGCGATAATCCGCGTAGCGATCCTGGTCCAACCACTGGGCTATATTCTCGGCCGCCGAGGCACTCAGGTGACCCGCCGAAACGGCGTCCTGGATCGCGGTATGTTGAGCGGAATCAGCCATCTTGTTGTTTCGCAAAAATCACGTCACGGCGTCGGATTGAAATCCCCCATCGGGATGTCAAAGTCTAAGGCCGCGTCGGTGTGCGTCTAGGCCGCCCGCTTGGAAACCGGCCCCGTCCATTCCCACCCCCGCACGATCACTCCGCCGAGAATTATCCGTGTCGCTTATTATTTCGGTCAGCGGCCTGCGAGGCATCGTTGGCCAAACGCTGACGCCCGATGTTGCTGTCGCTTATGTTTCCGCTTTTGCCAGCGCTTTGCCCGAGGGCAGCACGGTGCTGGTGGGTCGCGACGGTCGCGAAACGGGAAAAATGCTTCGATCGGCCGTCGTTGCCGCGCTCGCCGCTTCCGGGTGCAACGTTGTCGATGTCGACGTCGCCGCCACACCCACAATTGGCGTCCGGGTCCGCGCCCTGGGGGCTCAAGCCGCCGTGCAAATCACGGCCAGTCACAATCCGCCACCCTATAACGGCATGAAGCTGTTTGGCGAAGACGGCCGCGTGCTTTCGGCCGATCGCGGGGCGGCCATCCGTCAGTACTACCATGCTGGCACAAAACGTTTTGTCCCTTTTGACAAAATCGGCGAGATCTCTTGCGACGAAGATCCCCATGCGGATCACTTGCAGGCCGTTTTGGAAACCGTCGACCCCCCGGCGATTGCGTCCGCGGCCCCGCGGGTGCTGGTCGATTCGAACCACGGCAGCGGCGGCATCCTGGCCCGACGTTTATTGGAATCCTTGGGCTGCAGCGTGGTCCTACTGGGTGAAGCGCCAACGGGCAAATTCGCTCACGTTCCCGAACCCACCGCTGACAACCTGAAGGAAGTCGGGGCGAAGGTTCGCGAGCAAAATTGTGTCGTTGGATTTTGCCAGGATCCCGATGCGGATCGCTTGGCATTGATCGATGAAACCGGTCGTTACATCGGAGAAGAAAAAACGCTGGCGCTTTGTGTCCAGCGAATCTTGGCGAATCCCGAAACCCGTGGACCGATCGTGATCAACGGCGCGACCAGCGGGATGAGCGAAGTCATCGCGGCGCAGCACCGGGTGGGTTGTCATCGCAGCGCCGTCGGGGAAGCCAACGTGGCCGATCGCATGATTGAAGTGGGGGCCAGCTACGGCGGTGAAGGTAATGGTGGGCCCATTGATCCGCGAGTGGGCTACGTTCGCGACAGCTTTGTCGGCATGGCACAGATTTTGGATTTGATGGTGCAAACCGATAAGCCGCTTTCGGAGTTAGCGGATGAACTGCCCGTGCGTCACATCCACAAAGCCAAGGTGGAGATGAGTGCCGATGCGTTGCCGGCGACGCTGGAGAAGTTGGCCGACCAATTTTCGGGCGCCGAGGCCGAGACGGGTGACGGTTTACGTTTGTCGTGGCCCAACGCGTGGTTGCTGGTGCGTGGCAGCAACACCGAACCGATTGTCCGCTTCATCGCGGAAGCCGAAACGCTCGAGGCGGCAAAAAAATTGTGCGATACGGCCGAAAGTGTCGTTCGTTCCTGAGTGCCGAAGGCACGGCATGGTGTAGCCCCGGACGCGAGTCCGGGGACCGCCGGCCGACCTGTCGATCAGTGAGCGGCGAGGCGCGAGCCGCCGGTACCCCGTAAGCGTCACACGACGTCCCGCAGCCCGTTCCTGTTGTCGCTCCGCGACTTGATGTTCGTTGTGCCCCAAGACCCCGGACTAACGTCCGGGGCTACAGCCTGCCATCGCTTCGCGATTGGGATGCAGCAAAGGTGCAGGGGCCCGGCTCGCGGCTGTCGCCGCAATCTCGGCTCACTTACGCGGCGGGTGAGCCGCAGGTGTGGCGACAGCCACGCGTCGGGTCGGTTGACGTTTACTTTCTCGGAACACGTTTCTGTGCAGGGGCCCGGCTCGCGGCTGTCGCCGCAATCTCGGCTCACTTGCGCGGTCACATCCGCGTTTCGAAAATAACTCTTTCACGGCCTAACTTTCGGGCCGAGCTTTTCCAAACTGTGCTCGGCTGACCAGATATGAATTTCGCAGCCGCTTCCAAAAGGTTGTCAGCATGCGAACCTTTTTTGTCCAGCGATGCCGGTGATGGTCCATCAACGACAAGCAATCGGTGACCACCAGACGATCGTCCCAATCGGCAATCGTCCGGGGATCGTCGATCCCAAAACGATATTCCGCGCCCGTCGTTTTGACGGTCGCCTCCCAGCGATCCGCGTTGGATTTGCCCAATGTCGAACAGGTATCAAACAGCACCGTGCACCCGGGAAACGTGTCCGCCAAACGCACAAACAACTCACGTACTCGTTCGGGTTCCAAATACATCGTGACACCGGCAATTTGAATCAGAACGTCTTCGCCGGAATGGTCGATCTGCTCCGCCCACTCGGGTTTGAATACCGAACCACCAACCTGCTTGCGTCGCGGGTGTCGATCAAATACCTGACGTCGCATCGCGATGACATCGGGATAGTCGATTTCCAACCAGCTGGCTTGACCGTTGTCGTTGCGATCAAAGGTCGTGTCCAAGCCCTCGCCGACCAAGACAACCGTTCCCCGCGGGTGGCGTCCCAGGAATTCTTGCACCCAGCGATCCAAAATCGCGGCGCGAATGGCACCTCCGGTCAGCGTGTCGGAAAAGGTAGCGATCGTGGAAAAATCATAATCCAATCGCGAAACCAACTCCGTGGCCTTGGCATCACGGACGATCGCATCGGGCCGGTTCCATTCACGCGCCCGAGCGAATAACGGTGTCAACAAGGTCTGCTGGACCGTGCCCAATTCGATGGGCTGCGATTCATTAGGCTGCGATGAAGAGGTTGGCTCGGAAACCGTGGCGGACGCTTTCGCATTTTCTCCGCCGGTCGACGCCTCGGAAAGGATACTCATGATTCCGCGGGTTCACTTGATTCCGCGGGCTCACTGGGCACGAGAACACCCGCGACATAGTCGACCAGCTTTTCGACCGACGGGCCCTGCAGGTAAATCGACATGGGCAATTCAACCTGTAAACCGGCTTCCATCTTGTTACCCAATTCCAGGGCCATCAAAGAATCCATGCCCAACGAGGTGAGTGTCGTTTGTGCATCCAAGTCCTCGGGATCAATGCCCATGATGTCGGACAAAGCGGATTCAAAGTACCCGCGGAGCTTGTCTTTGAGTTCGTCCGGCGGAAGGCCAAGCAGTTCCTCACGGAACTGGGCCAATTGTGAATCCGTTTCCTCGTTGTCGGCGGTGCTCAAGTTTTCGGTCAGCGTGTAGGCCAATTCGCCCGTCATTAGCGAACGCAGCAGTTGATTGAACTTCCCCCAATCGCCGCGAAACACGGGAACGGTTTGGGCGTCACTGCGAAGCAGTGGTGTCATCAGTTCCAGCGTCGCCCGACGTGGTAGCAATCGCACGCCTTGAGCGGCCATCGTTTCCTCCAGTCCCTCGGCCATTCCCCCGCCATCGAATGCCCCCCAATCGATCGACAAAAATCGTGTTTTGCTGTCGGCATAGCGTTCGGCGAGGCCGTCCAAGAAGGCGTTGGCGACGCCGTAGTTGGCTTGGCCGTTGGTCGCGAGCACCGAACTGAGTGACGAAAAGAAGATGACAAAATCGAGCGAACTCGGATCGATTGCCCGCAATAAGTTGAGTGCTCCGCTGACCTTCGCCGGCAGGACTTCGCGAAATTCACGCTCCGACATTTTGGGAATCGATTCGTTTCGCATGATCCCGGCCGCGTGCAAAATGCCGCGAATCGGGGGCATCGTTTCGGGCAACGAATCCAAGGCGGCCTGCAGCGATTCCGGATCGGAAACGTCCCCCGCAATGGCGATACACTGCGCTGAACCGGAGCCGAGTTGTTCGATGACCTCCGCAATCTCGCCGGTGGGTTCGCGACGGGACATCAGGATGACGCCACCCGCCCCTTCGGCAATCAACTGCTTCGCGGTAGCGATACCCAGCGCACCCAGACCACCGCTGATCAAATAGCTACCACCGGCGTGCACGCGAAGCGAATCGCGCGATTTCATTGACGAACTTGCCGCTGCATCGGAGCCCGTGGACATTCCACTTTTGCCGGGGCCCATGGAGGGTTTGCCGTCGCCGAGTAACGCGCGGTCACTGCCATCCAGATCAACAACAATTTTGCCGATGTTCTTTCGCTGCGACATAAATCGGAACGACGCGACGAGATCTTCGCCGGTGAAGGTCGTGAAGGGTGTCGGCTGGTACGTTCCACCTTCGAAGTTCGACATGATTTCCAGCAGCATGTCTCGGGCGACCTGGGGGCGTTGCCGGAACAAGCGGTCCAAATCGACGGCCGAATACGTCAAGTTGTCCTGGAACGGCGATAGACCGATGGGGCGATTTCCATAAATGTCCGTCTTGCCGATTTCGACGAAACGTCCATACGAGGCCAGGCACTCGAGGCTCTTTTGGATCGCGTCACCCGGCAAGGAATTCAGGACGACGTCGACTCCGTGACCGTTTGTGATCTCGGCGATTTCGTCGGCGAAATCCAAACGACGCGAATCCATCACATGGGCAACCCCCAGGTCCTGCAAGAACTGACGCTTTTCGGAAGAGCCGGCGGTCGCGAAGACTTCGGCACCGATTTTTTGTGCAATCTGGATTGCCGCCAGACCCACACCGCCGGCGCCGGCGTGGATCAAGACGCGTTCGCCACGGGCCAGACGGGCGACGTTGACCAGGCAATGGTGAGCCGTCAAAAAAGCAATCGGGATCGACGCGGCCTCGAGGTAATCCAAGTTGTTCGGTCGTTTGACCAGACCCACGCGATCGGTGATGCAGTGCGAGGCAAAACCGTAGGGAACGATCCCCACGACCGGGTCGCCAATTTGCAGGTCATCCACACCGCTGCCCACCCGCGTCACCACGCCGCTGGATTCCAAACCCATGGGGACGACGTCGTCGACAATGCCGGGGTACAGGCCGATCGCTTTGAGGACATCGCTGAAATTTAAACCCGTTGCCTGAACCCGAATCTCGACCTGCCCGGCCGCAAGCGAAGGGGGCTCGAGTTTTTCAAAGCGGATCGAATCGATCGTGTCATCGCCGCTCAACCGAGTCCGAAATCGTTCGCCGAGCGGCATGGATTCCAACAGCTTTTGGCCCCCCAGCAACTCCGGTGCGTGCTCCAGTCGCGGAACCAGGGCCTGGCCATCACGAATCGCGATCCAGCGCTCCGGACCGGGTTGTTGCATTTGTTCGATCAATGCGGCGGCCCGTTCGCTTTCATCCTGCGCGGGATCCAGGTCGATCATGCGAACATTTTTTTGCCGGACCTCCTGGCTGGCGACTTGGGCCAGGCCCAAAACGCCGGTTTGGAAGGGATCCACATTCGCATCGGTCGCACGCAGCGAATCACTGACCCGCACACGCCGGGCTCCGATGGTTGGGAACCAAACGCCGACGGGTCCGGGCAAATCAACCGGCGCCATTTCGCGCAGGCAAACCATCATCTCGGTCCACCGGTCCTCGGCATTCCGCGCCGCGGCAAGGGGGTCGCTTTTCTCGCGGCGCGCATCCGCGTTGTATCGAGCATCCAAGCCGTTCGCAAAAACAATGTCCACACGCTGGCCATCACCCACGTTTGCCGCGTATTCACGTAAATAGGAACCAAAGGTTTCCACATGGATACGGGCGTCGGAAACATCGGACCCGATCGGGGGCGTTCCCGCGTCCGCGAATTTGACTCGGGTCACCAAAGGACCTTCGGCCGCAGCGTCGGCGTCCCAAAGGGCGCTTAACGTTTGGGAACAAGAGCCGGAATCTTCAATGATCAAAACGTGCTTTTGCAGCGCAGCAGGATCGGCGGCGGTGGATTCGTTCGAAGTGGGCAGCGGCTGCCACGTGATCTTGTACAACCAATCCTTGGGATCGGAATCGGATTCGATGCCCTTGTTTTGGACCCGCCCCACGACCACGTTTGTCCAGCACGCGATCGCTTGGCCGGCCGCGTCACAGGCGGTCACGTCACCGGTCACCTGAGCCGGCGACGGTGATGTGTCCGTTGACGTCCGGCGCACGTGATACCGCGTGGGGATCACGCCGGGGCGCAGCAGAGTGAATTTGCCAATGGATCGCGGCAGGTACAGATCCGGGCAGAACGAGCCATCTTTTTCCAATGGGATCGCGCCAACCATCGCCTGCATCGCGGCGTCGCCCAGTGCCGGATGAAATGCGTATTGGTCGCACTTGCCAAGGACATTTTCGGAAAACGACACGTCGCAAACGACTTCGTCGTGACCCCGATACATGTCATCAATCATGCGGTAGCACGGCCCGTAATCGAGACCCCGTTGGGCGACGACCTCGTAGAAGCCGTCCCGATCCAAGTACACGACGGGGTTTTCGCGAACGGTGTGCAGATCGACCGCGACCGTCGCTTCGGTATCGTCGATCAGCGCCGTTGCCGTGGCGTGCATTTGCCAGGCTTCATCATCGGCGGCATCGCACGGCCGGGCATAAATCGAAATCCGCCGGCGAGTCGACGCACCGCCGCGGACGACGGTTTGAACTCGCAGTGGCCGATCGGACAAGAACATCGCCTTTTCAAGCGTCAAGTTTTCCAAAACAACGCGTGAATTCTGCGCTACGGTATCGGCAAACGATTCGCGGCCCGCCGCCAATGCCATGTCGGCGAACGCCGCCGCGGGTACCACGATGTCACGCAAAACGTTGTGGTCGGCCAAGTTGCGTGGTTGAGATTCCGACAGGTGGCTTTCGTAGATTTGGTCAAGTGGATGTTCTTGTGGTGAACCCAGTAGCGGAGTCACGTGCGATCGGCCGGTGACATGATCGGCAAACCGGCGCGTCGCGTTCGGAGGTTCGAACCAGTAGGAAGCTTCCGAAAACGGGTAACCCGGCAGTTCCACTTTTCGGCGTTTATTGGGAAAGACTGCCGTCCAATCGGGCGTCCAGCCCGCCGCATAGAGCTTGCCCAGCGACAGGAGACAAAATGACGTTTGGTCTTCGCCACGTTTCATCGTGGTGACGCTGTCAAACTTGGCGTCTTTGATGCACCGCTTTGTCAACGACGTCAGGACACTGCTGGGCCCCATTTCAATCGACACATCCACACGTTCCTTGGCCAAGCGTTTGGCACCGTCAAGAAAACGCACCGGTTGACGAATATGGTCGGTGAAATAGTCGGCGCTGAATACGTCGCCTTCTTCTAGTTCACCGGTCAGGTTCGAGACGATTGGAATGTTTGGAACGCCGTAATCAAATTGCGATGCAAATTGACGAAAGGGTTCCAGGATTGGCGTCATCATTTCGCTGTGAAATGCGTGCGACACCTGCAATGATTCGGCACCGATGCCCGCTTGCTTGGCCTGGTCGACCAGCGCGTGCACCTGGGCCGTCGGCCCCGCAATGGTCGTGTTTTCGGGCGCGTTGATTGCGGCGATGTCGACGCCGGGAAATTTCGCCAACCACTGTCGCACTTCACCCGCGGGAATCATCAACACCGCCATCGTCCCGCCGGCCGGCAAGGATTGCATCAATTCGCCCCGCCGGCAGATCAAACGCACGGCGGTGGCCAAGTCGAAGACGTCGGCGATGGTGGCGGCAACGTATTCCCCGACGCTGTGCCCAATCAATAAGTCCGGATGGTAGCCCCAACTTTGCCACAACTGTGTCGCCGCGTATTCAACGGCAAACAAGGCTGGCTGAGTCCAAGCGGTTTGATTTAGCAATATTTGATCGCCCTGTGTCTTGCCGGCCAGGACTTCGCGCAGCGATTGACCGCGGATGGCATCGATGTGAGATTCACAGGCATCGATGGCCTGGCGAAACACGGGGAAGCGATCGTACAAATTCAACCCCATGCCGACCGCTTGGCTGCCTTGGCCGGTCATCAAGGCGGCAATCGTGGGGCGCGTTTTTCCACCGGTACGATTTTGTGCCGCTTGAGGGTGCCGGCGTCCGTCGGCGATACGCTCCAGTGCCGCTGTCGCGTCGCTCGGATCGCCGGCGACGATGGCGACGCGATGTTCAAAATGGCTGCGACCGGTCGCGGCGGTAAAACAAACGTCGGGCGATTGGCTTGCCGACACGGTTTTCAAATGTTGGGCAAAACGTCGTGCGACACGACGCAGCGACGACGATGAGGGTGCCGAAAGGGTCAGCAGCGATGGCGAAGCAACGGGAACGTTTTCTTTGGGAGCATTTTCGGACGTTGCTTTGGAAATGTGTTCGGCTGTTTCCTTGGGATCGTTTTCAGTTGGGCATTCCAAAACGACATGCGAATTCGTTCCACCGAAACCAAACGAGCTGACGCCGGCAAAACGTGAACCGGTGTTGCCGGGCCAGGATTCGCGGTGGCGTGGGATGACCAATCGCGAGTTTTGAAAATTGAGTTTTTCGTTGAAGACTTCCAAACCGGCTTGTGGCGGGATGATGCCGTGACGCATCACCATCACGGTTTTGATCAGCCCCGCGATGCCCGCGGCGATTTCGGTGTGTCCGATGTTGGCTTTGACACTGGTGACGTACACCGGGGTATCATCGCGCACCGGGGCATCGTCGCGTTGGATTCCGGAATGATTGGAGCTCCGGTGCTTGGCGAAGATTTTCGATAGCGACTCCATTTCGATGGGGTCGCCAAGCGGCGTCCCGGTACCGTGGGCTTCGACATAGCCGATTTGTCGCGGCGGGACGTCGGCGTCGCGAAGTGCGGCGCGGATGACGCGTTGCTGGGCGTCGCCGTTGGGGGCGGTGATGCCGCTGGTCCGCCCGCCGTGGTTGGTCGCCGCACCGCGCAGCACCGCCAGGATCCGATCGCCGTCGCGTTTAGCGGCCGGCAACGGTTTGAGCACGACGACGCCGCAACCTTCGCCGCGGACGTAGCCGTTGGCTGATTCATCAAAGGGACGGCACCGACCGGTCGGCGACAGCATGCGCGCCTTTGAAAGCGAAATGAACGAATCGGGCGTGATGCAAACATTGACGCCACCGACCAGCGCGGCTTCGCATTCGCCTTTGCGAATCGCGGTGATGGCTTGATGGACGGCCACCAGCGCTGACGAACACGCGGTGTCGATGGCGACACTGGGGCCCGTAAAATCGAAAACGTAAGACAGCCGATTCGCCGAAATGCTTAGCGATCCGCCGGTGCCACAATGGGCATCCAAGTGGAACATCGCGTTGTCATAAACGCCCATCGCTCGCGAATAATCGGTTTGGCCAACACCCACGAATACGCCGGTCCGCTGCCGCGATAGCGTTTTGGGATCGATCGCCGCGTGCTCCATCGCCTGCCACGCACATCGCAGTAGCAACCGCTGCTGGGGGTCCATGCGACTGGCCTCGCGCGGGGTGATCCCGAAAAATTGCGGATCGAATTGATCCAAATCGTCCAGCAAACACGCCCATTTGGAACTCGTTCGGCCGGGTACGTCCGGATCGGTGTCGTACAGCCGGTCGACGGGCCAGCGATCGGCGGGGACCTCCGCAAAGCGATCTTGGCCGCTGCAAATGAGGTCCCAGTAGGCGTCCAAATCGGCAGCACCGGGAAAGTGACAGGCCATTCCGACGATGGCCACCGGAGTGCTGACTTCGGGGCGTTTCGCCAAACGCTCTTGAAGCAATTGCTGTTTAATCGGGCTGAGTGATTCGATACGACGGCGTTGGTCAATCACAAAAACGAAGGATCACAGTTGTGGTAGCGGGTTGATCTTGGCTGAAGCAGCGGGAATGATAGCAAATTGATGGGGGGGACGCGCCGGCCGTGCGAAGGCCCGCCGGTGATCGGCTTTTTCCGCAACTTCCTCGGGTCTTTTCCGCAACCGCGCAGGTGAAATGATTTCCACGCCCGACTTTGAAATTTTGAGCCGGCCGAGCCCCAGTGACAACGTGCTCATTGACAACGCGCTCATTGACAACGAGTGGAGCGGCAGCAGGCTGAGCGGCAACGAGCCGGATCGGTTCGCGCGGCCGATGCTTGTCGGATTTCCGTTTTCGGGCTCAGGCACGGCGTTGTTCGGCAATTGGCGTCGCCACTTGCCCACCGGTTTCTCGTTGGCCGCGGCCGCCTTGCCCGCCCGCGAGCAACGTCTGGGCGAGACACCGTGGAGTGACATGCAAGCCGCCGCAGATCAATTGGCGATGTCCTGGCAGCAATCCTTCCCTCGCGATCAGGTGATCATCCCCGTCGGCTTTAGCATCGGCGCGGTGTTGGCGTTTGAAGTGACTCGCCGTTTGGTGGATGCCGGCTACGCGGTCCCGTTGCTCGTGGTTGCCTCGCGAGTGGGCCCCGATTTGGAAACGCCTCGCGTCGGCTTCGCCGACATGGACGACGAAACTTTTTTGCGAGTCCTGAGTGACGAATTCAACGCGATTCCCCCCGAGATTGCCGCCAACGAGGAACTGCGCTCGTTGTTGCTGCCCGCTTTAAGGGGCGACTTGGAAATGGGCGAAACGTACCGCTACCACCTGGATGCCCGCTTGCCGTGCGACGTGTTGGCGGCCCACGGTAGCGACGATGCAAGCGTGCGTTTGCAGTGGCTGCACGGTTGGTCCAAGGTGGGGCAAGATTTCCGTGCCCGAACGTTTGCCGGTGGTCACTTTTTTGTGCGTGATCAATTGAAAGCGTTTTTGTCGACGGTGGCCGTGAGGTACCGAGCGGCAACGCAAGCGGCGGTTGCGTAACAAATGCGGGCAAAAAGTTGCCCGCCATCACGACGACTCACCGGTGGCTTGAAACGATTCTGCGGGTGTTCCAAAAGGCTGACGCGGCGCCTCAAAAAAACTCGGTCGCAACGATTCAAAGACCTCCTGTCCTCGAGCGTGTCCCATGTCGAACAGCTGGGCGGTGATGGAAGTGTTATCCAGCGTCCACGAGGCATCGGGCAAAGGAAAATCCAAATGCGTGTAGCGCTGGCCCAGCACCATCCGAAGTGGCAATTGCGTGCCCTGGACCTGAGAGATGCTCATGACTTCGGCGACATGCGGCGCCCAGAACAACATGCCGGCGTCACCGCCGGGCGGGGCCAGCGTGTACGACGCGCTGCCGGTGCCAATGGATAACATTTTGACCTGGCCTAATTTTTCGGCGTGACCGCAACATTCGCTTTCCTGGTCGATGATTCGTGCGGCTTCGGCCAGGGCCGCAACGCCGGGATCGATCGCCCACAGCCCGCCGTCGGCATAACTCTTTCCATCAGGCATTTCCTTGTGGGGAAAGTAAGTCGGTGCGGCTGTCGCGGCGACGATGATGTCGGCAATCGTCCAGTCGTATTCCGGCCGCGGCCGAGTCAAATGCGGCGTGCGGAAGATCGCCGTTTCGCCATCGCTCAGGTTGACCGTCGGGATGATCAAGCGGCAGCGATCGGCCGCTCGCAGCGGTGATTCCCCGAAGCCATCCACCATCGATTCGCGGAGTGCGAAGGGGCAGT
>JBCCRW010000038.1:0-21016 GCA_039201055.1 Planctomycetota bacterium | reverse complement strand
TTGTTTGGTCGAAAACACGATGTGTAGGTAGACCCTGGATAATGATTGCGGCATGGTCGCGTGTCGTTTGGGGCCGCCCCGTTGGGGCTGGTGGATGGCTTTTGGGTTTGGTTCCCAGGGCGTTGCCCTGGGCTGGCTTGGGGCCGCCCCGTTGGGGCTGGTGGATGGCGGTTGGGTTTGATTCCCAGGGCGTTGCCCTTGTCTTTACCCAAAACATTTCGTGAAACGACCACGACGTTTGTCGCCAAATTTGCACCGGTTTCCGTATGTGAAACTGCCGAAGTGCCCCCCGGGAGTCAAAAGCAGATTGCGTGCTGGCTACAGTCTTTCTGTTTCACGAATGCGGTACTCAATAATTCGCAAGGCACCTGTGATTTCGTCTCACGGATCACCAAAGACGTTTTTAGTAAAGACAAGAAGTTGCGCCCCAGGCTCCAAACTATCGTCGCTTCGCGATTGACGTGCGATAACGCGACGTCAAACTGGCTCCCGCCGCTACGCGGCGAAGCAAAAGAAACGCCTCGGAGAGGCGTGCTACTTTGCCTTCGGCCCGAAGAAACGCCTCGGAGAGGCGTGCTACTTTGTCGTTGGCCCGAAGAAACGCCTCGGAGAGGCGTGCTACTTTGGCGTAGACGGTTCCTTACCTACAAATTCACCAGCAATTCGAGCATCTCAGATGCCGTCGCGATCACTCGGCTGCTGGCCTGGAAGGCACGCTGATAAGAAATCATCTGAATCGATTCTTCGTCAATGTTGACACCGGTGACCGCAAGATGCTGGCTTTGCAGGGTCGCATAAAAATCACCCAGCCCCTCGGATGAACTTTGCTGCAATGCAACCCGCTGGCCGATGCCCGTGATGGCCTGTTCATACAGGCCTCGTACGGATTCTTGTCCCAGAAAGTCCAGCGGTTCCTCCATGATGCCGATCAATTCGTTCAGCGTATCGGTGTCGCTGCCGATGCCGCCCTTGCTGATTGCTAAGCGGTCGCTGTTTTCAAGCAGCACCGGATTGACGTCGATGTCCAGCGCACTGGATCCGGTAAAAAATGTGTTCAGTCCAACCGCCGCCAGAAATCCCGAGTTGTCGTCGCGGAATACGAAACTTGCCGTCGGCGCGTCGCTTCGAATTTCGACAAAGCCTGATGCGTCGACAATGGCGGTCAAGCCATCAATCGCATTGATATCGGCAACCACCGATGTGATGGTCGAATCGTCGACGGTGCCCAAGTTACGCACGTTGATGCGGTGACTCGAGAGCGTTTCGCCGAATTCATCGACGATATCGATATCAAACGTCCCGTTTTCCGGAACGAACGGCAGCCCCGCGTCCTCCAGTGGAACGCCCGCATCGGTGGTGTTGGTCGAGATCAATTGCTGGTGACCGCTGCCGCCTTGGCCCTGCGAATGGACTCGGTTGACGCTGCGAATCAATGATGATGCGATCCGATCTAAGCGTTCAATGTAGTCGCCGAAGACTTCGTCGCGAGCCGCGCGGGCCGCTCCGATCAAACCATCGTTTGCCGACAAAGCCGAATCGGTTTCCGCGATCCGTACTTCGTTGCCGCCGATTTCCGGGTTATAAGACGAAACCACCTCGCGAAAGATTCCGTTGCTGATTAAGTAGTCACCGCCCACAAAAACATTGATCACACCCGTCGACTGTTCTTGGATATTGATGTTGATGTACTGGGCAAGGGATTCCAAATCGCGATAGCGTTGGTCGCGCAATCCCGTCGCGTCGCTTTGGATCGATCCGCCGCCCTCGATTGTGGCGATGTCAATGTTTTGCTTTGCGATTCGCTTAATGATCGTGTTGACTTCGTCCGCGGCGGTCGCCAGATTCCCGTTGTACAACTCTTTTCGCGCGATCGCGTCGACTCGGTTGTCGCGAATGGTTTCGGTCAGATTCTCGGCCTGCAACAACACGAATTCTCGCAGCGACGGATCGTTGGGTGCCGTCGACCATTCCTGCAGTGCGTTGTCGAACAACGAAAGCTGATTGTTCAATCCCCGGTCGGACAAATCGCTGGTGATTTCCTCAAGCTGGCCGTAGGCACGCAGCAGCGAATCGGACCCGGAAACGGATGTTTGGGCTGACAGCATCCGCTCGAACAGTTGCTGATCGACCTGTTGGACAACACCTGTGGGTCGCACGCCATGACCAACGATCAGCGACCCTTCACGCGTCCCGATCGCGGAGGATTGTTCGAGTCGTTGTCGAATGAAGCCGGGCGTGTTCGCATTGGCGATGTTGTTCCCGACGACCTGCAAGCCGATTTGGGAAACGCCCAGCGCACCGACGGACTGTTGGATGGTCCCGAGTAAGCTGCCCATAGGGTTGGTATCGGGCAGGACAGCCGTCAAAATCCAAACAACCGCGGCACGGAATCGTTAAAACCGGAACGATTGAACTCTTGAAGCGGGTTCTGGCTGGTGTTTGGACGATTGCGCTATTGCTCGATCGTCGGATCGGTATCCAAATCGCCTTCGGTGATCAGCGTGAAACCGCGATCGACCATCATCTGGGCGGCGAACTCGATGTTTTCAACCATCAGCGCCACCGCCGCCTTGCCTCGGGGGCGGATGATCAACGGGTACGCCTGGATGATGTTCTGCTCGGCCTGCAGCAACGCCGAACAAACCCGCAACAGCGGCTGTTGACCGGGTGGCAATTCGACGCCCAGCAAATCCGTTTCGATCATCGCCAATCCGCTGCGTTCCAAAATTTCGCGGCCTCGATCCGCATCGGACAACAGAAAACGCACAAAGGCGCATTCAGCGGAATCGTTGATCGACATCGCGCAAACGCGAATTCCGGTGCCTTCGAAACGGCGAACGACCTCCATCAGGCTGCCCAGCCGATTTTCCAGGAAGACTGTGAATTGTCGTAGTGCGGGAAAATCGCGGCCCCGGGCCGTTTGTGCGACCGTGCCGGCGTCGTCGCCAATGCTCATCGAATGCCTATGCCTCGCGTTCGCGTCGGGAACGCCACTGAATTTTCCAACCGGTGTTGATCCCTTCCACATTGCCGGTGCCCTCGGGCCCGCCGGACCCGTTCGCGTCGCCATCTGCCGGCGCCGGAAGCGACTGGCCACCGTCCGTCGAATCACCGCCGTCACGGGAGTCGAAAGGATTTTCGTCTTCGACGTTCATTCTGCTATCGTAATCCTGCAACCCCGTCCTTGGCTGCGGGGTCGCCGGCTCGGTCAACTGTAATCCGTCGTCGCTCGAATCGATGGCGGGTTTCGAGCTCTGATAGTCAGATTCAACCCATTTGTCCTCGGACGAAGAAACCGATCCACCTTGATAGTCCGGATCGATGATGGTGCCCGGCAAGGTTCGGATGGACCCCGGTACGATGGTCTCACCCGCGTACGTATCGAAGCCGCCGATCGACGCCGACGAGAACGGGTCGCTATAGATCGGTGCCATTTGGGACAAGATCGGTCGTTGGGTGTAGACGATTTCGGTGTACGGGATTCGAATCGTACGGGTCACCGGGACGATAACCTTGCGAGTGACCCGCTCGGTTTCGGTGTATTTGACGGGCACCGTCTCGCGACGCGTCTCGTAGGTCACGCGGCGTCGTTGCACGGGCACCTGACGTACCTTTTTCTCGGTGACATAACGCGTGCGTTGCACGGGGACCTCACGGGTGATCGTTTCGGTTACGGGCCGGCGAACGACGTAGGGAATTTTACGCACCTCCGTCGTGGGCAGGTATCGAGTCCGTTGCATGGGAACGCGACGAGTCCGGTATTCGGCCTCCATCCGCGTGCGGCTAACGGGAATACGTTGTGTGCGGTACTCGGTTTCCATTCGCGTCCGATTGACCGGCACCCGCTGTGTCAAATACTGCGTCTCCATTCGATTGACCGAAACCGGCACCTGCACCTGAGATGTTTGCGGCACATATGTCGTTCGCGGTACCTGTGTCGTCACATAATTGGGCCGGTAAGCAAGGCGTGTGGAAACCGTCGGTGGTGTCACGACCGGCGCGACGCCATAACTTCCACGGACGCGAGCAAAGATGCCAAGCGGTCCCGGCGTCGCGTAGGTACCGGGCACATAAACCGGCCGGTATCCGACTTGGCCGGGATTAACCTGTGATTCCGCAACGAATCCGCCAGCGTCGTAAACCTGATCCTCCAGTTGGGTCACCGGACTTAGCGAAGTGTAGTTCTGCGTTTGCAGATACGTGTCCGTGACGGGCCGCTGCACCGCATAGGTTTGTTCGTACATCTGCGTCTCGGTCACCGGCCGCTGCACCGCATAAGTTTGCTCGTACATCTGCGTCTCGGTCACAGGACGCTGGGTCGTGTACGTTTGCTCGAACACTTTCGTTTCGGTGACCGGTTTGTAGCGCGTCACTCGCTCCTCACGCTCGGCCGTTTCTTCGACCATACGCGTACGCTGAACCGTTTCGGTCCGCGTGGACGTGTCGACCACCGGTCGTCGGACGTAATAGGTTTCCTCCCGCATGGCCGTTTCCACGACGGGCTTGGCGACCTGGTAGGTCCGCTCCCCCATTCGAGTTTTTTCCACCGGAACGTAGCTGACGACCTCCCGTTCGACCATCTCGGTTTCGGTCGACAAGCGGTACCGCGTCACCTCCTGGGCGATGGGCGCAGTTTGGACGGAATAGTCGATGATGGGTGGGCAGTAGTTCTGGGCCACCAAGGTGGACGGCGCACAGGCAACCGTCGCGGCGACGATGGCCCAAGCCGCGTATTGGCGGACGTGAAGCAGGACCGGCGATGCGGTCAAATTCTTGCAGACTTTCATACTGAAAGATTACGCACGACTTGAGCCAAAATGCGCTAAAAACGTCGGAAATTCGCCCGAAACCGGGCCTTGTGCCACCTCGAGATTCTCCATTTTGACTGGCTTGCACATCCCTCCTCCCAAAGCGCGCCATTTGACTAATCCCGATGACCGTTCCAGACGCGTTGGATGGCCGTTCCAAACCCGTTGGATGGACACCTGAGTGGCTCCGCAGGGTAACAAACGGGCGTGATAAGGCTCTGTTCAACTTGAAAAGTCGTTCAAATTGAAAATCGGGGCAGCCGCTTTTCGCCAGAGCATCGATCTGACTTCCCAGAACATCGATCCGGCTGGCGGGAACATCCCGATCACGTCGCTTGCGGCGATTGGTGCGGATCGATGCGTCAATCGGTGTGGCGGTGGGCGAATCGCTGATTGCCAGTTCATGCGTCGATGTTTTGCATATGAAGCGTCCGACCAAACTGCAGCAATTGCAACAAGAACCCACCACCGCGGTGCCGGCCGAAACCGATACCGTTCACCGGGACTTTTTGAGCTACCTGCGCGGCGAATGCCATTTGTCGCCCAACACGATTGCCGCTTACGGAAACGACCTGCGACGATTTTTGGACTGGGTCGGCCAGCGGGATTTAAAGTCGCTTGGCGTGGCGGATTTATCCACGTTTGTCTCTTCGATCGCCGCGACGCATCTTTCCCCCGCTTCGGTCGCACGCAACGTGGTCGCCGTGCGAACGTTTTTCAAGTTCTTACAACTTGAAGGCATTGTGACCCGCAATCCGGCGGAGCTGATCGCGACACAAAAAATGTGGCAACGCGTACCCGGAGTGCTCAGCGTGCGTCAGGTGGATCGCTTTTTGTCGTCCGTCAAACGCTCCGACCGCTTTGCCTTTCGCGACCGCGCGGTCATGGAAGTGTTGTATGCCACCGGTTGTCGTGCCAGCGAGGTTTGTGGCTTGCAACGCGCGGACGTCCATTTCGATGACAAACAAATTCGCTGTGAGGGCAAGGGCGGCAAACAGCGGATCGTTCCTCTAGGTGGCCGAGCGATTTCGGCATTGGAAACGTATTTTGCCCGGCAGCGCCCCGACTTGGCGGCCCGTTCGCCGCGTCCGGTCGACCACGTCTTTCTATCCCGCAGCGGCCGCCGGCTGGATCGTGTCCAGTTGTGGCGTATGGTCAAGTTTTATGCGATTCGCGTGGGCATCGACCCGGACATCTCACCCCACTCGCTGCGGCATAGCTTCGCCACTCACCTGTTGGCCGGTGGCGCGGATCTTCGTCTGGTTCAAGAGATGTTGGGACACGCCAACATCCAAACGACGCAAATTTACACACACGTCGAACATTCGCGTCTGCAACGGGTGCACCAGCAATTTCATCCGCGGGCCTGATGCATCAAGCCTGTGAATCGCCGCTGTGATATCGCCGTTGGGCCCCGGCGCTGGGCCCCCTTCAAGGCTCGGCGATATTCCGGCTGACCTCGGCCAGCTTCGCCTGAGTCGCGATCAAACGTTGCCAAGCGTCAAACTTCAATTTGACTTCTTTGGTGTTTTCATCGGTCCGCGACGTTTCGATCAAACGGAAGATTCGATTTTGCAGATGATCGATCAATTCGCAAATTTGGGCCCGTTGGCCCGGCGTCAAATCACTGGGCAGCGGCGGCAGTTCGCCCAGCAGGATGGGGTCGGGGGTCATCGAGGGTGATTCGCCACTGACACCCTCGGCGCTGAAACTATCCCCCGGCGACATCAATCCGGACGCGGAGAATTCTTCCGAAGCGTTGCGATTCATGGTGGCGTCGTCGCCGCCCATCGACGCCAGCCGCGCGGCAATCTGGGATTCCGATCCGACCAGCATCAAGCTGCGACCGACCGCAATCAGGTCGCCGTGCCGCAAAATCTTCAATTGCGATTCGATCCCATTGACCTTGGTGCCATTGGTGCTGTCCAAATCGGTTAACACCAACCGATCGTTGTCCCGCTGGACCTTGAAATGGCAGCGGCTGACGCGTTCGTCGTTCAATTGGATGTTGTTGCCCTCTTCGCGGCCGACGGTAAACGGCGGAACAAGGCTCTCAAAGACTTTGCCACGGTCCGCGCCGTGCAAAACCTTGAGCGTCACAGTCATCATGGGGGGCTCCAGAGGAAATTCACCTGGCCTATTTAGTCTAGCCCGATGTTCAGGATCACACACTTCAAATAGCGGGCTTCGGGGCAGGAAACCGCAACGGGATGATCCGGTGCGGCCCCGCGTGTTTCCACAACCACCAAATCTTGCCGCGCCCGACGCGACACTTTCGCAAGCATCTCCAAAAAATCGACTTCGCTAATCCGGCCGCTGCAACTGCAAGTCACCAAGGTTCCACCGGGCGGCAAAAGGCTAACCGCGTAGGAGTTTAAACGATGGTAGGCACGCAGTGCGGTGTCGACCTGGTGTCGTGACCCGGCAAAACGTGGCGGATCGAGAATGACGGTGTCGAATTTTTCGCCGCCGCGTCCGAGATCCTCCAGCACATCGAAACAATCCCCTTGGACAAAATCGATTTCCGCCAACCCGTTGGCCTTTGCCGTCGCATCGGCGTGCTGCAGCGCCGCGGCGCTGGAATCGATCGCCATCACCGACGCGGCACCCCGTTTGGCCGCCACCAAACCAAAACCGCCGTGATAGCAGCAGACATCCAAGACTCGCTTTCCGACAGCCAACTCCGCTGCAACGGCATGGTTGAAGCGCTGGTCCAAATACCCGCCCGTTTTTTGCCCCGCCTCCAAATCCACGCTCAACGTCAAACCGTTTTCCTGGTAAGTGATCGGGCCGGTGTGAAAACCGGTATGCCACGCCGAAAGGGGTTCGTCGCCTTCAAGCCGAGCGGTTTTTTCGTCCACACGAACCATCACGGATTCGGCACCGACGCGATCGACCAGATGCCGCAACAACGCATCGCCAAAGCGACGACGAATGCCCGCGGCCGTCCACTGGACACTCAGCGAGCCCGCATAGCGATCGACGATCAATCCCGAAATCAAATCCGATTCGCTGAACACCAGCCGCCGACCGTCATCCGGATTCGCCGGCAGAATCAAATCCCGTCGCCGCAACGCCGAATCCAAACGGCGGCAAAAGAACGCTTCGTCAAGTTCCGTTTGGGCATCGAAGGTGTACAGACGAATTCGCAGCTTGGAATTTGGATTCACCAATCCACGGCCCATAAAGTTGCCATCGTGATCGACCAGGTCGACGGTGGAACCGACCGGAAGGTCCACGCCCGAATCGGCCAGCGCATGGGCATGGACCCAAGGATGACGCGCCAAAAATGGGAAATGGCGTTTCGGCTTAAGCCGTAAGGTGTGAAGGCTGTTTGTCATGCTGATGAAACGGGGATCGCCACGTTGGTGGTGGACGCGGCGCGAGTTATCTTGTGGACCATGACGCCACCCGGAACGCCCATCCAAGTCGACATTCGCCATTTTTCGATGGGGGATCGTTTATCCGGTCCCGAGTGTGGTGATGAAGCAAGATTGGCCGCGCACCGCACACCATGGATTGCATCGCTCCACGCGTCCATGGGATATCCGGCATACTTGATCGAGGCGCGAGATGATTCCGGTATCCTCGGCGTGTTGCCGCTGTGTTTGGTATCCGGCCCGATCTTTGGAAAGTTTCTTGTCAGCTTGCCCTACGTCAACACCGGTGGGTGTTGGACCACGAATCCGGCGGCCGCGGCGGCCATGATCGATGCCGCCTGCGAATTAGCCGACCAAAAGGACGTCAAGTATTTGGAACTGCGTCACGAAGCGCCGTTTGACCACCCGAAATTTAATTTCACGCGGACCGACAAGGTCCACATGCGACTCGAACTTCCCGAAACACCCGAGGCCCTGCTGGCATCCTTCAAGGCCAAGGTGCGCAGCCAAATTAAAAAATCCGGCACGTATCCCAGCGAAGTGACCTTTGGCAAACACGACCAATTAGAAGCATTCTATGACGTGTTTGCCATCAACATGCGCGACCTGGGGACACCCGTTTTTTCGAAACGTTTGTTTGCCCGAATCCTGGACCAATTCGACGACGATGCCGAACTATGCGTGGTGCGTCGCGATGACGAAGCGATCGCGGGCGCTCTATTGGTCCACAACAACGGGGTTACCGAAGTCCCGTCGGCCAGCACTTTGCGGGCCCACAATCGCTCGGGCGTCAACATGTGGATGTACCGGCATCTGCTGGACCGCGCGATTCAACGTGGCAGCCACACGTTTGATTTTGGCCGTAGCAGCGAAGGCAGCGGCACGTACAAATTCAAAAAGCAGTGGGGCGCCGTCGCTCATCCGGCGACTTGGCAGTATTACGTCCGCAAGGGATCGCCCGAGGACATGAAGCCGGATTCCGATGGCAAACAAACGCTGGTCAAAATCTGGCAGAAGCTACCGGTCTGGCTGACACGCCGGATCGGACCGCCGATCGTTCGCGGGATTCCGTAAGTTCCGCTGAATGACACAGGCAAACGCCGTCTGCTACGCCAACACTTCCTTCATCACGTGCCCTTTCACATCGGTAAGCCGCATGTCGCGGCCGCCAAACCGAAAGGTACTGCGTTCATGATCGACACCCAACAAATGCAACATCGTGGCGTGCAAATCATGGATTTCCGTCCGGCCCTGGATCGCACGGTAGCCAAATTCATCGGTGGAACCATAAACGGTGCCCCCGCGAACGCCACCGCCGGCCATCCAAATGGTGAATCCAAAGGGATTGTGGTCGCGGCCGCCCGAGCCCTGTGCGAATGGCGTTCGCCCAAATTCACCCGCCCAGACAACCAATGTTTCATCCAATAAACCACGACGCTTTAAATCTTCAATCAAGGCTCCGATCGGCTGGTCGACCGCAAGCGCGTTTTTTTCATGACCTTGTTTCAGATTGCTGTGTTGGTCCCAACGATCGTGCCCAACCGAAGGGCATGTCAGTTCGATAAAACGCACGCCACGTTCGACCATCCGCCGCGCCAGCAGACACTGGGCCGCGTACGTTCGTGTGCCCGCGTCCTTGGAATCCAAACCGTACAGCTTTCGCGTTTCCGCGTCTTCGTCGTCGATCGACATCAGATCGGGGACCGACATTTGCATTCGATAAGCCAATTCGTGGTTTCGAATGGCGGCGGCCACGGCGTCACTGTGATGGCTGCGCTCGAGCCAACCCTGGTCCAGGGTTTCGATCAGGCTTCGCTTCGCCGTTGCCTCGCGGCCGCGAGGCGCTGCCCGCTTCGGCGGGCTCAAATTCGCGACGCCCTCGCCGACCGGCTTGAACAGCGATCCCTGATGGTCGGCCGGCAAAAAACCGTTGCTAAAGCAATCCAAACCGCCCGGTGGAATCAAGCCCCCGTTGAGCACGATGAAACCGGGCAGATTCTCCGATTCGCTGCCCAAGCCGTAATGCGTCCACGCGCCCATGCAGGGCCGGCCCTGAATCCCGGAACCCGAATGCAGGAAGTAATTGGCGGCGGTGTGTTCTGAAAATTCCGACACCATCGAACGTACGACCGCCAATTCGTCGGCGACCTTCCCAATGTGCGGAAACAAATCGCTGACCTCCAAACCCGATTCGCCATAACGGCGAAACTTCCACGGGCTGGCAAATACGGTGCCGTTGTTGTCGAACTGGGTCGGCCGAACACGAAACAACTCGCCCGGATCGCGGCCATTGTGTTTATCCAGCATCGGCTTGGGGTCAAAGGTATCGACCTGCGACGGCCCACCGTCCATGTACAAAAAAATGATGGACTTGGCCCGCGGCCGGTGGTGGACGCCGTGCCGGCCGCGACCTGTTTGACTTGTCTGACCACCGCCGTCGTCCTTGGCGACCGCCCAATCACGCAGCAACGCCGACAGTGCGACGCCGCCGAAACCGAGTGCCGTTTTCGTCAGCCATTCGCGTCGGTCGCCAATGCTTCGCTGGCGGTGGCAGGGAAATTCGTTCATGGCACAAAGATGAATTCTTTGGAGTTCAAAAAGGCGTGCGTGATTTCCCGCCAGGTTTCGCTTTCCGATTGCCCGCTTTCGGATGCCGCGTGCAAAAATTGTTGGACCGCGTTTCGTTCGGCATCACTGGGAGGACGCCCATAGCTTGACACAAACAACTGATCGATGCGTCGCGAGCGATCTTCCACCTTGAGCAGTCGGTCACGCCAACGATCAGCCGATTGATGCACCAGAGGATCGTTCATCAGGATCAAGGCCTGGGCCGGCACGTTGGAAACGTTTCGACGGCCCATCGCATTGGTGGGAACTGGAAAGTCAAACGCGGTCAACATGGGTGACAAGAAATTGCGTCGGACCGAAAGATAGATCGACCGATAGCCGTCGCCATCAATGGGACCACTGCGTCGGGGACGTCCGCGGCCCTCCATGAACGATGTCAAATGAACCGGGACCGAAGCGCTGGGCCGCGAAAGATCCAGGCGGCCGGATACCGCTAGCAGAGAATCTCGAAACGCCTCGGCTTGCAACCGTCGCGGTGGACGATGATGCCAAAGCTCGTTCTTGGGATCGATCACGGCAGCGGATTCGTCGACTTTGCCGCCCATGCGATAGGTCGCCGAGAGCACCCATTCGCGGATGATGGGCTTGAGATGATGGTCGTGCTCGCGAAGCCGCATCGCGAGAAAGTCGAGCAATTCGGGATGGGTCGGTCTTTGACCGAGCACTCCAAAGTCGTCGGTTGTCGCCACGATTCCGCGGCCCATCAAATGGTGCCACAAGCGGTTGATGATGACGCGATCGGTCAAGGGATTGTCGGCGGCCGTCATGCGATCGGCCAGAAAGCGACGGCCGCTTCCCGAGAGACCGGATGCGGAATCGCCCGAAAGACCGAATTCGGAATCGCCGTCGATGGCCTCCAGAAATCGGCGGCGGATCAAATCGCCGGGTTTGTCGGCTTGACCGCGAATCAAAAGGGGATCATCCAGCGGCGTCGCCTCGACCAAGGCCATACCGACCTTGGAAGTCCAACGGATCTGTTGCGTCAACTGCCGCCGTTGTGTCGTCCACTGCTCGGCCAGCATCGTCATCGTCGCGGACGAATGCCATTCGCCGTCGGCCGGCATAGGATTGGCAACCGCATTGCGAGTGTCTTGAATCCATTGATCCCGACGTCCTCTCGAGTCGGCATCGTTGCCCTGAAAGACGGCCGCGACCGTGAATTCATGCTTGGGCTTGGGAATGAACTCCAAGTGCATTCGCTTGCCCACATAATCATCCAGCTTCAATCGCACCCAGGGATGGTCCCGCTTGACATCGACAATCGTATCTTTGTGCAACGGACCGGCGATCATGCGGTGTCCGTTGACGCACGCAAAGATACGGCCAGTGCCCTCGACGCGGCACCACAACTCGGGTGCTTCCAAAACAAACGTGGGCGTTGCCAGCGTCCGATCCGCACGCGGTAGTTTGCCAAGCGTTCCGGTGTCCTCGGTCCCCGCCAAGCTGATCGTTCGGCGTGCATCCCACAGCGGATCGTGTGACCAGCCGGCAACTTCATATCGCGAAAACGCGGGCTCGGAAGTCTCGCCGGGAGGTTTAAGCTCGCCGGCCGCATGCCGGGCAAAATTCGGCGGCACTCGCAAATGATCGATCGCTGCGGAGATTTGAAAATCGAATAGCAACGAATCGTCCGTCGGAGGCGTCTTGGCGGTCTCCGTCTGGGCCGTGTCGTTCATTGATGCGTCGCCACCCGGCTTTTCCAACAGATTGTCTTGGATCAACGCGGCAAAGCGTTTGTCCAAGTTTCTGATTCGCTTTGCAATATCCAGGTTGTGGTCGCGTGACTGGTAGCGAACCTGGGCATAGTCACTACTGCGGATCATGCCGCTGATCGCGTAGTAGTCGGCCGCGGAGATCGCATCAAACTTGTGGTCATGGCAGCGAGCACAGGCCACGGTCATGCCCAGGAACGCTTTGGACACCGTGTCAATCGCATTGTCGACTCGGTCGGTTTCGTCCTTGCGAATGTCAACTGGCGAATGAACCCATTGATCTAAATTCCAAAAGCCCGTTCCCAGCAGCGACTGGTTGCTGCCATCGACGACATCGATACGAGGATTCGCCAACAGGTCGCCCGCGATGTGTTCGCGAACAAAATCGTCGAAGGGAATATCCGCATTCCAGGCATCGACAACGTAATCGCGATACCGCTGGCTGTTGGGAATGTCGAAGTCGAATTCGTGTCCCCGACTTTCCGCGTAGCGAACGACATCCAACCAGTGGCGTCCCCAACGCCGTCCGAATTCGGGTGAAGCCATCAATTCCGCGACGATGCGATTGCGCCGCGACTCCGATGCATCCTCCTGAATCATCGCGACGTCACGCGCACTTGGCGGCAATCCCGTCAAATCAAAACTGACCCGTCGCAACCAGGTCAACGGATCACATTCGGCAGCCGGCAACAGTCCTTGCTGCTCGAGCCCAGCCAGAATAAATCGATCCGCGGGCACCCGGCACCAGTCCGGGTTTTGCACCTCCGGTGCATCGTATTGCCGAATCGACTGCCACGCCCAGTGTTCGTCGCGACGCTGCGCCAGATCAAATCGCTTTGGGGTTGCCGCGACTTCCGATTCCACTTCATCGGGCCACACGGCGCCGTCGTTGACCCATTGTTCGAATTTTGCGATCACATCATCGGGCAATTTCCCATCCGGCGGCATCTCCTCGCCGTCGTAACGCAGGGCCTGAATCAGCAAGCTCGCGTCAGGGTCGCCGGGGACCACAATTTCGCCCGAATCACCGCCCGCAAAAAACCGACTGCGACGATCCAGACGCAAATTGGCGTCCGGCGAATCGCTTTCGCCGCCGTGACATTCAAAGCAGTGTTGGGCCAGCGTCGGGCGGATGTGCTTTTCAAAAAACTCCAGTTTGGCCGCGTCTTTCGCCCCGCCCACGGTGCCATCCGCCCCGCCCACGGTGCCAACGATTCCGACCACGACGCCGAAGATCGTCAGGGCAACACGAAACGGTTGATTGCTAGCAATGCGTGCCATCTTGCGTCATTTGTGCGGTCGGTGGGGTGGCCGGGCAGGGCATCCAGTATACGCCAGTCACCGTGGGCGAGGTCCAAAAAGGACCCGCGATTACGCGTCGCCGAGCAACGCCAGCACGACCGCCAGGGTCAGCATCGTTGCGCCGCACAGCCGCTGGGCCCAAAGTCGCCGGGTCAATTGGCTTTCGTCGCCGCGGGAATAGGTCTTGATCAGCCGGACCGCCGCCCAGGCAAAAATGACGCCCCATAATCCCCGCAGCGCCAGCACGACGTTGACACGTGCGGCATCGCCAAACCACCCCAAGGCAACCGCGATGCACAACGATTGGCCGCTCATGAAGACGATCGCCGCTAGATAGCTACCGCGGATTTCGGGCTTGGAAATCAACGACCATTGCACTCGTGGTGCAAGGGGTAGCATCATCGCCATCACGATCCAAAAAACCATCGGCAACAAACGCGCCGGCGCCAACGATTGGGCCCAATTTTGCAGCAACACATCAAAGCAGGCGTAGATCGAAGCCGCCCCACAAGCCAACAGAACCGTTTTCCAAGTCCGCGACCGACGACCACGTGCGGCCCGCGCTGCAAATGCCACGTTATTTTGGCGTTGCTTATCGCTTTGCTCTGCAATGTCGCTCTGTTCCGGAATGTCGCTCTGTTCCGGAATGTCGCTTGGGTTTCCAGAATCGTTTCCCTGCGACTTGCTTCGACCCTGCCACTGGACCGTCATGACGCCCAAACTGGCCAACGCCGCGGCAGCCCAAATGATGAAGCTGGGCGGCTGGCCGGCGATCAACGAAAGCGCGACCGAGACCAACAGGACCTTTAAGCCAAATAGAGGCGTCGCGATGGAAACGTCGCCCACGTGAACCGACAAGAACGTCAGCGAGATGCCCGCGATGTACAACATCGCCAACAAAATGGCGCGAGCAAAATCGGCTTGCGAAACCGGCGAATCATCCAAAAACCAAAACACCGTAAACATCGTGCCCAAGCACATGTTGGTGCCCCAGGTGATCGACAGCGGGCCAACGCCATGATGGCCGGCGGTTTTGCCGGCAATCAAACCGATCACAAACAGCAGGCTGGCCGCCAGCGGTAGAAGCAAATAGATTTCGATGGTTCAGCCCAACGTCAGGCGGGCGACATTGATGTAAATCACGATGCCCAAAATGTCGACGATGCCCGCGACAAACGGATTGCTCATCAATGCCGGGTCCCAACCCCATTTCTTAAACAGCATCGGCAGCGTGGCGCCGCACAAGCAACCACAAACGACTACCGACACGATCGTGATGGGTATGACAAGCGAATCGATGGGGTTGGGAGCCATGAAGTACGCCGCCACCCACCCAATCAGCGCCAGGAATCCGCCCAACACCAAGCTGACCAACAATTCACGCGTCAACACGCGTTGCCAATCGCCAAATTTGACCTCGCCGGCCGTCATCGCGGTGATGACCAGCGTTGCCGATTGCGAACCCGAATTGCCGCCCGAACTGATGATCAGCGGAATAAAGGAAACCAGCCAAGCGTATTGTTCCAACTCACGATCGTAGTGACGAAGGGCCAAGGCGGTCAGCAGGGCGGCGAAAAACAAAATGATCAGCCACAAGCCGCGTTTGTAGGAAAGCTTGACCAGCCCGACCCGCAGCAAATCCTCTTCAAGCGGTTCGACAGCCGCACTTCGCTGGGCATCCTCGGTGTATTCTTCGCGAAAGACATCCATCACGTCGTCGTGCGTGATGATTCCGACCAGTCGCCGGCTTTCGTCAATCACGGGGATGGCCAACAAGTCATACCGTTCAACTTTATTGGCCACGGTTTCCTGATCGTCATCGACCTGGGCGGCGACGACGTCGGTTTCCATTAACGCGCCCAGCGTCAATGTCGGATGCTTGAGCGAACTGACCAACTGCCGCGCCGAAACGATGCCGCGAAGCAATTGGTCGTTGTCCACGACGTACAGGTAATAGATCGTTTCCAGGTCGTCGCTTTGTCGGCCCAGTTCCTCGAGCGCCTCGCGGACCGTCAAGCTTTCGGCCAACTTGGCGACTTCGGTGGTCATCACCGCGCCCGCGGTGCCCTCGGGGAATTGCTGCAGACGTTGGATATCGCGGCGATCCTCCAGCGGCAGCAGCGGCAGAATCTGGCCGACGCGATCGTCGTCCAGTTCATGCAGCAGATCGACACGATCGTCGGCGGCCAGTTGTTCGATCAATTCGGCGACTTGGCCGGGATCGAACCGCTGCAGCATGTCGACCTGACGGCCGGCATCAAAGTAGCCAAAAATTTCGGCGCGACGTTCGGGGCTGGCGTATTGCAGAACCGACCAGGCTTCGTCGTTTTCCAGCCCCTCCATGAACTCGGCGGTTCGACCCGGGTTCAAGGCCGTGCAAAATTCCTCCAACTCCGCGCGATCGGACGTCGCCAGCATCTCGCGGAGTTCGGGAAGAAAAAGCGTGCTCGACACGAAGCCTAGTTGCTCACACGCTCGACATATTCGCCGGTTCGTGAATCCACTTTGATCACGTTGCCCTCTTTAATGAAACCGGGCACGACAAATTCCGCGCCGGTTTCGACTTTGGCGGGCTTGGTCACATTGGTGGCGGTATCCCCCTTGGCACCGGGGACGCATTCGGTGACTTCCAATTCGACCTGGATCGGCGCCTCGACAATGATCGCGTTGCCGTTGTACAGCGTCATCGAACAAATCATGCCATCCTTCAAATACTTCCAGATGTCACCGGCGACGTCGGCGGGGACCTCGTACTGCTCGAACGATTTTTGGTCCATGAAGACATAGTCTTCGCCCTGCCGATACAAGAACGAGACCTCGGTGGATTCCACATCGGCGGCCTCGAGCGAATCGCCGCCCTTGTAGGTGCGATCCAGCGAGGTGCCGCGGATCAAATTCTTCAGCTTGCATTTGTAAAACGCGTTGCCCTTGCCGGGTTTGACAAATTGCATATCCGTCATCAAATAGGGCTCGCCGCCGATTTGGACTTTCAGTCCCTTGCGGAAATCGCTGGTGTTGTAGGTCGCCATGACAAACTAAAAAGTGCTAACGATCGAGGGTTGGTCGGTTCGAATGCGAAATTATTTCCGCGGCGAAAGTGTAACCAGCGACCCGGATTTTGTCCCGACCAGTCAGCTGGGTATCGGTGATCGGTCATGGCGGACCGAAGTCCGCCAAGCGTTGCGGACGACGGCGGCGGTTCGACAGTTCGTGGGTCTTGAAAACGAAGCCCCGGCGACGCCGGAACGCGCCTTTGCGACCTTTGTGCCGCGTCCCTGGGCCCGCCGCATCCGCCGCGGTGATCCCGACGATCCGCTGCTGCGTCAGGTCCTCGTGGACGCCCGCGAAGGCGACTCGGTCGACGGCTTCGTCACCGATCCGGTCGGCGACGAATGTTCGTCCGTCGGCGGCGGGCTGCTGCACAAGTACACCGGCCGCGCGTTGTTGATCACGACAGCCGCGTGCGGAATCCATTGCCGCTATTGCTTTCGGCGGGAATTTCCCTATTCCCAGCATGCATCGCGGGGCAGCGGCTACCGAAGTGCGCTCGCACAAATTCGCCGTGATGATTCCATCCGCGAAATCTTGCTCTCCGGCGGCGATCCGCTGATGCTCGACGACAATTCACTCGGTCAATTAACCGATCAACTTGCCGGCATCGACCACCTGCGGCGAATCCGCTACCACACGCGAATGCCGGTGGCGATCCCCAGCCGAATCACCGACGCCTGGATCAAGATGGTGACCGCAAGCCGGCTGCGACACTGGGTCGTGATCCACGCCAACCATCCCGCCGAATTTGATGCCGAGGTTTGCGCCGCGCTGGGTCGCATCATTGACGCCGGCATTCCGGTGCTGAATCAAGCCGTGTTGTTAGCCGGCGTCAACGATCGCTTTGACGTCCTCCGCGATCTTTGCGAGTTGCTGATCGACGTCGGCGTTCAACCCTATTACTTGCACCAGTTGGACCGCGCGACCGGCACGGCGCACTTTGAAGTCAGTGTCGAAACAGGCAAGCATTTGATGTCGCAGCTACGCGAAGTCTTGCCCGGCTACGCGGTGCCGCAATACGTCGCCGAAATTCCAGCCCAAAAACACAAGACACCCCTTGGGTAAACCATAAGCGTCACGGAATTGGGGAGCCGTTCGCCAGATCATGGAACCACAGTAGCCGTCGTTCGCCAGAACGCGGAACCGCCGGGGAATGCCTGCGATTCACTTTTGGCGAATTGAACCATCACCGGTCTTTCTGACGTCGCGGTATTTGGCCGCATTGCGAACTCATCCAACGGGCCACATCCGCCCGGAAGGGGCAGCCCTATCCCAGCCCAGGGCAACGCCCTTGGTTTCGGATCGCGACAACAAACCAAGCCCCAACGGGGCGGCCCGAATTCGATCGTCGCAACGATAGCGTCGCCCCCATGGGGCTGCTTGGGACGTTCAGGCCGATTGCAAACCCATCCAACTGTGGAAGGTGACAGAGCATCTCGCCGTGTCACAGCGTGGGTGGCACCAAATGGCCGTACCGAATGTCTTGATACCCGTGGATTCGCTTTCAGCTCGGCCAGCGGCTCAGTTGCGTGGACGATATCTTTGAGCCGCGACTGGAGCCTCAAGCGACGGGCCGAGTATCGCGTTGGAGACAGAGGCGGGAGCCTCGAAGACATTGCGTTCCCATTCGGAGCCCGGGGAACGAGGAACTTCGGGTACCCGTGGATTCGCTTACAGCTCGGCCAGCGGCTCAGTTGCGCGGACGATACCTTTGAGCCGCGACTGGAGCCTCAAGCGACGGGCCGGGTATCGCGTTGTAGACGGAGGCGGGAGCCTCGAAGACATTGCGTTCCCGGGCGGAGCCCAGGGAACGAGGAACGTCGGGTACCCGTGGATTCGCTTTCAGCTCGGCCAGCGGCTCAGTTGCGCGGACGATATCTTTGAGCCGCGACTGGAGCCTCAAGCGACGGGCCGCGGGCATGGGGACGCGGTGAGTTGAACGCCATTTGATGCTGATGGGGCGACTAGCTTCGTGCGATACGTATTCGCACGGTCCGGCAAAAACGTACGGTGACGTATTGCCCGCCGGCGTCCGCCGTGTTTGACGAATGAAAAGAAGCGGCGTGAAGCCCTCTCGTTTGTGATGAATGAATCACTGACCGGTCGGCGATTCGACCGGTGTGCGACTCTGCGATTGCCAATGAAACAAGTCTGCGAAATGAAGTCATCTTCGTACATCGTGGTCAGCGAATCGGCTGTCGACGCAACCGCGTCAAGTTCCTGTTCGAGTTGTACGAACGCCTCTCCGCCCCGCTGGTCGCGAAGAAAAAAGCACGGCCACGTCGAAAATCGAAAAGCTGAAGACAAAAATGGAGGAACGCTAATCTCCACTATTCGCACACTAATCGAGATCAATGTTGCTGCGTTGAAAACGTCCTCACAGTCGAGCTGCAAAATTAGTGTTCGATTAGCGTCGATTAGTGTTCTCAAAATTCATCAGAGAGGAGATGCCGCATGTTCAAGCAAGAGGGCTACGACATGATGGGAGCCGCGTTCGAGGTCTACAACGAACTCGGTTTGCGCGAACTTCCATGCATCGCGCAAGCCGAATTAAACGTCTTCTTCAAGGGACATTTGCTCACGCCGAAGTATCGACCCGATCGGCTGGTGTTTCGCGAGAATGTCGTTGAATTAAAGGCACTCAAAGACTTGTGTAATGATCATGAGGCTCAACGATTCAATTATATGCGAATCGCCCGTAGGCAAGTCGGTTATCTGATCAACTTTGGGCGCAAAGGAGAGCTGGAATGGAAGCGTTTCGTCTTGAATGATCTGCATTGACGGGTGGAAGAACACTAATCTTCACCGATCGCACACTAATCGAGAAAGGTCTTCTACATTCGGGATTTTCATCACAGTCGCGCTGATAAGATTAGTGTTCAATTAGTGCCGAGTAGCGTTCCCAAAATTTTGCTCTTAACAGTGCCCCCGGCATTGTGCCTACGGGAAAGTCCGTCAGGATAAAAATGGCCCGGCATAAATTTAATCCCGACTACCTGTCCTGCGGGGGACAACGCTGAAAGAAGTCCTCATTCGAAAGCTATATTGCAAGCTGATCAAGCTGACAGGTATGCGTTTGCACCTCGAACTCTAAACCAACGGCAAGTAACGAGGCCTTCATCGACAGCCAAGTGGCCGGTGGCGTGTTCGCGTCACGCGAGGAAGCCATTGACGCAGGGGTCGGATTGCTCCGCAAACGCGAAGCGTTGGTGAACCAACTCGCAGACAGTCGCCGTCAGCTCGACGAAGGCGAATTCACGCAGTCCGACGACGCTGGGCTTGCTGCACGGTTTGAAGAACTCTAGGCGAAGGCTGCACCCTCGGGATCGTGAGTCGTTATCGCCTGGCGAAGAACGCCGAAGCGAATCTTGAGGAAATCGCGATCGGCCCTACCAACTCGGTGGCCATCCTCGAAGTATTGCATGACACGTTTCGAGTCTTGGCCGATCATCCCAATGTCGGCACGCTTCGCGAAGATTTGCTTCCGGAGATTCGTGTCTTCTCGCTACCGAAACCGGCGGGCGACTACGTCGTTTTCTTCTATCCAATTTCCGGCGGCATCGAAGTCGCGAATGTGATCCACGGATGACGCGATTGGATCGCGATGTTCGCCGGTGGCGAACTCGGTTCCGACGGCTGAGCAACTGACGCCCGCCGACAGGACGCCGCCGCACACCGGGCACGATGCCCGCCACGCTGGACTTCATCGGCGATAGCCGATGACAGGGACGGCATGAATGCCGTCGAAACATGGGCAGGACGCCCGAGCGTAGTGGTGGGTCCATCGACAAATGTCATACAGGACTGCGATTGCCTAATGGCTGAGGATCAACCGCGGAGCGGTGGCAGATATTAGCCGGGGGTAAGGTTGGCGAGCCTTAAGCGAGCCAAACGCCACCCCCGGGAGACAACGCCCAACCATCCCAATCCGTCCGTGTCAGTTTGCGCCCAAACGGTACCAGTGATTGGCGCCTCAAACGGTACCAGTTGATCCCTCACCCCGGTCCTGGCCTGGCGCACGAGTGTTAAAGATCGCAAAAAAAGTGGCGCGCATTTTTGCTGTGCTACAAGACCAATTTGCTATTGCAGCGGTCGCAAATCCTTTGGTTTCGATGCTGTGACTGAAAAACTTTTC
>JBCCRW010000037.1:0-21080 GCA_039201055.1 Planctomycetota bacterium | reverse complement strand
GCGGCCTACGATGTCGTCCGGTATGTCGAAAACTTGCCCGATGCACCACCGGACGATCGGCAGCTTCCCGACTTGGACTTTTCGTTTTATCACGAGGTTTGTGTTTTCGATCACGTCAGCAAAACGATCTGGCTGATCACGCTGGCCGATTGTCGCGGACTATCACAAGCATCTTCTGACAGCGAAATCGATGCGGTGCAGCGTTCGGCCGAAGAACGTTTGCAGTCGATGTTTGTCAAGTTGACCGCGGCGGGCGATTCCCCATCATCCGCGTCGGCCGAAACGGCAAGGCTCAAAACGGCAATGCCCGAGGCTTCGCTGGAGATCGCCACCACGGAACAAGAATTGCCCGAACTCGACGTCGAAAGCAATTTCACTCGCGAATCGTTTCACCAAGCCGTCGATCAATGCGTGGAATACATTCGCGCCGGCGATATCTTTCAGGTCGTGCCCAGCCAACGGCTGAGTGTTCAAAGCGATGTGCCGCCGCTGGAGGTCTACCGTTCGCTGCGTGTGGTCAACCCAAGTCCCTTCATGTTCTTTCTGCGGGCCTCCAACTGCACGCTGATTGGCTGTTCACCCGAAATCATGTGTCGCGTTCATGAAGGCGAGGTCACCGTTCGCCCCTTGGCCGGAACACGCCCGCGTGGCAAGGATGATGATCACGACAAAGAACTCGAGAAAGAGCTGCTAGCCGATCCCAAAGAGCGTGCCGAACACGTGATGTTGGTGGACCTGGGCCGCAACGACGTCGGCCGAGTCGCCCAGTTCGGAACGGTGTCGCTGCCCGAAGTGATGGTCGTCGAGCGTTACAGCCACGTGATGCACATTAGCAGCGAGGTCCGGGGCCGGCTTCGCGAGGGGCTGGATGCGTTCGACGCGTTGGGCAGCGCGTTGCCGGCCGGAACGGTCAGCGGCGCGCCAAAGGTCCGCGCCATGCAGGTCATCGATTCGCTAGAACCGCATCGACGCGGTCCGTACGGGGGCGCGGTCGGTTACATCGACTACCGCGGCAACATGGATACCTGCATCGCCTTGCGAACGATGGTCTACACCAACGGTCGTTATGACGTGCAGGCCGGTTGCGGCGTGGTGGCCGACAGCCAGCCCGAGGCCGAGTACCAAGAAACGCTAAACAAGGCCCAAGCCATGATCGCCGCGATCCGGGCGGCGGCGGCCAGAACACGATCGTAGTGCTTTGATACGATCAAAATTGACGTAGCCGATGTTCGCCGGAACGCGGAAGCACGAGCCATAGCCGGGCTCTGGCGAAGTCCGGTCTAGCGGCCGACGCGATCCTGCTTCAAGAAATCGCTCACTGTGGCATTTTCCTGTGGTTGCACCGGAGGCGAAAACAGGCGGCTAAAGAAACCCGGCTGCTTGGTTTGGGTGACCGGTTTCTTGCTGGACGCCGGCAGCATCTTCATGGGGTTCAGTGCCTCCTTGGTGCGACGCCAACTTCCCTTGGCCGAATTTCCGACCTCGGTCAGGAAGCTGTCCTTCTTTTGAATGATGCGATCCTGTTCGTTTTTTTGCGGCATCAAGTTGCTTAACTTGGGCATCTTCATCTTCGGCATTTTCCAGTTCAGCGGATTGAGCTTGCCGGCGAATTGGCTGATCGCTGACGGCGCGGTGGCCGAATGCTCATTGGAGTACGCACCGGTTGTGGGATAGGCACCGGTTGTGGGATAGGCACCGGGTGAAGCTGTGGAGTAGGCGGCGGGGGAAGCGGGCGTGCCGGAGACGCTTGGACGGGCGTCATCCTGGGCCAGGACGTTTCCGGCGTGCGGGCCGCAGGCGGCGAAGACCAAGAGGACGGCGAGACTTCGGGAGAAGCGGATCATCTTCGGACCGAGATATCGTTGGGGTGTTGGCGGGGCGAGACATTCACGCGGCGCTTGCCGGTGGGCAAACTTCGGTGGAGTTTGCCTTTGCCAAACATCGGCCGATCGCCGCAAGAGGGATGGGTGATTTCTTTCCGATATGGCGATCTGGCAAAAGAAAACGATTTCGCAGGTTGCACTGGATCGTGGCTTGGCGAATTTCCGATAAGCCGTTTGAGTATTGTCCGGCACGGCTGCGCACGGAGGGTGGCAAGATGCTGCTGTTTTTAGTCAAAACGTATCGAACGCTTCGGCGCGTCATTGCCGCGCGGCGACAGCCGGCGCAATTGGCCTGGGGTCTGGCGTTCGGCTTGTTGCTCGGGGTGATTCCCCACGGCAACCTGCTCGCACTTGTGTTGCTGATCGGGATCCTCTGCCTCAAGCTAAACCACGCGGCAATGGGTTTAACGGCGCTGGGTGTCACGTTCGTCGCGTCGACGATGGACCCGGTCAGCCACCAAGTGGGCGACTGGGTGCTGACACAGCCGAGTTTGCAAAGCCTGTTGGTGTCCGCGTGGGCATTGCCTTTGGTGCCGTGGACGGATCTGAACAACACCGTTGTCATGGGCAGCTTTCTGATCGGCGTCGCCGCACTTGTGCCAACGTTTTTGGTCACCTATCCGGTGCTGAAATGGCTGGCACCGCGGGATTCCGAGATCGATCCGGATGATGAACCCGAGGCCAACGTGGATGCCGCGACCATGGACATTCCGCAAAACGAGGCTCCGCCCGAAACGGCACCGGATATGTCGGTACAGCCGCCCCATACGCCGGTACAGCCGCCCCATACGCCGGTACAGCCACCGCATACGCCGGTACAGCCACCGCATACGCCGGTACAGCCACCGCATACGCCGGTACAGCCAACGCGTGCACCGGTACCACCGCCCCGTGCACCCGAGCCCACACCGCGTGTCCCCGAAAAGGCACCCCATGCAACGGTACCCAAGCCCCATTTTGATCGCCGGCCGGCTCGTGTTCAGCCCGAGCGGAACGCTGCGTCGTGGAAGACCGATGAAGCTGCGGCGCTTCATGTCGATCACACACAAACCGATGCACCCGATGTGCTTCAATCAGAACCCCCACCGCCGCAATCCCCATCGACGCAAACCCCGTCGACGTCCGGTCAGCTGGTCGCCACTGCAAATTTGAAGCAAGCGACACCCTCCACCGTCGCCCCTACCGAAACCATTGAAACTCGCATCGACGTGGTTCGCGCGAGTGAAACGAACAACCATTCGCCCCAAGCCATGGACGAGGCGTTGAATTACTTGCTTCGTCAATTGCGTGACCACCACAAGGGAGACGCGGCATGATTCGCTGGCGTTTTGTCGTCACCCGCTGCATCGTCGTCATTGCCATTTTGACGTTGGTTGCCTGGGGGCTCGGACCCGTCGTACGTTACGCGACGCACACCGGTCTGGAATCCATGACCGGTGCCAAGGTCGAACTTGCCGACGCGGAAGTCGGGCTGTTTCCGCCTTGGATTCGTTTGCAAAAATTGGCCATCGCCGATCCGCGCGATTCCAAATCGATGCGCAACGCTGTTTCCGCACAGGCGATCGAATTAGTGATCGATGGCGATGCGTTGCTCCACCGGCGTTGGGTCGCTCGTCGGGCCAGCATCGAAGGGTTGATGATTGGTGGCCGCCGCGAACATTCGGGGCACTTTGACTACGACATTGTCGACACCGAGCAAAATGACGATGGCGAATCGGTGCTGTCGCGATGGATCGAAACGGCCGGTGGTGCAATGGCCAATCAGGCCAAAGATTATGGCAAGAACCTGCAAACCGTCCGCGCCAGCGAAGCGATCAAGGCACGGTGGACCCGCGAGTACGCGTCGCTGGGTGATGAAGCCAAGCAACTTGAAAAACAAATCCGCGACATTCGCGATCGAGTCATCTTGATCCGGAATCCGCTTCGCGAGCCGCAACTATTGAAACCGTTGCGACAAGAGGCAACGGCGATCCAGGACCGAACGCGTGAAATTCGCACCAAGTTGGCGGAACTGCCCCAGCAATTGCAAGCCGATTTGGCCGCGTTGGACCAGGCCAAGCAGGCTGACCTGCGGCAATTGGACCAGTGGGTGCCGATCGATCTGTCGGACACCGAAAACCTGGGCCGCGAATTGATCCAGCAAACGCTCCGCAAGCAGGTCGCCAAGATCCGCGGCTACATGGAAAACCTGAATACCGTGGCGGGTGTGACGGTGATTTCACCCGAAGCGGCCGCGCGGGTGCGAGGCAAAGACTATCTGCTGGCCAGCGATCCATCGCCGCAGTGGCTGGTTCGCGACTGCAAAGTATCGGGGCTGTTGTCCCAAGGTGGCGACGACTACGCGCTGACCGGCCGGATCGAGAATCTAACGCCAACCCCCGAACGACTCGACGAACCCACGCTCGCGCGGCTGCGTTTGGAAGGTCCCGATGTCATCATCGCGAATTTGATCGCCGACCGTCGCGACGGAGCCAATGTCGATGTCGTCAAACTGCACTGGCCCAATTTGAAATCCAACGCGATGCAATTGGGAAGTGACGACAAAGCATCGATTCATCTGGCCGGCGGTCATCGTGAATTGTGGGTGCAGATCACCAACGATCGCGGACACATCAACGGCCGCTTGATCTGCAAGCAAAGTGGTGTGAAGTCCGAACTGCGAACCTCACCCGAGATGGCGAAGTTGGCGGCCATTCAAACACTTTCGGAATCGATTGCAAAAATTGATCGAATCGAAATCGGTGCTGATTTTTCGGGTACCTGGGATGACTTTGAACTGCGTCACCAAAGCAATTTGGGCGTCGCCCTACGCGAAGCCACCCGTACTGCGATTGACGCCCAAGTCGCCCAGGCGAAAGCCAAACTGGCCGTCGAAATCGATCAAGCGTATGCCAAGCAGGCCGAGGAACTTCGCAATTGGTCCAGCGAACAGCAGAACCGGGCGGACAATCTGCTGGCCAAAGCCGACGGATCGGTCGAGGAACTGTTTCAAAAGATCCTCGGCGCCTTCGCTCCCGATGGCATCTATGTCGGCCGAGTCAACGATGCGATTCGCGGTTTGCTCAAGTAGCCTTCGCCAGAAGCAGTAGCCGGTCTTCGCCAGAAGCCGGAAGCAAATTTGTGATCCGCGTTCTGGCGAACAGCGGCTACTTTGAAAGACGTGTGATCCGCGTTCCGGCGAATCGCGGCCACATGGAAAGACGCACGATCCGCGTTCTGGCGAACGACGGCTACGCAATTTTTGATTGCTAACCCGAATGGCAACCGATGCAATTGTGCGCCAGCACGGCGTCCGGCTTGGCCGCCAGCCACTTGGTGGCCCGTTCCGCGTAGTCCGTGTCCGGCAACTCTTCGGTCAACTTGGTCAACTGATAATTCGATTCCGCAAGCTTCCCCTGAGCTCGGTAGACATCGGCCAAACCCATCCGCAATTCGCCCAGCGGGTGTTCGCCAATTTCGGCCAATTGATCTTTTTGCCGTTCATAAACGCGTTCGAAGTCCCGCTGAAGTCGCTGCAGAATTTGTTGCTTCATGCCGCCACGCAGGCTACGTGATGCCGGCAACAATGTCGCCGCCCGCGGAATCAAAACGCTGACACTGTCCGGTTCCAACTCGATCGCCCTGTCCATTTTCGACAGCCCGGATTGCCACAATTGAATGCCACCGGGAAAGTCCCCTTTCTCAAATCGTTCGCCGCTCGAGAAAACTTCACCTGACCCGAGCCACACCATCGCTTCGGCATGATCGGGATTGTCTTTCAGTACCCGGCGGCACTCCTCCATGCCCCGCTGAAGTCTTGCTTGGTCACCTGCGAAGCCCGCAAAGAAATCCTCGCGAACGACCATGTCAAACCTTTGACGGTCGGTACTTGGCTTCGGTAGGGTCTCCGGCTTTGTCACAAGCCCGGCATCAGATGTTGCATCCGGCTTGATATCCGGCATCGCATCGATATCCGCGGTCGCATCGACTTCCGCCTCCGACATCGACGGTTCTGTGCCGGTTTCCACGGCAACCGGTCCGCGCTTGCAAGCTGGCAAGAAAGCGACGAATAAGAGAAGTAAGCACGGCCAAAAGTGTTTCAGCATCATTTCAATCTGCAGAAGCGAGAAGGAACGGACGGAGCGAAAAGGCACAGATAGGGCACCAAGAAACGCCAACCCGGAAACTTCCAAACCGAATCTCTCGCGGCAGCCCATTTCAAGCGTTTAACACTCGCGAAAGGGCGTGATCGATTTGCCAACGAATTCTCGGAGCGTCCTCTAGCCGCCTGGAAAAGCCAAAGTGGCAGTCGGTCTTTCATGTTTTTTGAAAAATTGTGCCGCTTTGGGTCACATTGGATGAAAGACCGATGCCATTTCCGGCTTTTCCCCGTGTCCGAACACTCGGCCCACCAAGCGGCCCGAACGTTTTTTGTCCTTGGCGGCCAAGACGACTCGTTCGAGTATTTTGAAAGCTTCACAAGAACGAAACGACCGCCCGTGTCTTCCGAATCGATGAGCAGTCCGACCACGAACATCCCGCTGATCCAAAGCTTGTCCGATGCCGGAAATGAGCATGCTTGGGCGGAATTCGCACGCACCTACGAACCCACCATCCTGAGTGTCGCCAAAGGTCTCGGACTGAACGATGTCGATGCGCGAGACGCGACGCAGGAGGTCCTGCTACACGTCTCCCAAGTCATCGGCCGATGGCAGCCCAGCGGAAACCCGGGGGCGTTTCGGTCGTGGCTCCGCACGGTTGCCAAGAACCAAATGATCAAAATCCTTGGCCGCACCAACATGTTGCGAAGCGAGTCCGCGGCGTTCGATTGGCAAGCCGAAACCGCACGTGACGCCGACGGTTTTTCCAATGCCGATCTGGACGTCCAAGCGTGTCGGCAAATTCTGTCGTTGGCGGTCAGACGAATCCAAGTCCATTTCACCGAATCCACGTGGACGGCTTTCGCCAAAACCTACATCGATGGCGAAAGCTGTGAATCGATCGCGAGCCAGTTGGGGATGTCCGTCGGGGCCGTCTACATCGCACGCAGCCGAGTCATCAATCGACTGCAACGCGAGGTTCGACGCTTGATCGATGAAGACGGCGCGATGTTGGATTTGAATATTTCCGACACAACTTCGGTCTTTCTGCGTTCGCTGAGCGATGCCAAGACGACCGACCCGAAAAACTCGAAATCGAGCGAGCCAAAATCGCGGGAGGATGATCGTGGCTGACCAACACCTGTCCGACGACCAGCTCCTCGGTTTGCTGCGGGAAGACCAGAGCGGCGACGAATGGAACGCCGTCCAACGGCATTTGGACATCTGTGAGACATGCCGAAAACGTCTGGAAGCTCTAGCGGCGTCGCCGTGGTGGTGGAATGACGGTCGGCAATGGGTTGCCAGTTCCGTCGCGATATCGGACGCGCGCAACGTCCAAGCGATCCACAAGTTGTCCTCGGCGGCTTCGGATTTGCCCGAGACCGTTTCCGTTGAAACGATCGGCGGTGGCGATTTGCGCTTCGACGAATTGCTGGAAGCCCCCACCCATCCCGAGCTGATGGGACGCCTGGCCCACTACGACATCGAATCGGTGATCGGGCGTGGAGGGATGGGTGTCGTCTTTCAAGGCTTTGATCGACAACTTCACCGCGTCGTTGCGATCAAGATGCTGCTTCCGCATCTGGCCAGCCTCGCTGCGGCTCGCAAAAGGTTCTTGAACGAAGCACGGGCGGCAGCAGCCGTTCGAAATGAACACATCGTGGAAATCTATGAAGTTTGTTCCAACGGCAGATTTCCCTACATCGTTTTGGAATACATCTCGGGAAGTTCGCTGCAAGAACTTGTCGAAGCCGACGGTCCGCTATCCGCCATCGATGTTGCGCGAATCGGAAATCAAATCGCACGCGGGCTCGCCGCCGCACATCGCATGGGCCTTGTCCATCGTGACATCAAGCCCGCCAATATCCTGGTTAATGAATCGAGGACTCACGCCTACATCACCGATTTTGGATTGGCCAAAGCCGCCGACGACGCCAGCCTGACGCACACCGGCTTCATCGCCGGAACGCCCCACTACATGGCTCCCGAACAATGCCAGGGTATGCCGGCGGATGCCTCCGCCGATCTCTTTGCATTAGGAGGTGTGTTGTATTTTATGACGACCGGGCACCCCGCATTTCGCGCCCAAAATGCGATGGCTGTGATGCACCGCGTTTGTCATTCGTCGCACCGCAGCGTGTATCAAGTCGTCGCCGAAACACCCAGGCCGCTTTCAAGAATCATCGATCGACTGCTCGCAAAAAATCCAATCGCTCGCTATCCGGATGCGGAACAAGTGGCCGACGTTCTGCAGGAACTTTTATTACATCTGCGGGACCCAAAGCAGTGCGCCTGCCCTCCGGTCGATCGAGTCCGTCGACGTTCGTTTCCCAAGCTGACCTTCAAGATCGCAGTCGGTATCGGTGTGCTGGCCACCGTGATCACGGCGCTCTCGTTATTTTTTTGGATGTCACCCGCTTGGAGAAACGGCAATGGCGGGCCCGCAGGCAAGGATTCGCAACCGTCCGTCGTGAAGCTGGAGCTGGGTAAATTGTCCGAGGCGCTTGCGGGTGCAAGTTCGAAATCGGAACGGCTGGCATTGGTAGAAGCGTTCAAACGCGATCTTGAAGCCCAGGGTATTTCCCCGCAGTTTTCCAAGCGTGACGCCCCCAAGGCATTGCGTTTTGGTTTGTCCTCGGATGCAAGCGATTGGATACCCAGTGCAAGCGATTGGATGCCCAGTGCAAGCGATTGGATACCCAGCGCAGGCGACGATTCCCATGCGTCCGCCGGACAACGCTTTGCCAACGGCATTGCCAACTTCCATGCAAGCGAATTCGAACAAGCCGAAGAAGATTTTCGGGCGTCGTTGATCGATTCAACCCGCAGCGGCGGCATTGACGCCGTCCAATCGGTGCGCGCACGCATCTGGTTGCTGAAGACCGCTCAAATGCTGGGCAACGAAGTGGATGACACCGAATTTCAAGCGATAAAAGTATTGCTTGAGAAAAATGAATTCCCACAGGACGTCACCACCGCATGGGCGTGGGTCGCGGAATAGACGCAATGTCATTCGGTAGTGGACGATGCGACGAGTCTCATGCGTTGGGACTCGTCGCCTCGCCCACGACGCAAATCGTCAGTTTTGGGATGCAGAACCGTTGGACGCTGACCGTGCACGAGTCGAATCTCTTTCCATGCGAATCATCCTTATTGCTCTCGCCATAACGCTCGCCAATGGATTCACTTCATTGCGGGGGCAAGAATTACACGAAATGGAACCGGGGCAACTCAAGCAAGCGTTGAGAAAATTTCACCGGATCAAGAACGAACATGAGAATCAGCTAAAGACTTTTCAGGAAACTTTACGCAACGAGATTGACGCCGGGCGTGTCACGAACAACCAGCAAATTTTGGAACTTCAGACGAAGCACCTTGCCCCGTCCGCATACCGCGAAGTCCTTGAGCTTTATCTCTCGCTGCCAAAAACGGATCGCCCCATCGAGTTCGTTTTGTGGGTCAAGAACCATGCATCGTCTGAACTGCGAGACCAAGCACATCGCTTTATCATCCGTGACTTTCCAAGTGACCATCGCTTGATGGAGATTTTGCCGAGCTTGGTCTACCAAGCCGCCTGCGAGCAGACCGAATCGTTGATCCAGCACGTGTTGGCGGAGTCCAAGAATCCGCAAGTACGTTTGGTCGCACGGCAAACGCTTGGCAACTACATCTTGGAAATTGAGCGGCTTAAGGGTCTTGACCCGACGGACGCACGAGATGCTCCCAGCGATCGCTTTCGTCGATACGTCGAACAATTCGAGGTCGACCCACGTCAGCTCGAAACGTTATTTGAATCGGTCATCGACGATTACCCGGCTGCGTTTCCCGATAACAAGCGGCCGCAAATTCTGCAATCAGCAACGGAGACTCTAAGAGGCCTGCGTCTCTGTGCCGTTGGCAAGACCGCACCGGAAATCACGGGTTTCGATTTGGCAAACAAGCCGCTGCACCTCCGCGATTTTCGTGGCCGCGTTGTTGTCTTGTTTTTTTGGAGCCAAGGATGTGCAGCCTGCCACGATGAATTCGCACGTTTAGAAAAACAGTTGGGCCGATTTTCGAAACAGCAAGTCGCCATGGTTGGCGTTTGTTCCGACCCGAATCGCGAGAAGGTACATTCCTTCGCGGAGTTGCAAGGCATGACTGGGCCGAACTTCTGGGACGGTGAACGAAGAATTTTTACGGACTGGAATGTCCGCTCGTGGCCGACGATCCACATCCTCGATGCGATGGGCAAGATCCGCTTCAAACACTTACGGGGCAGCAAAATCGATGCCGCGGTTGCAAAGCTAATCCAAGAGTAGCCGTTGTTCGCCAGAACACGGAATCAACCGCCGTAGCCGTCGTTCGCCAGAACACGGAACCAACCGCCGTAGCCGTCGTTCGCCAGAACACGGAATCAACACTACTTTCTGGCGTCTGGCGAAGTCCAGCTACGAGTGGAGGTCTCCGGCTTCTGGCGAAGTCCAGCGACGAGTGGCGCTGGGATCCCTTCGCGGAACGCCATGGCTTGACCGATCAGAACGACGATTGATCCGATTCGCGACGTTCGGATTCAAGGCGTTTGGATTTCGCCAATTCGATCAACTCCTCAAAACGCTCGTCATCGCGAATCGCGTCCAGGTCGGAGTCACGTTCGAACTGCTTGACATCCCATAACCCGGCCTGGATCGCTTTCTTGAAGTAGACAAACGCGAGATCCGGTTCTCCCTTCAGGCTGTGGTAACACGCGATGTTGTAATTCCCGTAGTGGTCCCAATCGCGACTCTTGGCCGCGCGACGATGCCACGCGATGGCCTCGTCCAGCTTTCCTTGCAAGTGCAAACTAAATCCATATTCCAAGATGGCTTTTGAATTGTCGGGGTCACCTTCCAATACCGATTTGAAGATCTTGTCGGCTTCCTCATACTTTTTTTCCCAACGCAATTGAATCGCTCGAGAAATTCGCCTGTTGACCTTTTCGATCGATTCCAGCTCCGCAAGGATCTTTTTGAATCGGGGGTCGTTTCTCAGATTCCGCAAATCGTCGTCGTCGCGAAAATGCCGGAAGTCGACGTATCCCAGATCGATCGCTTGCTGTAGGGACCCAAAAGACTCATCGACACGTTTTTCCAAGGCGTGACAACAGGCAATGTTGTACGCGGCTTTGGCCGCACACTGGTCTTGCTCGATTGCTTGTTTGAAAAAGTTGACCGCCTCGGTCAGCTCGCCAACGTCCATCGCCTGGACGCCTTTGTCATAGACGTTTTGTTTCGGCTTGGGGTTCTCTGTAAACACCATGGAAGACTTTCTGTCTTCCATGGGTGCTTCGGCTTGCGAATCGGCCGCGTCTTGCTTCTCGCCGGAATCTTTGCCGGCAAATGGCGATGGCATGAATTGGAATGTTTCCGACGGGCCGAACAATGCCGCTACACAGATCGCAATGGCACCGACTGCAACAGCGGATTTCTTGACAATGGATGCTGTGCCGGATGCATTGCTTGAAGGTACCGGTCGACGCCAAGCCCTTGACGGCTTGGGGACGGTTGCGGGGGATTGCAAGTAGGCCAGCTCGGCCTCAAGGATGTCAGCGACTTCGGCAGCGGAAGCAAAGCGTTCGGCGGGATCTTTGCATTGCAGTCGGTTGATCAGATCACAAATCCACGGCTGAATATCGGGGTTCAATTCCCGAATTGGGCGGGGCGTGGTTTCACAAACTTGCTTGATCACGCCATAAATGGTTTCACCACGAAACGGCGGGTGCCCGGTGCACGCGGTGTAAAGAACGCTGCCCAGGCTGAATAGATCGCTCCGGTGATCGACCAGTTCGCCACGGGCTTGCTCGGGCGACATGAATTGGGGCGTTCCGGAAATCGCACCGGTTCGCGTCATCGAGGTTTCGTCAACGACTCTTGCGAGTCCAAAGTCGGTGACGATCGCCCGATCCATCCCATTTTCCAGCAGCACATTGGCCGGTTTGACATCACGGTGGACGATCCCCTGGTCGTGGGCCGCACCCAGGGCTCGGGCGATCTGCATTCCGATGCGCGTCACTTCGTGAGTGCTTAAGGGCCCGCTGCGATCGATTCGCTGCTGCAACGACCCGGATGGCATGTAATCCATCACGATGTACGGCAAGCCGCGATGATCGGCCACGGCGAAAACCGAAATGACCTGGTCGTCACGAACCGCGGCAATCGATCGGGCTTCACGTTCGAAGCGACACCGAGCGGTTCCATGATCGGCGAAGGCCGGCGACAACATTTTGATCGCCACCAGTCGATTCAGCCGTTTGTCGACGGCCTTGAAGACCACACCGGTGCAGCCGCGGCCGACAACACCACCAATTTCATAGGGACCGATTCGGCCCAACATTTCCGGGTCATCCGTCGGCCCCAGCAATGACAGGATTTGGTCCAGATCCGCCTGGGATTCGTCCGCGACCGACGGGATCACGTCTTCGCTGGGAGGCGCATCCTGTTTGGATCGGGCGGGCGTTGTCGCGTCTCCAAAAACGTTTTGGACTTCGACGTTGCCCAAGTGATCGCGAATCTCGGATGCGAAGCAAGCCTTGCCGGTCATTTCGGTCAATGTTGTGCGGCAATCTTCGCAGCCTTCGATATGCATCATGACCTGGGTCTCTTCATCACCCAGAAGTTGCTGATTCAAGAACTGGTTCAAGGTGTCGTGATCCAAGCAAGTGTTGCTTCGGGCCATGTTCATTCGGGCTTCTCCGTGAATTTTCATTGGGGTTTCTCCGTGAAGTTCTGAGCAGATGGAAAAATCTCATCCGGATCATCCGGATGGTCGAAACGGGAAACCAGTTCACGTAGTCGCGCCGTGATACGAAACTTGGCCGCGTAAACGGCACCGGCGGATACACCTAATTGCTCGGCGACCTCACTCGGTTTCATGCCATCGACGCTGGTCAAATAGAAAGCACGCCAAGACGTTTCCTGCACCTCAGGCCGGATTTGTTCGGCCGCCCACTGGAAGATCTTTCTGCGGACTTCCAATTGGAATGCCCGTCCATCAGAAGGATCGGTTTCCGGTTCGGCGTCCAGCATCCGCGCGGCGTGACTGCCGCCACCATCAATGGGTCCGCGGGCGAGTTGGTCAATTCGGTCGATCGCGATGTTGCGAGTAACACGAAATAACCAGCCACGAAACGAACCTCGATTTGAGTCCGAATCCCAGGTGGGCAGTTTTCTTGACACGGCAGCGAAGACTTCCTGTGCCACATCTCGCGCGTCAGCTTCCTGCAGTCCACGACGGCAGGCGTATCCGATGATCGCCCGTTCGTAGACATCGACAAACTCCGACCAGGCGTCATCGCTTCGGTCACGCAAGCGAATCAGCAAGCTCTGTCGTGTTTGCGGAAGTTGGTTCATGCGAAAGTGTCTTGAGGAACGTCACGGTTTCCAAAAGACTCTCTCGTGGGTTCCGCATTTTTTACTCACAAAATTCGAATCTAAGAAGGTTTCCCGCAAAAAGTTCGATTGGGCCCGGATTTTCGACACGTTCTCGGGTTTGGTTGACCGCCCCAATGATCGCGGTTCGTCTTGCCGGCAAGCTACGCTCTGCCGTTCAATCGATACGTCAAACCGATGCCTCCCATGCCTCCACTTTCGGACTCTGCCGCGTTCATGGCACGTCCCGTCACACCCCTTGGCATCGCGGCGGCGATGCTGCGGGATTTGGTTGCCGATGCCGAAGCGAGCACGCTATCCAGTTCGTCAGACTTTCTGGGTCGATTGAAGCATGCCAGCGAGCTTATCGGTGGCTTGGAATCGTACGTTGATCAGCGAACCAGCCACGCGTCCGAACGACTGCAGAGGCTTGCCGACCGAACGAGCAAGCATGATTGGCAGAAAAGCTTTCACATTGGTGAAACGTCGATCGAACTCGAGCAGGAAATGCTTTCCGGCCACGCCGAAGGCGAGTTCCTAAAAATGCTTGTTGCGGCCACGAAGGCCCAATCCATTTTGGAAATTGGGATGTTCACCGGCTACGGAACGTTGGCGATGGCCGAGCAGTTGCCCGAAGACGGCCGCATCATCGCCCTGGAATACGATGCGTTTGTGGCAAACTTCGCGATGGAGTCATTCCAACAAAGCGGCATCGCCGAAAAGATTGACGTTCGCGTTGGGCCCGCGGCAGAATCATTGCAATCGTTGATTGCGGAAGGCAAACGGTTTGATTTTGTCTTTCTGGATGCGGACAAGTCGGGGTACCGTGATTATCTCGAGACCCTGCTGGCCAGCAAGCTACTGACGGATGATGCACTCATCTGCGTCGACAACACATTGCTGCAGGGTGAGCCCTACTGCAAAACGAAAGCGGCCAGTGCGAGTGGCATGGCAATCGCAGACTTCAACGATTTTGTTTCCATGCGACCGGATCTGCACCACGTCCTCATTCCCATCCGAGATGGCGTCACGTTGATTCGGCGTCACGATACGCCAGCGGATGCTCGCTGATGTCAATTGCGGTTCAGAGTCAGCCGGGCGAAAGCGTCGGGCCGCGAACGTCAACCCGTCTGGCGAAACCGGTTGGACAGGACAAGGCACCTAATTTGCAGACCACTTCTCGGGTCCGCAATGCCGCGAAAAACTTGCTCACCCTTTTGGCTCTTCAGTTGCTCCTCCCCATCACCCTCGCTGCGTGGTCGGCCGCCTGGTTTCGCCGTTTTGTCCTACGGCGTCCCGACCCATACCGCAACGTTTCCGCAAAGTCGTTTGCTGGCAAAAGCGGTAAACCGTTTGCGGGGAAAAGCGTGCTGATCAGCGGCGGAAAGATGACCAAGGCATTGCAATTGGCTCGAAGTTTCAAGCGTGCTGGATTAAGGGTCGTTCTTTGCGAAACGCCACCGTATGCCATCACGTCGCATCGATTCTCGCGATGCGTCGACAAGTTTGTCACGACCCCATCGCCGGACGACCCGGACTATTCGACCCGACTTGTCGAACTCGTTCGCCAGGAGTCGATTGATTTCTATGTCCCCGTTTGCAGCCCCGTGGCAAGCCTTCATGACTCGTTTGCTCGGAGAGAATTGGACACGTATTGCGAGGTGATTCATCCATCACCCCAATTGATCGGTATGCTCGATGACAAGTTCAGGCTGGCCAAAGCGGCGGAAAAGATCGGCCTCGGTGCCTGTGAGAGCCACCTGATCACCGACGCCCAGCAGGTCATCGATTTTGACTTTGCAAACAAAACACGGCCGTTCATCCTCAAGTCGATCAAGTATGACAGCGTCCGAAGATTGGACCTAACGCCGCTACCAAGACCGACGAAACTCGAAACGGAGGAATTTGTTAGCGAACTGCCCATTGCACCCGAGCGGCCATGGGTACTGCAGGAGTATATTCCGGGGCTTGAATTCTGCACGCACAGCACCGCAAGGGGTGGGCAGTTGCGATTGCATGTGTGCTGCGAATCTTCCCCGTTCCAAGTCAACTACGACCCCGTCGATGAACCGGAAGTCGAAGCGTGGGTTCGAGAGTTCATCGACCACTATTGCCTGGATGGCCAGATCTCGTTCGACTTCATTCGTGCCGACGATGATCAAAAGCTTTATGTGATCGAATGCAATCCGCGAACGCATTCGGCCATCACTGCCTTTCACGATCATCCGCATGTCGCCGAAGCTTATCTGGGTGGCGAGCGAGAATCCGATTCCTTGCCGGTCACGGTGACACAGCGTCCACTGGCAAGCGCCAAGCCAACCTTTTGGATGGTTCATGAATTATGGCGAATTGTGTCGAACTTGCATCGGCCGGGGATCGTCTCGAAACGACTCGCCGTCATTCGGCAAGGGAAAGACGCGGTCTTTGATTGGAATGATCCCGCACCGTTTTTTATGCTGCATCACTTCCATATACCGATGCTGCTTCTGCGAGACGTCTGGCAAAACCGAGGTTGGATTCGTGTCGATTTCAATATCGGCAAGTTGGTTCAACCGGGCGGAGATTGATCAATGAGCCGAAAGATTCTGTTTCTGGCAGGGTCGCCAAGCGATGCATTTCACGCGGAACTGTCCAGAGTTTATGCGACCGATTGTTTGGAGGCCTTGGCCGGCGTAGCTGGCGACGATTGGACCGTTGCATGGTTTTCACCTGACCGGACCGTCTGCTTTCCATCGCGACTGCAACCCTCTGAGATTTCCCGTGCCCGTCGGTATTCGCTGGTCCAGGCGTGCCAACACATCGTCGCGTCAAAATTCGATGTTGCGGTGCCCCAAATGTTTTGCCCCGCCGGAATGACCGACTACCGGTCGTTGTTGGAAACATTGGGTGTCCCTGTCGTCGGCAACACCGCCGTCACCATGGCGAACACGATGGACAAGGCGACCGCACGGGCGATCGCCACCGCGGCCGGCATCCCCATGCCGCGCGGCAAAGCCGTTGAACAACTCGATCCCGGCGATCACGAATTGCCGGTCGTGATCAAACCGGCTCGTGCCGATAACTCACAGGGCGTTTCGCTGGTTCGGCGAGCCGACGAACTTTGCAAGGCCTTTGAAATCGCCAAGCAGTATGATGATAAGGTCATCGTTGAACAGTTTATCCCGCTGGGCCGCGAGGTCCGATGCGCGACGCTGTACCGAGGCGGCAAAATAGAATGCTTGCCACTGCAAGAATATTGCCTGGACGCCTCCGCAGTACCGATTCGTGACGAGGCCAGCAAGTTATTGCGAACCCCCGATGGATCGATCGACCTGACAAGCAAACACCATCCGACCAGCTCGATTGTGGATGTCGACGATCCCGTCACAAAGGCAGTGTGGACCGTTGCACGGCAGTGCCATCAGGCATTCGGGTGCCGTGATTATGGACTTTTCGATTTTCGTATCGATCCCGAGGGTCAGCCGTATTTCCTCGAGGCGGGCCTCTATTGCTCATTTGCACCCAAAAGCATCGTTGTCGCGGTTGCCGAAGCGGCCGGCATTTCATTACCTGAACTCTTTGATCACTGCATCGATATGGCAATTCAAAGAAGGTCCCCGGCATTGCCAAACACGAATCGATTCGAGGGCCCCCATAGCGTCACCGGCGAAACACCGGGCGTTGCCGTTTCGACTTGACACCCCGTATTTGCCCAAACACTTTTTTGTGAGAAAAAATATGAGAGCGCTGTTTTTTGGTTCGATCGGTTCCATCATCGAATCCTCCGAGGTTCAGCGGGAAGCCTTTAACCGTGCCTTTGCTGAAAACGGGTTGGATTGGCGATGGTCACGCGCCGAGTACCAACAAATGCTGGTCGTCAGTGGAGGCCGTCGTCGCATTTCCGAAGAGGCAAAGCGCCGAGAACAAATCGTTGATGCCGAACAGCTTCACCAGTGCAAAACGCGGATCTTCCAAAGCATGATGCGAGAAGGGACCGCGGAGCCGCGGCCCGGCGTGGTTGAAAGCATCGCGTTTGCGAAGCAACACGGCCTGTTTGTTGGGGTTGTCACATCCACCAGTTCGGAAAATGTGAATTCCATCTTTGCGGCAATGCATGGTCGGCTGAAGCGCGACCAGTTCGACGTGATCGTCGACATCGATGATTGTAAGGATTCCAAGCCCGCCCCCGATTGCTACCGTGTCGCAATGGATCGCTTGGGGGTTTCCGAAGACGAGTGCGTCGCGATCGAAGACAACGCCGACGGCGTCACCGCGGCGAAAAACGCGGGAGTCCTGTGCATCGCCACCCCGGGATTGAACACCATCGATCACGACTACTCGCAAGCCGATGAAGTCTCCCATGATCTGCACACGTCGGTTCGGCGCGCTTTGTTCCCATCCGTTGTAGCCGTATAGCTTTTTCCCCAGCCCGAATTATGCCGACCGGACAACTTCGATGACTGCCCTGACCACCGACCTTTCGATCGTTCTGTCGTGCCTGCCAGCCCTACCGCAAAGCTCCTGGGACGAAATCGATGACAAGACACACTTTCACAAAGTGCTGATCGACGATGTCTGTTTGCTGAAATTCGTCGGGACCGTGATTCGGATCGATCCTCATGATCCGTGTTGGATGCGACAGGCTCGGCATCGTCCTCAGCTTCTCCCACACATTCGTGTCCTGGCGTCATCGCTCGGGCTCCGCTGGGGCCAGTTTGTTGGCCATGTCGCGGCACTTGCCGAATTGGATCAACACAAGGACGCGGCGACTTGGGGTCATTATGCCCAATGGGCACAACAATCACCCATTGCGGCGATTAAGACCGGCGACGTCCTTCGCTCCGGTGCACTGGTCGGACAATACGATGACCTCGAGCGGCAAAGCCTTCGTGACGAACCTCATGCGGTCTATCCCACCAGCCCGTATCGACGATCCAGCGGACACACCATCAGCAGCGACGATTTCACCACTGTGGAAGCCACGATGACGTCGTCGATCCACACCTCGATTCGGGTCTCCGAAGGCACACTGGATCCGAAAAATTCACTTCTCGCCGACCAATACCGACCGCTGGGAAGATGCATCTGCGTCGTCGATGACAAGGTCGATCGCCATTTTGGTTGGTCGCTCGAACACTACTTTGCCGAACACGGCATTGAATTTGAAAAAATCGTCCACCGCGCGATGGAAGCGGACAAGGGCATCCCGACCGTGGAGAAGATGTTGGGTGAATTCAAGCAATTGGGTGTTTCGCGAAACGAACCGGTTCTGGTTGTCGGCGGCGGCGTTTTGACCGATACCGCCGGCCTGGCTTGTTCGCTGTACCACCGCGGCACGCCGTACATCATGTTGTCCACGTCGGTCGTCGCGGGCATTGATGCGGGGCCATCCCCGCGAACCTGTTGTGATGGGTTTGGCTACAAGAACCTTTTTGGTGCCTATCACCCGCCGGTGTTGTCGATCACCGATCGAACGTTTTTCAAGACACTGCACCTGGGTTGGGTACGGCATGGCATCGCGGAAATCATTAAAATGGCGGTGGTGAAGGACGCCAAGCTGTTTGAATCGCTGGAAGAGGCGGGGCAGGATTTAATTGCTACCCGATTCGGAACCCGGCGGGGCTGCTCCGATCGCATGAATGAACTCTCCACCGGGATTCTTGGCCGGGCCATCAAAAGTTACGTCGAAGCCGAGTACGGAAACTTATATGAGACCCACCAATGCCGACCACATGCGTTCGGTCATACATGGTCACCGGGATTTGAGATTCCGGCGGGTCTGCTACACGGACATGCGGTCGCGATTGGAATGGGTTGGGGAGCCTTTGTTAGTCACAAACAAGGCTGGATTCCCCAAACCGACCGGGATCGCATTTTTCGGCTGATCGAAAGTTTTGGCTTGAGCCTGTACCACGACGCTCTAACGGACGAAGAACTTTTATGGGCTGCACAAGTCAAGATGGTTGAAAAGCGTGGTGGTCATTTGGCCGCTCCACTTCCAATGGACCAAATCGGCCATTGTGGTTACTTGCGTTCTTTGTCCCAGCGTGAACTGCGGACGCTTTTGCGGGACTACCGCGCGATCTGCCACCAACGAATTCGTCGTGGTGTCGGCATCGATCCTCACTGCCACGACGTCGGGCTCGAGGATCCCTCCACCGTCGGGATGAGCTTGGCCGCGAGCGGCTAGACGATCCGCACCACCGCTACATCAACAGGCTGGAGTCCGCAGCGCATCGGGCCCCCAAGGCGGAGCTTTGGAACCGGCGACGTTTTCGTCCGCAACAAATGCGGTAAGATCGACGATGCGGCAAAGCCAGCCACAAAATTCAAACTTGAACACGACCCTTGAAATGGTTGCGTTCCAGCGCCTCCTCATCGATGACTGATTCTTACCAGCTTGACGAGCCTTCCACCGACGCCTCGCTACTAAAGAAAGCGATCATCGGCGACGCAGAGTCGTGGCGACAATTCGTGCAGCTTTATGGTCCGATTATTTATCGGTGGCTTCGGAGGGCGGGAATGCAGTCGGCCGACGCGGCGGACACGATGCAAGAGACTTTGATGGCGGTTTCGAGGCGTCTGGCGTCCTGGAGAAAGCGATCTGGCGTCGGCTTTCGTGGTTGGTTGTGGACGATCGCACGCAGCAAGTACATCGACTTTTATCGCCGCTCGTCGCGTCGCCACGATGCCGGTGCCATCGGCGGTAGCACCGGATTGGGGCTGATCGAATCGCACGATGATCAAAACAACCAGGACCCATCCGAGGGTTCGGATACACCATCCGGCTTGTCACGGTGGAGTCAATCCGATGATCCGCCCAGCGAGCCGGGCCACGACCGCCGTTTCATTCAATTGAAAATGATCGCGATTTTGAAGCAAGAAATCGATCCAAAAACCTGGAAAATGTTCGCTCAATGCGTGATTGATCAAAGAGACCCGATGGATGTGGCAGCCGATTTCGGGGTCACCAAGTGGACGGTCTACAAGGCACGTTCGCGAGTGCTGGCCAAATTGCGATGCAGGCTCGACGGGTTGGACGAATAGCCGGTCATGTTGGTGCCCGAATAAGCCGGTCATTTTGGTGACCATGGCCGAGTGTCCAAGGCCTGCGTTGTTGCTGTTGGATGAATCGCATCTGCCCGCAACACTCCTTTAAGGCAACCTTTATGCAGACCATGACCCGGAATTCAGCAGCCAAGACATCGTTGGCGGCTTGTCCACCAAAAGATCAAATCGACCTGTGGCTGCAGCATCGGCTGACGATCGGCCAGAACGAATCGTTGCTTGAACACTTTGACCAATGCTCACGATGCCGTGAAACAGTCCAGGGTCATCGCCTGTCGAATCCTTCGTGGCTGGAAGGTTTGTCAACGACCGATTCAGATCAATGGACCGAGGAGGAAGAGTGCCAACAGGCCATTTCGGAAATGGTGAGTGTGTCGGCCACGCTGCATGATGCATCCACAACGCGGCCTGACGAAAGCGAAGCACCCGGACCGGAGAGAAAAAGCTCCGCCGCGTCGGACTTTGGCGTGCCCGAAACACTCGGCGAATATCGGCTGATCCGATTGCTGGGACAGGGCGCGATGGGGCAAGTCGTCCTGGCCGAACATCGACGCTTGCAACGCGAGTGCGCCATCAAATTGCTACCTCGCGATCGCATCTCGCGACCCGATTGGCTGGATCGCTTCGGCCGAGAACTGCGGGGCATCGGCAGTTTGAATAGCCCGCACATCGTCCAAGCCACCGAT
>JBCCRW010000036.1:0-21491 GCA_039201055.1 Planctomycetota bacterium | reverse complement strand
CTGCCCTACATCTTTCTGCCGAACCTCGAACGCCCAAGACATCACCGTTTGACTGAGTGGGGTCGGTGACAAGAAATGTCCCCTAACCGCACCCAACTTCTTGCATCTGAAACGGCTTGCCTGCGCGCCGATCCTGCGGTCTGTATTCCAAGGACGGGAAAGAATGGATCATGACTTTGGCCGATTGTTCAGTCACGTGACGAAGCCAAACCCAGACTGGAACGTGTGCATTTTCTCGCAGCCCAGCTCTTCGGCTACTCGTTCGCAAAGTATCGCGACAAACTCGAGGTCAAGGCCGAGCGGTTTACTGACCTGATGCCCGAAGACGATGTCTTGGCGGCCGTGATCCGAGGCGAGTATCACGGTTCCCGCCTCTCAAACGATTCCACAAATAAAATCGTCCACTCCCAATTGGCCTTCGCAGAAGGCGGCTTTGAGATATTCTGGGCCCCATGAACGCTCAACGATACTTTCGCCCCAACGTCCAAGCCCTCCAGCCCTACGTGCCGGGACGGCAAGCCGCGCCGGGCAAGACCATCAAGCTGAACACCAACGAAAATCCGTACCCGCCGCCACCCGCGGTGGTCGAAGCGATTCGCCAAGCCGCCGGCGGGTCGCTGAACCGCTACCCGGATCCGCTGGCCAGCGGATTGCGGATGGCCATCGCAAAGACATTGGATCTGCCCGGACCCGAATGGGTGCTGGCCGGAAACGGCAGCGACGAAATCCTGACCTTGCTGGTGCGGGGTCTGGTCGGCGAAAACCAACAACTGCGTCTGCCCACGCCCAGCTACATCCTGTACCGCACACTGGCGGATATCCAGGCGGCCCAGTGGGACGAAGTCCCATTTGAGCCGGATTGGTCGTTGCCGGATTCGTTTTGGCAATCCGATCCGAATGTCCGTCTGGTGATGCTTCCCAATCCTAATAGCCCGTCAGGTTCGGTCGTTGCACCGGAGGAGATTGAGCAGCGCTCCCAAGACCTCCATTGCCCGTTGCTGGTTGACGAAGCGTACGCGGATTTCGCCGATAGCAACTGCTTGGACCTGGTTCGCCGCAACGAGCACATCATGGTCTCGCGAACTTTCTCGAAATCGTATGCCTTGGCCGGCGTTCGCATGGGATACCTGGTCGCTCAACCGTCGCTGATCGAACAATTGATCAAAATCAAGGATAGCTACAATTGCGACGCATTGGCGATCGCCGCCGCGACCGCCGCGATGCTGTCGCAGGACTGGTTGTCCGACGTTGTCGCGAAAATCCGCACCACTCGCGAGCGAATGTGGTCGCGTTTACAAGAAATGGGCTTTGATGTGCTACCGTCGCAGGGAAACTTTGTTTGGTGCACGCATCCGTCGGCCCGACACGCCTGGATGCACGAACAACTTTCCCAATCCCAGATCCTGATCCGCTACATGAATTACCCCGGTTTCGGCGACGGCCTACGCATCAGCGTCGGCACCGATGACCAAATCGACGCCTGTTTGATGATGCTGCAGCGTTTGGTGCGTCAATGCGAGGTGACGTCGTGAATCGTCAATCCAAGCAACATCGCCAAACCGGCGAAACCGACGTCCAACTGTCGTTGAATTTGGATGGCACCGGCTTGGGCAGCCGCAACAGCGGCGTCGGTTTCTTGGATCATATGTTGGACCTGTTCGCGGTGCATGGGTTGTTTGATTTGGATGTCGACGCCAAAGGCGATACCCATGTCGATGATCATCACACCGTCGAAGACATTGGCATCACACTGGGCATGGCGTTTGACGACGCCCTGGGAGCCCGCTCGGGCATTCGTCGCTACGGCCACTTCACATTGCCGATGGACGAATGCTTGGTCACGATGGCGATTGATTTCGGCGGTCGTTACGCGTTTGAATACGACGCTGCCATTTCACGGCCCAAGATGGGAACGTTTGACAGCGAATTGATTGAGCATTTCTGGCAATCGTTTGCGGTCCAAGCCAAATGCAATTTTCACGTGTTGATGCATCGCGGTGGGAACGCACACCACATCGCCGAAGCGGTTTTTAAGGCCACCGCGCGAGCGATTCGGATGGCCGTCGAATTAGATCCTCGCCGCTCCGGCGTCGCCAGCACCAAGGGCGTTTTATAGATCCGCTGGTCGATAGCGTTCCAGCAGGATTCCGCGAAACTGCTTGGCTTCGACACGCTCGAAACGTTGGGATAACCAACGCTGCACCGGCGGGATGTTCTCTTCGGGGAACGCCACCCAGTGGGCGACATAAAAATCGCCCATCGCACGCATCTGGGCTTCGTATTGACGCATCCGTGGGTTGTCCAGGCTCTGGTCAAAATCCATCTTCAACGCCAGCATGGTTTGTTCCGGCAAATAGTATCGAAATGGAATCACGCCAATGTCCGATTTGAAGACGACCGCGTGGTCGCGTCCATTCGCTTGAACGTACTGTGCGACCCCACGCCAATCGTCTTTGTGAGTTTCCCCGTACATGCGAGGGAGCGATGTGGCCGCAATCAGCAGCGATGTGCCGAGCGCCATCACGCCCACCCAGCGTGTCGTACGCGACAACCACCAGATTGAAATCGTGGCCGCCACAATCAAGCAAGGGATGACGGGACTGAGATAACGACAATTCAGCATCGGGTCCTTGAGCACCGACATCATGACCGCGAAGGCCGGCATGCCAACGCCGATGGCCAGGGGAATGCCAATCGATTTGGGCGAACGCCGGAGTCCCCAAATCACGGGAACCAAAATCAGCGTGCACACGGCGACCCAAGCCAAGCCCATCGCCGGCAGCCCGTCCTGTTTCCAAACAAACGTGCGACCACCAACCACGTAGACGGGGAAGTAAACCGCGTGCTTCCACCACGGAACATCCGGTGCCGACCATGCACTCAGTTGCCGCACGAAGACAGGCAGCCAAAGTGCAAAGGGAACCAGGATCGCCGTGGCAACGGCGCCGAGTGCTGGCAGAGTTTGTGCAAGGTGCCGCCGCCGGCCCACGATCACCGGAAGCGACACGATCACCATCAAGAACAAATTGTAATAGTGGCAAAACACCAGCGCGTTGCCGCACAACATGAACGCGACCCAATCGACGATGCGTTCACGCCGGACCAGACGAATGGCGACGTAGGCCAGGATGGTGATCAACAATGCGCAGATGGAAAACGTCCGGGCTTCGCGTGATAGAAAGATCAAAGCGGGATTCACCACCGCCAGAGACGTCGCGATCGTTGCGATCCGGCGGTCCCAGGACACGGACATGCACAACAACCAAATGGGAATGCACAGCAGCGTTCCCGCAAACGCCGACAGCATTCGAGCGCTCACAATGTCGTGCCCAAAGATGTCGCACCACGCGTGCAGCAGCAGGAAGTAGCCGGGTGGATTGCCAGGATCAAAGGGGCTGCCGGCGAGGATGCCCGCCGCCGGTGCTGCCGCCATCCGCATGCTGCACGCCTCGTCGTACCAAATGCTTTCGCCGCCCAGATTCGCGAACCGCAGGACGCCGCCCAGCATCAAGCACAGCGCCAAAAACGCCACGACCGACCAACGGAACTTTCCCACATCGCCGAACAGATCTTCCCAGATCGGATCGGGTGCGGTTGCGCGCTTGAGGGTGGGCAGGTGGCGAAGCACGGGCGGTAGGGATCAGGGATCCGGACATGACAATCACCCCGCTAGGATAATCACAACCCGATCCGTTGTCGCCGAGCACCGTGATTCCATCCGGAAGCAAATTCTCCACCCGGGCGATGGCATTGCATTCGGGCGATGGCATTGCATCCGGGTACTGGCATTCCATTCGAGTGCTGGTTTTACATCCGGGTACTGGTGCCCTTGGTCAACGCCATGAACGCGGATTCCAAATCCAATTCTTCCTCATTGAAGCGACGAATCGCGATTCCCTTTTCCCACAACAGGGGTGGCAGGTCACTGAAATCATTCACCTCGGGTTCCAGAATCGCCCGGATCGCGCCCTCGCCCATTTCACAGGCGTTGACCTTGGGGCTTTCCCGCAGCACGTCGGCGACACGTTCCAAGTCCTCGCGTTTTTGAGGCTCGACGACCAACACCGCATGACTGCGAACCATACGAATGATTTCATCCTTGGTCGCGTTCTGCTTCAATTCGCCTTTATCAATGATACCGACCTTGTTACACACATCGGCCAGTTCCGGCAAAATGTGACTGCTGACAATGACTGTTTTTCCCATTTCGCCCAAGCGGCGAAGCAGGTTTCGCATTTCGATGCGGGCCCGCGGGTCCAAACCCGACAGCGGCTCGTCCAACAAAAGCACCTGAGGATCATGCAGCAGGGTCCGAGCCAACCCCAAACGCTGCGTTTGGCCTCGCGAAAGCGTGTTGGCATAGGCATCGCGTTTGAATTCCAGATCCACGATGTCCAACATCTCGGTCACGCGTTTGCCTCGATCGGGACCCTTGATGCGATACGACGCGGCAAAGAATTCGAGGTATTCGACCACGGTCATGTCGTCGTAGACGCCAAAGAAGTCGGGCATGTATCCGACCAAGCGGCGAATCTCTTTGGGGGCCGTGTGAACGCTGTGGTCACACACGTAGGCCTCGCCGCTGGTCGGTTCAAGCAGCGTCGCGATGATCCGCATCGTCGTGGTCTTGCCGGCACCATTGGGGCCGATGAAACCAAACAAATCGCCGGCGCCCAGTTCCAAGTCGATATCCTTGATGGCGAAGGCATCGCCATACTTTTTCGTCAGATCGACGGTTTTGATCATGCTGTCGCTCGCGCGTGAAGGCTTTAAGGATCTGTCAGAAAAAAGGTGTCAGGTACCTTTTGTGCGAAGCACCCAGGGGGCCGGTTCCCGGCAAAAGGTACCTGACACCTTTTTTCCGACCATTGCTAAGGTTGACTAGCCTGCGTGATGCCGATCGTTTCGACCGGCATGACCATCCGCAGGACGGATTCGGTTTCTCCAGCGACGGCCATTTCATCGCCATCACTGACATAGTGTCGATCGAGCAGTGGTTGTTCCAAACGCCCCATCAGGATGCAGCGTTTCGGGTCGCTGAGATCCGAAAAATCCAAGGAGTCCAGAACTCGACTCCGCAGCCGTGTGTAATCGGTTCCGCCAGCCGCTTTATGAAACAGCATCACCTCCAAAATGCGACGCGTGTCATCGACATCGCCGGGTTTCCACGCCTCGCCCCGCGAAGACCCTTCGATGGGTTCGCGGCGGGTCAGCAACCACCGATGTTCTTCTTGCCGCAATGATTTGACTTCGTTGATTCGCCCCCCGACCGGCAATCGCGTTGGCAAATGGTACATCCAACCCTGATAGATCAGCCGGCCCTCGAGCAGATCCACGTTGACCGGATTGACCAATCCACCCGAAAGAAACTTGCTGCCCGAACGACGCTGCAAGCTGCCACCGGTGGATTCGGGAGTGTGGAAGTCCCAACGCGTTTCCAGAAACTTGCTGCTTCGCGGAGCCAGCGGCAATTGAACAATGGAAACATCGCTCGAGCCCGCATCCACTTGGGCGTTGGAACCCGTTGAAGCGGTCGGAATTGCGGCCGGTCCCAATTCAACGCGGTAACTCGGCAATCGTTCGTCCTCGATCAATAACCGCAGCCCGCCAAACGCTTCGCCCGGATGCCCGATGGGAAGGACTCGGGGCCCGTGCGCGTCTCGCCCCGTTAAGCCCAAACCTTGGACGGCATCGCCGGCGGTCGTGCGGGTGTCGACCAAGATTGCAGCGGTGGACGCGATGACTTCCAAAGAGCGGACGCGGCCGCGATGGTTGATCAAATCCAGGTCGACGACTTCGACGCGACGCGAGTAGAACGGATCGGCGGACCCATCGCCCCGGTATTGCCAATAAACCAGCCCGCCGAGTCCCGCGACCATCAAAGGGAAACTTAGCCAACCCAGTAGCGGCCGCCCCAACACTCGATTCAGCAACCAATAATCAAGCGGGCCGATCAGCGCGAGCAATCCCAGCATGGCCAGGGCAATGAAGGCGAAGCTTTGACCACGCCGTCGCGGTTGGTCCAGGGCGATCCGCATTTGCCCGCCCAGGTCCTGGTAAGCCGTGCCGACACGAACCGCGTCTCGCGAACCTTCGGGGATCGCGATGTTGTCGGTCAGTTGGTGGACCAATTCTTTTCGTTCGGGCCAATTCGCAAAAATTGGACTTTCCAGGTCGGCCGCAACGACCGCGACGTGGCCCAAGCCGGCGGGATATCGGACCGCCAGGGGGACATTTTCGCGTCGGTTTGTTTGACCATAAATCAACACCGTCCCATTCTTGGCGTCCAATTTGACCCCGCGAAAATTCGGCAGCTGGTTTTGCGAAACCGTCGCCGTTTCCAACGCATCCGGCCGCAAATCAACGGTCTTGAAATCGTCCAGCGGCAGCAGATCGCGCAGCCACGGCGCTCCGGCAAGCAGCGTCGGCGTGGATTCGCCCAGATGCAACAGCATGTAACCACCACCGCGGACCCAATCGACCAAAGCGCCGGACTGAGCGTCGCTGAGCCGCCCCCAACCTTCCACCCCGACGGCATTGACCGTCACCAAATCAACGCCCTCCCAACCCAAGGCGTCGTCGGGAAGCGAGGCGGCCGATTGCACCCGAGAAACGGCGACCTTGGGTCCGCCGCCCCGCAGGTCCACGCCAATCTGATCCAATCCCAGCGGATCGCCAAACGCGACGACCCAGGGCATCACCTCGTTAATCATCACCGGTCGCTCAGCCACGCTGCCGAAAACTGGAAAGCGACCCTGGCGGATCTGTTGGTCACCGAAGTAGACGTTCAGCGGCGCGGCCTGGGCACCCGGCCGCGCGTAACCCATCGGCTTGCCGGATACCGTGTCGCTCGCGCCGGATGAAGCGGCATGGGTCGTTAACGAACGTTGGTAGCGAACGCGAACCCCATCACCATCGCGTGTTTCAATCCTCCACGCGCCGTCGCCGGGCCCATTGGGTGTCTCCGGTGCGTCTGGAAGTTCGACGCGTGTCATTCGACCGATGCGACAGATCCCGTCGATGCCGATCGAGGTGACTTCCTCGCGAAGGGTCTCGGCCGCATCGCGTTTGCGCGGGCTGATGCGGTTTTGAGCGTCCGCGGATGCTTGCAGCAGCACGAGGGTCGCCAAGATCCAGACGGTCACCCGGATCCACGACCGAATCGGTATCGCCGGCGTAAGGACATTGCAAAGCGATCGCTTCATCCCGTAGGAAGCGTTCATCCTGTGGGAAGCATTCATCTTGTTGGCGGCATCCATCCTGTTAGCGGCATTCATCCTGTGGGCGGCATTCATCAGGCGGGCAACATGCATCATGGCTTTTCGGAATCCGGGCAATCGCAAACCAGCCGAGAACATCCGGGACAACCTTGGCCATATTTGTTTTGCAGGGCGGCGTTTAAGTCGATTTCGGCAACATTGGCAATCGTCGTCAACCACGCGATGACGTCGGCAAATTCCTCGGCCAAATTTTCCCGATCGTTGCCCCGCAGCGCGCTGGACAATTCCCCGACCTCTTCCATCAGCCACATGAACGTGCCTTCGACGCCGCGGGCGGCGTCTTTCTCGTAATACATCTGGTGAATGTGTCGTTGCAGATCGGCAAAGGACAATTCGAGGCGGGGTTCATCCGCCATGGAAGGTTCATCCGCCATGGACATCTGGTGGGGACTGGAACGATGTGGAAGAGCCGAAAACGGTCCATCGGGGTGCGGACCCAATCGCTCGGAGGGTGACAGAATACGTCGACCGTTCCAGCATGGGTAAGCGGGCGTCTATTACAGTAGTCGGTCGACTTGCAGTACAGTTCCGGAGGCCCTCCGGTTCGCGCCTCGGTTTTTGCGTTTCGCTCGGAACACCTTGTCCAACGCGTCCTCTTCATCGCATCGCTACCCGTTTTATACCCCGCGTTTTTGGCACGGAATGCCGCCACGCGTGTGGTGGGGCTTGCTGCGCGAGGGCGGTTTTCGGGTGCACCCGTCCCGCTGGCCGATGATGCTGGCGATTTCGCTGGCCACACCCGTCAACGCCGCGTTGGGACTGGTTCAACGCATCCTTTTCGGCCGGCGATTACGCGACGCGGAACTGCACGGGCCGCCGGTGTTCATCGTCGGACACTGGCGAAGCGGCACCACCTTGCTTCACGAATTGCTGGTTTTGGACGAACGATTTGGCAGTCCATCCACCTTCCAAAGCTTTGCGCCGCACCATTTCCTGGTCAGCGAGTGGTTCTTTCATCGTTTCGCCGCCTGGCTGCTGCCCGGCCGCCGTCCGATGGACAACATGGCGACGGGTTGGGATCGGCCGCAGGAGGACGAATTCGCCCTGATGAACATGGGTGCCCGTTCGCCGTACCGCCGCATCGCCTTTCCCGAAAATGGCTTTGGCGATTTGGAGTACCTGGATTTTGAAGGCGTCGACCAGGCCGATCAACAAGCCTGGTTGACGATGCTTTCGGAATTCCTCAGGGGCGTATCGTACGCCAGCGGCCGGCGTTTGGTCGTCAAAAGCCCCACCCACACTGGCCGCATCGGGCTGCTGGCCAAGGCATTTCCCGACGCAAAATTTATCCATCTGACCCGCGACCCTTTGTCGCTGTTTCCGTCGACGGTACGTTTGTGGAAAAGCCTCGGCGAGGGACAATCGCTGCAAAAATCCGAACAAGGGGATTTGGATGAATACGTCATCACCTGCCTGCGAAGAATGTACGCGGCCTTTGAACGCGAACGACAAGACATCGGCAAGCACCGGTTGATCGACGTTCGCTACGAAGATTTAGTGGCCGACCCGCTGGCCACCGTTGCCAAGATCTATCACGACTTGCAATTGGCCGACTTTGATCCACTCGAGGCACCGCTGCGCGAGTGGGTTGAACGTGAGCACGGCCAATACCAAGTCAACCGTCACGAAATCGATCCCGAGCTCAGCAAAAAATTGCGGGCCGAGTGGTCGAGTTACTTTGAAAGGTATGGATATGCGTCACCCCAACCGGCTCGCGTCGCAACGACTTGATTGGCAGCAAAACCCGATGTTCGATCGCTCACCCCATCGATTCGTCACGGGAATAGTCCTGCCGGCGATGGTTTGCGTCGCCATGGTTTGCGTTGTGGCCGGCTGTGGTGATTCGGCGAAGAAAAATGCCGCACCGCCCTCCCCTGCCCCCGGTTCCACGGGCGCGACCGCCGACGCCGAAGAAGCAAATTCATCCGCTGCCGCAAAACCCGTCGCGCCATCCATTCCGCAGACTTACGAAGCCGCTGCCGATGACCTGCTAAGCATGCGTTTGCCGATCCAAGAAAGCCGCCAAGGCTGGGTGCGATTGTTTGACGGCCATACCTTGTTTGGCTGGGAAATCGCCGGGAAGGCAAATTGGCGAATCGAAAACAATGCGATCGTTGTCGACGGTGGCGACCGATCCCTGTTGTGCACGTCGATGCCCTGGAGCGACTATGAATTGGAATTGCAGTTTCGTGCCGACCCCGAAACAAACAGTGGCATCTTTTTGCGAACCCCGTTGCAACCCACCGATCCCGGAACCGAGTGTTACGAAGTCAACATCGCCCCGCCAAGCAACGCGTTTCCCACCGGCATGTTGGTCAAACGAGCCCCCGCGGACCAGCAACGAACGACGCCCACCAGCGGCGATTGGCAAACCCTAAACATCAATGCCAACGGCGACAAAATCGAGGTCTCGATCGATGGCGAAGCGGTCAACCAGTGGTCGGATCCCAACCCGCTGACCCGCGGCCGGATTGGTCTGCAACACAATCAGGGGCGAGTCGAGTTTCGCGACGTTCGGGTCCGACCGCTCGGCATGAAAGAACTGATTGACGAAAAATTGACTCAGTGGAAGTCCTACCCGGACATGCCCGGTGAATTTCGTTATCAGGACGGCAGCTTGCGAATCGAAGGCGGCAAAAATCAATTGGAGACGCGAGATTCCTACGCGGATTTCGTGCTGCTGGCCCATTACGAATTGGACGCCCCCGAGACGAATACGGGGATCTTTTTCCGCTGTATCCCCGGCGACGAAATGATGGGCTACGAGTGCCAAGTCAACGACGCCAGGATCGACGACAACCCGTTAGCGCCGGCCGACACGGGAACGGGCGGCATTTTTCGACGGCAGCAGGCACGCGTGGTTGCCGGCGACCATGGTCAGCCCAACGCGGTGCTGCTGGTGGCCGACGGTTTGCACATGGCCGCCTGGGTCAACGGGATCCAGGTCAGCGATTGGTATGACGACCGCCAGCCCAATGAAAACCCGCGCCGCGGCAGCCGCACCAAAGCCGGCACGGTGATCATCCAGGCCCACGATTCGGAAACGAAAGCGACCTACCATTCGATCCAAATCGCGGCAATCGAGTCGCCGAGTTCGTAGCGCTCTCCAGATAGGCACGCGTCATTTTTTCCAATCAAACGCCGGTGTAGCCGTTGTTCGCCAGAACACGGAACCTCGCGCTGGAGTAGCCGCTGTTCGCCAGAACACGGAACCTCGCGATATTTCCGGCTTCTTGCGAAGACCAGCTACCTGAGTGATCCCCGGCTTCTGGTGAAGTCCAGCGATAGTAATGCACCCTAAAACGAATTCGGAAAAAGCACTAAACGAACAATTCGTCGACCACGCGCGGCGAATCTGATGGCCCGATCAGCCGGGCGTCCAAACCCTGGCTGGGAAAGGAAAGATGATAGGGGTCTAAACCCAATGCCGTCAGCACCGTTGCTTGGAAATCACGAACGTCAACGCCGTCCTCGGTAACCGTGTATCCCAGTTCGTCGGTGCTGCCGTGAACGTGGCCCCGTTTGAAGGGCCCACCGGCAACCCAAAGACTGAAACAATCGGGATGATGATCGCGGCCGAGATACTTCAGCGTGCCGTTGCGGGCTTCGACCATCGGCGTGCGTCCAAACTCGCCGCCAAAAATCACCAAGGTCTCCTCCAGCAAGCCGCGCTGCTTCAAGTCGGTCAACAACGCGCCAATCGGACGATCACAATCCTGACACTTTTTGACAAGCTGAGTCGCGATATCGTCGTGAGGTGCGGTGCCATGAATGTCCCATCCCCAATCGAACAATTGCACAAATCGCACTCCCTGTTCGACCAAACGCCGTGCTAGCAAGCAATTGTTTGCAAACGACGCTTTGCCGGGTTCGGCGCCGTATTGATCAAGCGACCGCTGGGATTCCCGCGATATGTCCATCACTTCGGGCACCGACGTCTGCATCCGAAACGCGAGTTCATATTGCTCGATCCGCGTCAGCGTTTCGGGATCTTGGAACAAATCAAATTCGCGGCGATTGATTTCGTTCAAGACATCCAAGCTGCGGCGGCGAATGTCGCGGCTGATGCCGGCGGGATTGTTCACGTACAAAATCGGCTCGCCCTCGCCGCGGCATTGCACTCCCTGGTGAACACTGGGCAGAAAACCGCTGCCCCACAGACTTTTCCCCGCCGATGGGATCTTTCCGCCCGACACCATCACCATAAACGATGGCAGGTCGTCGTTCTCGCTGCCCAATCCATACGTCGCCCACGCTCCCATCGCCGCGCCGCCGAATTGGGCCGACCCGGTGTGCAGCAACAACTGCGCCGGCGCGTGATTGAATTGGTCCGTGTGCATCGAACGAATCAGGCACAAATCGTCGGCATGAGCACCGATGTGGGGAATCTGGTCGGCCAATTCCATCCCGCATTCGCCGTAGCGTTCGAACGGGAACGCCGGCCCCAATAACTTCGGGCGACCTTTAATGAACGCAAAGGTCTTGCCCTCGATCATGGCTTCCGGGCACGGCTGCAAATGATGCTTGGTCAACTGCGGCTTGTTGTCAAACAACTCATGCTGCGGCGGCGACCCGGCCATGTGCAAATAAATCACACTTCGAACGGGCTTGGGCTTGGCATCCGAACGACCGCTTGAACCGGAGGCGGATTGGCCGCCGAACAATCCGCCACCCACCATTCCGCCACCGATTGCGGCGGCCGCCAAAGACATCGAACCGCGGTGCAGGAAATGCCGCCGCGTGCTCAGCCGCGCATTTGCGATGCGAAGTTCTTGCTGCAGACTCATGCCAAATCAGTTGTTCAGGAAAGGATCAAGATTCAAAATCACGTTGGATACGACGGTCAACGCGGCGCGTTTGAAAAGGTCATTTTGATTCGCGGCGTCCTCCGGCTGGTTTAATCCCAGAATCTCGGCCGCGGCCTGTGGATCTTTCCGATAGGCCGCCTCGGTCTCCGCGAGCAACTTCTCTAGTGCATCGACCAGCTCGGATTGCGGCGCCACAAACAGCGCCCGTTGTAACCCGGCGCGGATCGCGATTTCGTCCTGTGCGGCGGTGATTTCCCCGCTTGCGGCTGAGGATTCCCCGCTTGCGGCCATCGTTTCTTCGTCTGCCGCTTCAAGCATTCGATCGGCCAACGCCCGGGCCGCTTCGATGAACGTGATGTCGTTGAGCGTCATGAAGGATTGCAGCGGAGTGTTCGTTCGCAAGCGACGCAAATTGCAAACGTCGCGGCCCGCCATATCAAACGTGCCAAAGAGCGGATGCAGCGAACTGCGTTTCATGTAGGTGTAAATCGCGCGGCGATACCGATCCTCGCCCTGACTTTCGACCCAGGTCATGCCGCCGGTAAACGCGTTGACGATGCGTTTGATGGGACTGGGCGGATACACCGGCGGGCCGTACATCTTGCGTGACAGCAAGCCGGAAACGGCCAGGGCCTGGTCGCGGACGACTTCGGCGGACAAACGAACGCGTGGACCACGCGAGAGGAATCGGTTGCGTGGATCGGCGGCATACGACCGCGGCGTCGCCTTGGGCGATTGTTGGTACGTCGACGACAGCACAATTCGCTTGAGCAACGCTTCGACATTCCAATCGGTCGCGATGAACTCGTGGGCCAGATGGTCCAATAAATCCGGGTGCGACGGCGGGGTCCCCTGGGTGCCAAAATCCTCTTCGGTCTCAACCAACCCCATGCCCATCATCCGGGCCCAATATCGGTTCACGGCGACCCGCGCGGTCAACGGGTTGCGAGGATCAAACATCCATTGCGTCAGGCCAAGCCGATCCTTTCGGTACTCGGCACCGTCCCACTGAAACGCCATCGGCAACGCCGCGTCCACTTTTTCGCCCGGGCTCAAAAAGCTGCCCCGCAACATCACAAACGTTTCGCGGCGTTTGTCCTTTGGCAATTCACGCATCACGGGAACTTGAATCGATCGATCGCGTCGCTTGCGAAGTTGCTCGAGTTTTTTCTTCAACGTTTTCGATTTCTTTTCAACGCCCTTGCGTTCAGCGCTCTTGTCTTCAGCGCCCTTGGATGGGTCTTGTTGACCCGCGGCCTGCTTTTCCAACTCGCCGATTTGTTTCTCTAGCAAGACGATTTGTCGGTCCAGATCCGCCAGCGTTTTGGCGTCGGGCGGAATAGGAATCGCAAGCTTGGGGCTTTCGTCGCGGCGGTCGGCGTCGGCGCTTTGATTGAAATAGTCCAGCAGCTGGTAATACTCGTTGTGGCTGATCGGGTCGTACTTGTGCGAATGGCATTCGGCACAACGGACGGTCAGACCCATCCAGGTGTTCATCGTCGTGCTGAGTCGATCCTTGACCGCGATCGTGCGAAATTCTTCGTCGTTGGTGCCACCCTCGTTGTTGGACAAGGTGTTGCGATGGAAGGCCGTGGCCAATTTTTGATCCAACGTGGCCGCGGGCAGCAGATCGCCGGCGATCATTTCGATCGCCAGTTCGCGATACGATTTGTGCTGGCCGAGCGATTGAATCAACCAGTCCCGCCACGGCCAAATGTTCCGCTTCTCATCTCCGGCGTAACCGACGGTATCGGCATAGCGGGCGATGTCCAACCACATCGCCGCCCAGTGCTCCGCGTAGGCCGTCGATTCCATCAGACGATCCGCCATGTTGCCCAGCGTGGCTTGATTGGGTTGATCGAGATATCGCTGGATCGCATCGCGGACAACTTGATCGTGTCCGCCGGGCGGCAATCCGGTCAAATCCAAACAGACCCGCCGAGCCAAGCGCCACGGATCGGCCGTCGGATTGGGCGACAACCCAGCTTGGCGGGCGCGACGCAAGACAAAGGCATCAATGGGGTCCAAGACCCGATCGACGGAAGCCTTGCCGGTTAATTTTGGTATGGGCGGATTCCGAATCGGTGCAAACGACCAATGCTTGGCGTATTGTCCACCTTCCTGAATCCACTTGCGAAGCATTGCCAGATCCTCCGCCGGCAACGGATCGGCGTGCTCGGGCGGCGGCATTTGCAGGTCGGGATCATCCGACGTGATGCGAACGATCATTTCGCTGGCATCGGGATCGCCCGGCGCCAGCGCGGCATAATCGCCAAAGTCCTCGGTGGCACCCTCAAAGGTGTCCAGTCGCAAACCGGCCTGACGATCCTCCTCGTCCGGACCGTGACAGGCGATGCAGTTTCGCGACAAAATCGGTCGAATGTCGCGATTGAAGTCAATCTCGCCGGCTTGGGCGTGCTCAATGCCGCACCATTGCTGGCCCCAAAGCATACAAACCAGCCCGATGATCACAGGCGAACGCATCGGATTCTGCGGGGTCCAGGCGGCAGTTGATAGCACGGCGATCGGAGGGAGGACGCGGGAGAGAAGCGAGAGGCGGGAACGATATTTTACGTAACCGCCAGCAAGTTTTGCGGATGACTTCTATTGTTTGACTCGGTTTTCGGCCTACGCTCGGCCACGTTTTCCGCCACGTGCGGATCGGCTAGGGTTTGTCGGGTTCGAGGTTGTCGATTCCCACCCCCAACCGATTTTCCGCGTATGTCCCCTGCCCCGTCCCGACGTCGCCCGGCACTTCGTTGCCTGGTCGTCGGCGGATCGTCGGGACTGGGCGAAGTCATCGCCGGCGTGCTGGCCGGTCGGGGCGAGCGTGTGATGATTGTCGGACGCGACACGAAGCGTCTAGCGGAAGCCGCCGATCGGATTCGAACTGAATTCGCGACGGACGTTCAGTGCTTTGCCGCCGATGTCGCCCAAGCCGGTGATGCCGATCGCGCGGTGCAAGCCGCCGTGAATGCCTGGGACGGCTTGGACGTTCTGGTCAACGTCGTCGGGGCATCGGATCGTGGCACACTGCAGCAACTGTGTCCGGATCAATTGCAACACAGTTTTGAAGCCAACGTGTTGACCACACTGCGGTGTTGCCAAGCCGCAGCCGAAGCGCTGGCCCAATCGCGCGGGGTTGTCGTCAACATCGGTTCCTTGGCGGGCAAGGTCGGTGCTCGATTTTTGGGCGGCTACAACATTGGCAAACATGGCGTGACGGCGCTCACCCAGCAACTCCGGATGGAATGGCATGACCGCGGCGTGCACGTCGGCGTGGTGCATCCCGGCCCCATTCGTCGTGACGACGCGGGCATGCGTTATCAAGATCGACTGGGTGACGACGTTCCCGAATCCGCCGCCGCGCCCGGCGGCGGCACGCGTGTCAAAGGCCTCGACCCCGCCGTCGTCGCCAAGGCGGTGCTGCGAATCATCGATCGCCGCGATTACGAAATCATCCTGCCGCGATACTTGCGTTTCTTGATCGTGCTGGGCAATTTATCGCCAAAGCTGGGCGATTGGATGCTGCGGAAATTCACGAAAGGGTAAGGATCTGTCGCTAACTCCACAAATCCCGATCCAGGCTTCGATACCCAATCGCCTCGGCCAAGTGCATGTCTTCGATCGTTGCGGCGTGGTCGATATCGGCGATCGTTCTTGCCACACGCAGAATCTTGTCATGTGCCCGTGCCGATAAACCCATCTCTTCGACGCTGCTCTTGAGCATCGACTGGCTGCTCCGGTTCAATACGCAGTGTTCCCGAACTTCGCGGCTGGACATTTGGGCGTTGTACCGAGTCCGACTTGGCACCGATTCAAAACGTGCCTGTTGTGCCTGCCTTGCCCGCACGACCATGTCGCGCATGGCCTTGCTGTCGGTGCCCGGCGAACCACCGGATGATTTGGCCGACAACTCTTCAAAAGGAACCGCCGGCACCTCGATTTGGATGTCGACTCGGTCCAGCAGCGGGCCGGAAATCTTGCCGAAGTATTTTTCGACCTGGGGCGGCGTGCAATTACAACTGCGACGCGGATCGCTGCGATACCCGCAGGGGCAGGGATTGGCCGCCGCGATCAACATAAAGTCGCTGGGAAAGGTCGTCGATCGCAGGGCGCGACTGATGGTAACCGTGCCGTCCTCGAGCGGTTGCCGCATCACCTCGAGGGTCTTGCGATTGAATTCCGGCAGTTCATCCAAGAATAAAATGCCGTTGTGTGCTTTGCTGATTTCGCCGGGTGATGGAGGACTGCCGCCACCCACCAAACCGGCATCGCTGATCGTATGATGCGGGCTGCGGAAGGGGCGTTTTGCCAGCAACGGTTGGCCGGGCGGCAGTTGTCCCAGTGCGCTGTAGATGCGAGTCGTTTCGATCGATTCGCTGGCCGACAATTGCGGCAACACCGTTGGCATCCGCTTGGCCAACATCGTCTTGCCACTGCCGGGTGGACCGACCATCAACAAGTTGTGCATCCCGGCGGCCGCCAGCGCCATCGCTCGCTTGGCGGCTTCCTGGCCGCGTACGTCGCCAAAGTCGACGTCATAGATGCTGTATTGTTCAAACAACGTTTCCAAACGGCTTGGGTGCGGGTCAATATCCAATTCGCCGGACAAGAATGCGACGGCCTGAACCAGGCTTTGCACCGGAATCACATCCAGTCCTTCAACCACGGCCGCTTCGGGGGCGTTTTGAGCCGGCACGATGATGCCGCGTAGATCATCGCGTTTGGCCGCTTCGATGGCGATCGACAACACACCGCGAATGTTGCGGGTGATGCCCTCGAGTGCCAATTCGCCCACGATCGCGTAATCCTCCAAGCGATCACTTTGAAATTGTCCGCTACCGGCGAGCACTCCCAGAGCGACCGGCAGGTCAAACGACGCGGCTTGTTTGGGAAGATCACCCGGAGCCAAATTGATCACCACGCGATCCTGCGGCCGCACGAAACCGCTATTGACGACGGCGCGTTCGACGCGGTGAGTGGATTCCTTGACCGCGGTGTCGGGCAGTCCGACCAGGGTCGTTTTGGGCATCGCCGCGGGCGAGATATCGACTTCGACATCGACGGCCATCGCTTCAATGCCCAGCAATGTGAAGGTCTTCAGTCGTGCGAGCATGGCGGCGAGTGGGGAACACACGGAAACATCTGTCCACCGCCAGTGTGGCCGATCACGCGGCACCCGACAAGTGCACAAGAGCGGTCGCGACACACCATCGAGGACTACCAGCGGTGGGAGGGCGACTGGGAGCTGTGGGACGGACACGCGGTCGCAATCAGCCCGAGTCCTTTCGGTGGCCACCAAGCCGTTCTGGTCTCCTTGGCGCATGAGATTTCCAATGCAATTCGAGCAGTTTCCTGGGACGCGACGGTCCTGGTCGAACTTGATTGGATCGTGCGGCTGGACACGGTCGTCCGACCCGACCTGCAGTTCAAGAGGCAACTGTATCCCGAAGAGGGCGTCGAGACTTACCTCATCATCGATCCTTCGACCCAACAAATCGAATTGCTTCGTTTGGACGGCGATCAGAACTACCAATCCGAATCGACTGAAGAAACCATCGAGCTTAAATTTTGCGAGTCCTGTCGGATCGAAATCCAACGGCATCACTTGTTCTGATGAAACGAGTCAGCCGAGCGTCATCGCGCGTTTGGCGGATTCCTGGCCATGGACAACGCGACTTCAGCAAACAGCGAACGTCGACGACCTGACCTCCTCGCAACAGAGCCGGGAGGGGATTGAGGTTCTCTTCACGCTGCTGGCGGAACGCTACGGGCGGGGCAGCGCATTTATGACAAGCAAATTAGTCTTAGGCAAATGGGGCCAAATCTACAACAACCCGCCGACCGCGGCTGCAACGAGCAACCGTCTGACCCGCCACCACGTGATCGTCGAAATTAAATATCGCAGCTGCCGCAGCAATGCCAAGTCAGTTACCAACCGCGCCGAGCTAACCACCGTCGACGAAGTCTTGAGCAAGAAACGCTATCTTCCGCCCAGCAGCAGTTTTAATTGTCGCTGAATCTACGCCCCTGGCGTGGAATACGGCTAGCGATTCGACGCGACCACGCGTCGGTCAGATTGGCCGATGCGTCGAATCGCTGGACCATCGAGCTGTCGGTCGATACAACCTTAGCGGGCTCCGCACTGGACCAGTTCGCTTCCGTGTGGTCGCGATGGGATTGCTGATGTGGGGCGTCCATCATCTTTAGGAACTCACAGGGCCGGTCATTTGAAGACCATTGCCGACATTCGAGCAGTTGCAATGCATGTCTTTCAGGGCAACGCTGCTGTGGTGCGGACTCACACCTCAGGCTAACCGAAAACACGATCGTGATCATCATATTGAGTGTGCGTCAAGAAAAAAAATCGCGCACTCGACTCCTGAAAAAGACCGGAATCCCTATCGAACGGAAGCGGCTTTTGAGAGGCCCACCGGCGTGCCAGGCCTCGTAATTTGGTAGAATCATCGCACTCGCAGTTCAGCTTTCGAAATCGCCACGAGCTCAAACCCAGAGTCTGCAATGGACAAGACGGAATTAGTTGAGAGAGTGAAACATCTCTTCGAACTGTCAGGTCACAAAGTAGAGACCAGTGTCGTAATCAACCATACCGAGATTGATGTAGTGGCTGAAGAGCTCCATGGATTGGTACGAAAGACAATTCTGATTGAGTGCACCGAAGAGAAGAGGGTTGGTGTCCCGAAGATGCGGAAGGACGCAGAAAAACTGCGTGCGGCAATGAATCAGCTGGGAACTGCATCAGTACCAATGCACGTCGCTTTGCGAACCTACACGAGTCAGGCTCGAGGGTATGCGCGATCAAATAATATTGATTCGTACACGCTCCAAGAACTCGAAGCGCGCCTTGTCAACTTTGATGAGTACATCAAAGCTGTCGAGACTGATCCTATCCGCGAAGTAATCCTTGGTGAGTACCAACAGACGCGTTTGCACTTTGAGGGCAACCGGGAAGACAAGTTACCAGCATTTCAGTTTTTCGATGAATGGTTGAAACGGGATGAGCGTTGGTTGACCGTACTTGGTGACTACGGTGTTGGTAAGTCGTGGATGCTACGTCGGCTTCTATATCGCCTGCTTGACATATTTAAGGAGTCTCCCTCAGATTCGATGCTTCCATTCTTTGTCCCGTTGCAAAAATTTACGAAGGCGTTTGACTTAGACACCCTTTTCTTGGCAACGTTTTCCGGCTATGGCCTGTCTGGAGTTCATCTTGATGCTTTCAAGTACCTGGTCAATTCGGGTCGCATTCTTTTCCTGTATGACTCATTCGATGAAATGGCGCAATCGCTATCGAGAAGTGTATTGCGGGAGAACCTCGAACAGCTGCTCCTGGCGGTTCAAGGGCCATCGAAAGCAATTATGACGTCACGTCCAACGTACTTTGAAAGCAGGGCAGAGCGATTGATGGTTTCGCAACCGACTCAAGATTCTAGCGTTCACCGTCATGATCAGATCGTCAGCAAACGACAGGCCGCGATGTCACGGTTTATCGAAGAGCACGTTACGACAACGCAGTTCGCGCGCCTTAACGACCTGAGTGCCGACCAGCGCAAACGCCTTTTTGGTATTGTCCTGCGTGGAAATTCCGAAGCCAAAATTGCACTCGAGGGCCTATTCTCGAGGTTCGGCGAATTGGAGTCGATCTCGCAGCGTGCGGTAATGGCACGGCTATTGACGACTGTCGCTGAGACACTTGCGTCAAACGCCCAAGCTACAACGCCAGATGGTTACCCACTGCTACCTGTGATTTGTTTCAGCGGGAAGTGAGACTTTTTCGGTCAGTTGTAAAGGGCAGACTCGGGGGAAATTTGTGGGAACGTCGGTTGACGAATCCCAAGGTTCACTTGCTTGCGGCGATGTCGACCCATCGCCATCTTCGTGCGACGCTCCTGACGTAAACGCTCCGGATTGCCGCGATACCAGGTCGATGGTGTTTGGTAGTCTAGCGAGCTGTGCAAGCGCTCGTTGTTGTAATGTTCGATCACCTTGCCAACGACCAAATGGGCATCTTGCCGGCTTTCGATCACGTGTTCTTCGATCCCCTCGCGGAGCGTCCGATTAAATCGCTCCGTCGTGCCGTTCTCTTCGGGGCAGTGTGGTCTGATCCGATGATGCGTCAGGCCGTGATGGGATAGCAAGCCGACGAAATCGCCGGAAATGTAACCGCTACCGTTGTCGCTGCGGATGATCGGTTTCTTCTTTAGCTGCCCGTCCGCATCCTTGCCTAGCGTTTCTAGGGCACGCTCGGCCTCGATGCTGATCGTCTTACCCTCCATGTTCGTAAGCAGCTCCCAGTGCACCACGTAACGGGAGTATTCGTCCAAAAAGATCACCAGGTAGTACTGCACTTCCCCGACCTTGATGTACACCAAGTCGGTCCCCCAAATCTCATCCGGTGCCGATGCCTTCTCGATCTCCTCTCGGTATCGCTTGCGTCTGCCACGGTGGCGATTCATCAACTCTTCAGCAAGCAAAATTCGGTAAACCGTGCTTGCACTGAGGTAGGCGACGTCTTCGTCGATCATCCGCCAAGACAGCTCGCGATGCCGGATCTCAGGGTGTTTCTTGGCGTACTTCACGACGGCTTGTTTCTCCTCATCAAGGGCCTCGAAGGCCTGGACCGGTTTTAGCGGTTCGCGTCGCTCCTGCTTCCAGGCCTCGTTATTCTTCCAGCGAAAGAAACTCGCCCGCGGAACTCCGAGATGACGCAGAGAATCGTTCACCGTCATCGAACTTCGCTGTTTGGCTTGTTCGACCTCGGCAACGACTCGCTGCTGAAGTTCCGCGGGCAAGTTGGCATGGTCTTCCAAACCTAAAGCGTTTTTTTTAGCTCGAGATTCTCGGCCGTGATTTCGGCGATCACCGCCCGCATCCGATTGAGCTCTTGCTCCTTAGGGTCGACCTGGGAAGCGTCGTTCTTCCTCTTTCCCGAACCACCGAACGCAGCCTCGGCATTGCTTTGGAGTTGCTTCTTCCAGCTGTAGTACTGCGTCGGACTGATCCCTTCCCGCCGACACAACTCCGAGATTTCTACGCCCGCCTCCATCCCGGCAAAAACAATCTCGACCTTCTTCGCTGCCGACCACTTGCGCCGTTTCTTCACTTGACTCATCCGAACTCTCCAGGGGGTGATGAGCCCGCCAATTCTAACTTACCGAAAGTCTCAGATCCGCTGAAGCATTACAGTCTTTGGGAAGAGGCAAATGCAGCGAGGCGTTTTTTGGGAATCCACCGGATCGGGTGCGGTGCCGTTTTGCAGACGGTTTTGCTAGCAACTGAGCCTGGGATTCCCCCGGTTCTGGATTGAGTCGGGTCGTTTAGAATTCTCCACAGGGAAGGATCGATTCGACTCTATCGCATGGACGCGGGTGACTCAGAT
>JBCCRW010000035.1:0-21624 GCA_039201055.1 Planctomycetota bacterium | reverse complement strand
GCCCGCGATTTAGGCGGCGATGCCGCCGAAATCGCGGGCGCTGGTTTTTTTGCCGCCGAATTCCGGAGGTGGCGCTTGACTCGCGTGGGGCACGCCAAAATTACCACCGGCTAATTGCTGTGATGCCTTCGGCATCGATTTCGCGCTTGCGATCAGCCTCTCGTAAAATCGCAACTCGTAGCAGCGACAAAGGCTCCACTGCAATTTCAGTACGGCCGCTTGTATGCACCCGTTCGTGGGTTGTACACATTCCCGCTGAACGGGTTGCGGTAGTATCCGCCACCGATTGGTTTGTAGACGCCGCTCGGTTTGATTACCGCGTGGCCGGGAAGATAGGTCGAGCCGGTGGTCGGGTTGAACGCGGTACCACGACCGGTTCGATAATATGCACCGGGGCGGAACGACAAGTGCTTGCCCGTGCTGTAGCTGCCGGTGTACGGGTTGTACAGATTTCCTGTGCGGGGGTTTTGGTAGTAGCCTCCGCCGGCGGGCAGATAAATCCCCGACCGTTTCGCAACGCTCACGCCCGGCACATACCGCGAGCCTGTGACGGGATTAAAGGCCGGACCAAACCCACCGCCAACATAGCCGCCAGGCTTGAAGGTGGTTGAAGCACCGTAGAAAAATGGTCTCTGAGCATCCGCAGCGGGGGCCGAGAGGACAATCAGTCCGACGGCGAAACAAATGGGGGCCAGTTTTCTGAAGACCAGTTTGTGAGGAAAACGAAGCCGGGTCATTGTGCGGATCCTTCATGATTCGAGAATTGATGTTTCGGCCATCAACGGGCGCGATGCTCTCGGTGGAATGCGACCGGTGGGCCAAAACCGCCGAGACGCTCGCGGAACACGCCGTCGGGGCTCGCCAACGATCGCGAGGTGGCCGTGTTTCACGGAATTTCCGCCGGATCGGGAAAGCGGATTTGCCCTGAAAAAAGGTACCGGTGCATTGACACGGTCGGTTTTGCGAACGAGAGCGAAGTCAAAATGACCGCGACCTTGAGTCGTTTTGATGGCGCATGGTGGCAGGAGTGTCATCTCGAGCTTCCGTAAGCCCTGTGCCCCATCGCCTGCCGTGTCGCGGCGACAGGGATTTGCCGTCGTACAAGCTGCGATTTTCCCGAGAGGCCGATCGCCATCGCGAAGTCGATGCCGAAGGCATCACAGCCATTAGCCGGTGGTAAGTTCGGCGAGCCTCAAGCGAGCCAAACGCCACCTCCGGTAATCGGCGACCCAAAACTGACGCCCGCGAATTCGGCGGCTCCGCCGCCGAATTCGCGGGCGTGATCGAGTGCGAGCGTTACGGTTTCCGGAGGTGGCACAAACGCTCGCCGGGGCTCGGTTCGCTTACCGCCGGCTACCGGCTTTGACCGCTCCGCGGTCGACTCACACTTGGCCATCAATATCCAGTGAGCGACAAGTCGATAGCCGTCGGTTTCCGGTGCTGGGGTACCGGCGGCTGGCGCCTCGCCGCTCACTAAGCCAGAGATCACTGGGGGTTCCGTGTTCTGGCGAACAACGGCTACCCAAAACTCAAATGCGGATCCAGCTTACGACGCCGTCACGATGGCTTTGCGTACCGTTCCGACTCATGTTGCGATTTTCCCGTTTTGGAGAACAAAACTTTGCTTGCCAAACGATGCATCCGTTGGGTCGTGGGTGACGTGCAGAATGGTCGCTTGAGTCGTCTCGCGATAGTCCTCAATCCGCTCTCCGACCCGGGCACGGGATTCGGGGTCCAAACCGGTAAGGGGTTCATCCAAAAGCAGGATCTTTGGTCTCGCGGCAATGCATCGCGCGAGTGCCACCCGTCGTCGCTGTCCGCCGCTCAACTGTGTGATGCTTCGATCGGCCAGCATTTCGGCACCGAAACATGCCAAGCATTCACGGGTCCGCTGGTCCATTTGTCTCCTTGACCAGCCACGCGCTCTCAGCGGCAGTGCCACGTTTTCGTGAACGCTTAGTGAGGGAACCAAGACCGCGTCCTGGGGCACCCAGCCCACGCCGCGTTTCTCGGGCGCTTCACGCGTCACATCGCGATCGTCCAAAACAATTTGGCCACTCGACACAGCGCGGACGCCGCAGATGGCTTCCAACAGGGTCGTTTTCCCGGCCCCGCTATCGCCCCGCAAAACCGCGTGGCTACCTGTCGAAACGGTTAGCGATATGTCCTTGATGAAGAAATCCCCGGCGTGAATTTCCAACTCACGAATTTCGATCATACGCCGGTCCCATCGTGCTGTCCTGGCCCATCGTGCTGTCCTGGAACACCCATCTGCCTTTCAAGGATTTGCAGACCGGCCAACAGCAGCAACGAAAGCAGAACCAAGATCATCGAAATCGCGACGGCCGCGCGAAGATCGCCGACGCTCCACTCCAAAAAAACGCTAGTGGAAAGCACTTCGGTCTGCATCCGTGTCGCCCCCGCAAAAACCAAAATCGGACCGAATTCTCCGATGCAACGGCAAAATGCAAGGCTGGCCGATGAAAGCAGTCCAAGTCGGACTTGCGGCAGCGTGACCCACGCAAAGGTTTGCAAGCGACTGCAACCAAAAACTCGAGCGACTTGTTCGGTGCGACGGTCGACACGCGCGTACGCGATCTGCATCGTCCGCGTTGCCAGGGAAGCCCCGATGCAAACTTGAGCCAGGATGATCGCCGGCCAGCGGTGTGTCACGGAAACGCCCAGCCAGCGACGTAGCATTTGTTCGATGGGCATCCCCAACACATTTGTATTGAAAAGGATCAGTAAACTGATCCCTACTACCAACGGCGGCAGCGTGATGGGGACATCGACCAACCACGCGGCCACCGGACGCAGTCGCGAACGGGATCGAGCCAAAAACAAACCTAGCGGCACCGCAATCCAAACCGAAATGATGCTGGAAACGCCCGCCGTCAGTAAAGTCAAACGCAGCGATGCACGGATTTCAGGACGCCGCAAGACGTCGGCAATCGCGCTTGGCGAGGCGTAAGCGACGTCGGCGATCAACAACAACGCGATGAACGTTAGAAAGCCAAAGGCTAGGACAAAGCCCAAGCCGCGAACTGTGGCCTCTGTCAGTTGCCCGAACGATGTACTGGATCGCTTCAAAGTCAAAACGACTCCGCCGTCGTCCTCGATGGAATCTCGGCCAAGGTCTCCGGTGCAAGCAAAAGATAGCCGTGCTGCAATAGCGCCTGTTTGGCCGCCGGGTCGCTTTGCATGAATTGCAAAAACGCGTCACCGATTTCCGGATGACGCGACTTTGTCAAAATACCAACCGAAAGGATTCCACCAGCGGTCTCAAGTTGTTTGGATTCGACGACTTGGAAGTCCTTCGTGTTCGCAGCATGCACCAATGGCTGCAACACGATGCCCACATCGGCGGCTCCCGAGACCACGTCGCTCAGCACCTCACCGGCACTGGTGCGTTTGATCGACGCGTGGCTCGAAAGTGATGTCCAAAGCGATCGCGGACGCAAGCGTTGACTCAGCAACCGTCCCGTCGCGGCGGTGTCCGAGCTGGGCAGGGACAGTCCCAAATTGCCACGGATCAAGTTTTCAAGAACCGCCGCTTTGGCTGCTTCGATGTTTGCCTTCCGGGTCACCAATACCGGCTTCATGTGGGCGATGGCGGCCCGGGTTTGAATCCAACCACGCTGGTCTGCCTGGTCGACGTACCAGTCATCAGCCGGCAGAAACAAGTCGGCGTCCCGTTCAAATTCCAAATCTGAAAGGAGACTGTGCGACGGCCCCAGGCGAAGGTTGACCGACCAGCCACTTTGCTTTTCGAAAGCGACGGAAAGTTGTTCCATCAGCGGCCGGTTGGAGACGGCACAGGCAATCAGCAGTGGAGTACTCTTGGGTCGCCCACCGTCGGATGCTTCCGAATTCGGTGAGGGATCTTGAACTTGAATCTTTCGCCCGGTGACATCGCCAGGTGACGTCCAAACGATGCCGGCTATTAGCATCGCGCACAACGGGATCGAGGCCAACAGCCAATGCATCGGCTGATTCATTCGCCACCGTGGATGAAACCCTGAGGCGGTAAGCGAAGTAGCTTCCCGGCTTCCAATTTCCACAGCCCGCGCCGCGACGTCAGTTCACCAATGCGTTGCAAATCGCCAAGCGGCGAAGAAGCTTCCGTGCGTGCCGATTCGATTCGACTCGCATCCTCCGGTGCAACGCAAAGCAGCAATTCAAAATCCTCACCATCGCTCCAAGCGTGACGAAACGGGCTGCGGCCGGTTTCCTCGCTTCGTTTTTCCGCGTCGCGGTGAATCGGGATCGCGTCCACGTCCAGCCGGACGCCAATGCCGCTGGCCGCACAAAGCCGATCCAAATCGATGCTGAGCGAATCGCTGACGTCGATTGCGGCGGTCACGTTGAAATCGTCTCGCAGCGTGTCCACCAAATCCAAACGTGGCTTGGGCCGCAAGTGACGACCGAGCAAACTGCCGCCGACGGGGCCACTCAAATACACCGCATCGCCAACCTTGCCGCCGGATCGTTTCCAGGGTGTCCAGGTCGCATCCAATTCGCCGATCATCGTGACGCTGACCATCAGCGGCCCGTCGTGAACCGAAAGGTCACCGCCGATGATGGCGACGTGATATTCCGCGGCCGCTTCGATGATGCCCTCGTAGACGGCGGCGGCCAATTCCGAATTATCCGGACGCCTGGGAACGGCCAGCGTGACGAGCATCGATCGCGGCCGCGCGCCCATCGCGGCGATATCGCTCAAGTTGATCGCGACGGATTTGAACCCAATGTCGGCGGGACAATGTTGGTCCAATTCAAAATCGACGCGATCGATGATTTGGTCGGTGCAAACCACTTGCCGGCCGCGGGGTTCATACACCGCGGCGTCGTCGCCGATGCCCAGTTCCACCTGCGGCAGGCGACGGCAGCGGCCGCGAACGTAGGCCAGAAACGAGGTTTCCACGAATCGCTTTTCAATGCGAGGGATAACTTGGAAAATGTGTGACTGGCGCGCGTGCATCCAGACGCGTGCCGATCAGTTTTTAAGCCGATCAGTTTTTGAACAGTTCGCTGATCGATTGGTCGTGATGAATTCGCTTGATCGCCTCGGCCAACAGCGGTGCAACGGATAACGTTCGCATGTTGGGCAGGCGCTTTTCCGCCGTGATGGGAATCGTGTCGGTCACGATGATCGAATTGATCGGTGTATCGCGTAGTTTTTCGATTGCCGGGCCGCAAAGAACGCCATGGGTGGCCGCGATGTGCACTTCGGCGGCACCCCGCTCGGCCACCAGCCGCGCCGCACCACAAATCGACCCGGCGGTGCTGATCATATCGTCGAACAACAACGCAACCTTGCCCTCGATGGGGCCGCCGATGACGTTGTTTTGAGTCACTTCCAGGGCACTGGAGCGGCGTTTTTCCAAAATCGCCAGGGTGCCGCCGAGTCGTTTCGTGTGACCCAGGGCCCGTTTGATGCTGCCTTCGTCGGGGCTGACGACGACGATTTTGTCATCCACGTAACCCTGTGCGGCAAAGTGATCGTTCAACACCGGGGCCGCGTACAGGTGATCGACCGGCACGTCAAAGAAGCCCTGGATTTGGGCGGCATGCAGGTCCATCGTCAACACTCGGTCGGCACCGGCCCGCACGATCGAGTTGGCGACCATCTTGGCCGTGATGGGCACGCGGCCTTCGTCTTTGCGATCTTGTCGGGCATAGCCGTAATACGGAATGACCGCGGTGATGCGGGACGCCGACGCGCGGCGACAGCAATCGATCATGATCAACAATTCGAACAAATTGTCGTTGACCGGTGGCGAGGTCGGCTGCACCAAAAAGACATCACGCCCGCGGACGTCTTCTTCCAACTTGCAAAAGTTTTCCCCGTCGGGGAATTTTCCCAAGGTGATCCGCGCCGGTTCCAGATGCAGATGCGTGCAGATCTTTTCGGTCAGCGGTGGGTTGGAGCGGCCGCTAAAAATTTTGAGTTCACGCATAGCCCATCGATCGCATCGTTTCGTCGACTAGCCGAAGCTGTTCGGGGTTGTTGATCGACAACGATTCGCAATCCTTGAGCACCGCAATCGCTTCCACGTTCTTGCCGGCCTCGCGAAGCAGCGCCGCGCAATCGGTCAAATAGTATTCGTTTTGAGCATTCGAGTTGCCCAGTTGGTCGAGGACTTCGAGCAGATCCGGGGTGTGAAAAAGATACGTGCTCATGTTGACCTCCGTGATCGCAAGCTGTGCCTGCGTCGCGTCCTTATGTTCGACGATTCCGGTGAATTCGCCGGCCTCGTTGCGAACGATTCGGCCCAAGCCTGTCGGATCGTCTTTATGGAGCGTTCCCAATAGCAAGGACGGTTGATGCTGTTCGAAGTGGGCTAGCAATTCACGCAGGCTATCGGGCTGAACCAGGGGCGAATCGCCGGCCAAAACAATCGTGGGGCCGCTTTGATCAGCCAATTGTTCGCGGCACATTTGCACGGCGTGACCGGTGCCGAGTTGTTCGCTTTGCATCGCAAACTCGCACGGCGGGTCGCGTTGGGTCAGCGCCGACTTGACCTGTTCGGCCTCGTAGCCGACCACCACGATGTGACGTTTGATGCCGGCGGCGGTGAGCGCATCGAGGACAAATTCGATCATCGGCCGATCGACGACCGGGCACAAAACCTTGGGCAGTTCGCTTTTCATGCGGGTGCCCTTGCCGGCGGCCAGAATCACCGCGCAGGGTTCGGTATGGCCGCGACTGGGTTCCTTGGGGTCGCCGAGACTGGGTTCCGGATCCATGGCACGGGATGGATCGAAATTGGAGCCGTCGGAGACGGGCTTGTCGGACATGGAAACAGTTGCCCCGCAACGGACGGCGGGCAAATTGCGAGTAGCGGGTCGGGCTTGGACCGGAGAAATGGACGCGGGTTACCCGTGTGTGAAAGCTCAGCCAGGATCGTACTCCAAGGCTATCGGGCGGAAACAGTACACAACTGCCAGAACGTAGCCGTTGTTTGGCAGAACGTAGCCGTAGTTCACCAGAACACGGAACCTGGGCGTAGCCGTTGTTCGCCGGAACACGGAATCTGGGCGTAGCCGTTGTTCGCCAGAACACGGAATCTGGGCGTAGCCGCTGTTCGCCAGAACACGGAACCTGGGTGTAGCCGCTGTTCGCCAGAACACGGAACCTGGGTGTAGCCGCTGTTCGCCAGAACACGGAAACGCCACGGAACTCCGGCTTCTGGCGAAGTCCGGCTACCTCGTTGCTGAACTCCGGCTTCTGGCGAAGTCCAGCTACCTCATTCCTGAACTCCGGCTTCTGGCGAAGTCCGGCTACTTCGTTTCTGAACTCCTGCTTCTGGCGGAGGCCGGCTACCCGCCCACGGAATTCGCATTGCGTTGCCGGGCGTTGCTTGAAATCCTGCGTTGCTTGAGGCAATGACCGGACACGGCACCCGGATGCTTGGGCATGCAAGAAAAACTCGCGGGATCAAATCAAACTCGGTGGATCGGACTGCGTCGCGACGCGGTCAACTTCTGTGCATACGGGTTGATTCGCACTCTGGTCGCCATTTTGGGTGTGATGCCACTGGATATGGGCGACTCGATTTGCCGCGGTCTGGCCCGCTTGCTCAGCGGGCCGATTCCGTTACGCGGGAAGCTGATTGCGGAAAACTTGGAACGCGTATTTCCCACCGCTAGTCCGCTGCAAAAACGCGAGCTGACTCGGCGGATGTGGCACAGCCTGCTCCTGACCGCGTGCGAGGTCGCGTGGGCGGATCGGCGGCTGCATCGTTGCAATTGGTCTCAGCACGTTCAGCTTCGCGACAACGGATTGATGTTGCGAAAAATGCTGTCCGGTCGTCCCGTGGTGATGGTGACCGGACATTTCGGAAATTTTGAAATCGGCGGCTATGTCACCGGGTTGATGGGATTTCAGACACTGGCCATCGCCCGCAAGCTGGATAACCGCTTTCTGGATGCTTGGGTCCAGCGCTTCCGCAGTGCCAAAGGCCAATTCTTGGTCGACAAGCAAGGTTGCGCGCCGGTGGTCGATCGGCATCTCAGCCGCGGTGGAATCTTGTCGATTTTGGCGGACCAGCACGCCGGGGACAAAGGTTGTTGGGTGCCGTTTATGGGGATTCCGGCATCATGCCACAAGGCTTTGGCACTGTTTTCGCTCGGGGCTTCCGCGCCGATGGTTGTCGCCGCGACCTGCCGCCTGGATGGGCGGCCCCTGCAGTTTGAAATTTCCTCCGCCGGCGCGGTCGATCCGCTCGAATATCCTGATCACCCGGCGCTTGCGGGCGTTGCCGATCTGACGCGTTGGTACAACGATCGACTGGCCGCGGCCGTGTCACGATCGGTGGAGCAGTATTGGTGGTTGCATCGCCGTTGGCGTTCGCCGCCGGCGCGTGTTGCCAAACGCCTGAGCCACCAGGCGGCCAAACGTTCACGCGAGCCGGCAGCCGGGAATTCAGGCGGTAGCGGTGGTGGCCCAGGGTCTCAAGATTCAGGCTCCCAAGAATCAGGGTCGCAAGATCCAGAATCGGGGTCCCGGCATCGGGCAGCTTGAAGTCGCCTGCGTAATACCCCCTAAATGGGATTTCAAGGGCGGAGAATCTTCCTTCCGCCCAATTTGACGGCGGCAGCGTGAACACGGGCGCCATGCGTTGAATCGGCCCAACAAGAGACGTTGCCAAGCCCCAAACCTTTTGTCAAACTCCGTTTAGCGGCGAACGTTGTGCGTGTTCAAATGTTCGCGGTCCACCTATTGGTCCCAGTTGAGACTGCTCGATAGTTTGACCCTTGGCAGCGAGCGATGATGGATTGGGGCCTTGAGGCGGGCTGAGTTTGTGAAAAATTTCACAAAGTACGCTTTTGTTCAAAATAATTTCTCACCAGAGGTCCGTCGCCGCGATTGGGCCTTGCCGATCGCGAGATTTGGGCGACCTGAGGTGAGCCTTGGAGGCGACCGGTTGAACCGTCGCTCGGTGGAATTTTCGCTCCATGACCAACATTAAACTGGGCCTTGACCTGCCGATCGCGGGCAGTCCCGAACAGCACCTGGAAATTGCCAAACCGACCGCCCGCGTGGCGTTGTTGGGCGACGATTACGTGGGCATGAAGCCGACGATGATGGTCGCCGAGGGCGATGCGGTGAAGCTTGGACAGATCTTGTTCGAGGACAAAAAGAACCCGGGCGTGCTGTTCACCTCGCCGGCCTCAGGAACCGTGGTCGGTGTGAACCGCGGAGCCAAGCGGAAGTTTGAGTCGGTCGAGATTGAGGTGTCCGGCGACGATCGTGTCGAATTCGATGCGGCCAAAGGCGCCGATCCGCTCAGTTTGGGTCGTGACGGCTTGGTGGAGGTTCTGGTCCAAAGTGGACTGTGGACTTCGCTCCGAACGCGGCCCTATGGAATGGTCCCGGCGGTGGACGCCAAGCCGCATTCGATTTTTGTCCAGGCCATCGACACCAATCCGCTCGCGGCGGATCCCGCCATCGCCATGGCCGATCGCAAGGACGCCTTTCAATTGGGGTTACAGGCGGTTGCCGAGCTGACCGACGGAACGACGTATCTGTGCAAAGCGGCCGATGCGGAGATTCCGGGCGGAAGTTCGCCGGGCGTGCAGGTCGAGACGTTCTCTGGACCACACCCGGCCGGCAATCCAGGCACGCACATTCACTTTTTGGATCCGGTCGGCCCGACAAAGACCGTTTGGTACGTCAACTATCAAGACGTTTGTGCAATCGGTTCGCTGTTCCAAACGGGAACGCTCGATGTGCGCCGCGTGGTCGCGCTAGCGGGGCCCGTTGTGGACAAGCCGAGATTGCTGGAAACGCGATTGGGCGTCGATATCGCTGAACTGATCGACGGTGAATACGACGCGGCGACTCGCATCCGGCCCATCAGCGGCAGCGTCTTGTGCGGGCGGCAAGCGACCGACCCGCATCATTATCTGGGGCGATACCACAGCCAGATTTCGATCCTGGAAGAAGGCGACCAACGCGAATTCCTGGGCTGGCAAATGCCCGGTTTTGACAAGTATTCCGTCACCCGGGTCTACGCTTCGGCGGGACTGCCCAACCGCAAATTCAAAATGACGACGACGACTCACGGCAGCGAGCGGGCGATGGTTCCGCTGGGCACGTACGAGAAAGTCATGCCGTTGGACGTCTTGGCCACACAATTACTCCGGTCGCTGATTTATCGCGACACGGATGAAGCCCAGGCCTTGGGCGCGTTGGAATTGGAGGAGGAGGACGTTGCACTGTGCACGTTCGTCTGTCCTGGAAAATATGACTACGGTTCCCTGTTACGCGAGAACCTCGAAACCATTCGTCGCGAAGGATAAACGTTAGCGAAATGAAACCTCTTCGAGACGCACTCGACAAAGTGCATCCGCTGTTTAACAAGGGCGGGCCGCTCGCCTTTGGTTATCCCGTCTACGAGGCGCTGGATACCTTTCTCTATACGCCCGGTGAAGTGGCACACGGCTCGACGCACGTGCGCGATGCGATCGACCTGAAACGGATGATGATCACCGTGGTGCTGGCGTTGCTGCCGGTGACACTCTTTGGCATGTGGAATGTCGGCTACCTGGCCAATTCCGCGATCGCCAGCGCGGGCGGGCTGGATGTGCTGGACCAGCAAAGCTGGCACTACGGCGTGCACACATGGTTGGGTTTCCAAAACGACCCGGGCAGCCTTGCCGATAACTTCATCCTGGGTGCGTTGTTCTTTTTGCCTGTCTACATCGTTTGCATGTTCGTCGGTGGGCACATTGAACTGATCTTTAGCGTTCTGCGTGGCCACGAAATCAACGAAGGGTTCTTGGTCACCGGATTACTGTTCCCGCTGACGCTGCCCGCTTCGATCCCGCTTTGGCAAGTCGCGGTTGGGATCGCGTTCGGTGTCATCGTCGCCAAAGAGGTCTTTGGGGGAACCGGTCGGAACTTTTTGAATGTGGCACTGACCAGTCGCGCCTTTTTGTATTTCGCATACCCGACCGAAATCAGCGGCGACAAAGTCTGGACGGCGGTCGACGGATACAGCGGTGCGACCGCGCTGGGCAAAATGGCACTGACGCCCGCGAAGGGCTCGGGCACCGATTACGACAACAATCCCGTTGCGTTTCTTGGTGATTCGACCAGTAGCGTCACCGTCGGTGATCAAACGGCCTCTTGGGAGTCCGACGTGACCTGGATGGACGGTTTCCTGGGCAATGTCCAGGGCTGCTTTGGCGAAACGAGCGCTTTGTTGTGCCTTGTTGGCGCCGTGGTTCTGATCGGTGCCGGCGTTGGCTCTTGGAAGATCATGGCCGGCGTCATTGCGGGCACCGTTGGAACCAGCTTGCTCCTCAACGGGGTCAACGTCGGGACCAATCCGATGCTGGCGGTACCGCCCCACTATCACTTGGTCTTCGGCGGTCTGGCGTTTGGTTTGGTGTTTATGGCGACCGACCCCGTCAGTGCTTCGATGACCGAAAAAGGAAAATGGATTTATGGGATTTTGATCGGCTTCATGACGGTGCTGATCCGCTGTGTGAATCCGGCGTATCCCGAGGGCATCATGCTGGCGATCTTGTTCGGAAATGTGTTTGCCCCGTTGATCGACTGGGGCGTCGTGCAAATGAACGTCAAACGAAGGTTGGCACGCTATGCAACTGTCTAAACAAAAAGATACGCTGCCGGGCACGCTCCTGGTTGCCTTTATCCTGTGTGTGGTTTGTTCACTGATCGTGTCCGGTGCCGCCGTCGGTCTGCGGGAACGACAGGAGAACAACAAAAAGCTGGATCAGCAAAAGAACATTTTGGACGCCGCCGGATTGGCCAAGGGCGAATACGGAAAGCCCGCGTCGAAATTGTCGAAAAAACAAATTGAAGAGCTTTATGCTCGCGTCAGCGAGCAGATGATCAATTTGGACGACGGGACCTACAATTCCGAAGTCGATCCGTCCGAGTTTAATGTCGTCGAGGCCAGTCAGTCGGAGAAGTACAGCGTCGCCATCGCGGACCTGAAGAACGCTGACCCCGACTGGGAAGATCCCGAATACGACTTCGGGGAAGATCGACAACTCAAGGTGACCAAGGTCTTCTTCGTCCGCAGCGCGAATGGGAATGACGTCCAACAAGTCGTTCTGCCCGTTTATGGCAAAGGGTTGTGGGGCACCTTGTACGGGTACATGGCACTGAAAAGCGACCTGACAACCATTCAGGGCATCACCTTTTTCCAGCACATCGAAACACCAGGTCTGGGTGGCGAGGTCGATAACCCGGCATGGAAGGAACAATGGGAGGGCTTAAAGCTTTATGACGAAGCGGGTCAGCCCGCCGCGATGGTTTACAAGGGCCCAGCGCCCAACGGTTCCTACTACGGTGTCGACGGTTTGTCCGGAGCGACGATTACGTCACGCGGTGTTACCAACTTGGTCCGCTACTGGGCCGGGGACAGCGGTTATAAGCCGTTCTTGAACAATTTGAAAACTCAGATCGCCGAAGGGACAGTGCCTCAGCCAAAGCCTAAAGCGACCGATTCCACCGAGCCTGCCGCCGAAGCGGCCGCCTTCAACTCTGTCTCAACCGAGGCTCAAAATGGCTAAGCCACAAGAAGTGCTCTTTGACCCCCTGGTCAACAACAACCCGATCGCCCTGCAGGTGCTGGGGATTTGTTCGGCGTTGGCGGTGACCAGCAAGGTGAACACGTCGATCGTGATGTCTCTGGCGGTGATCGCGGTCGTCGCATGCAGCAATCTGGCGGTCAGCCTGATTCGGCACTACATCCCCACCAGCATTCGGATCATCGTCCAAATGACAGTCATCGCATCCTTGGTGATCGTCGTGGATCAGCTCATCAAAGCGTTTTTCTTCGACATCAGCAAACAGCTTTCCGTCTTCGTCGGATTGATCATCACCAATTGCATCGTGATGGGTCGTGCGGAGGGTTTTGCGATGAAGAACGACGCAAAGTTAAGTTTGCTGGATGGAATCGGCAACGGACTTGGCTACGGATTGGTCCTGCTTTTCGTGGCCGTGTTCCGCGAGCTATTTGGCAATGGCACCCTATTTGGTGTCGAACTCTTCCCACTCACGCGCAATGGGGGCTGGTACTCGGCCAACAATATGATGCTGTTGCCGCCGAGTGCATTTTTCTTGATCGGATTGTTGATCTGGTTGATTCGCGCCGCCAAACCCGAACAGATTGAAGAGGCTTAAGAGAATGGAAAATTATCTGAGTATCTTTTTGACCGCGGTTTTTATCGAAAACCTTGCACTCGCCTTTTTCCTTGGCATGTGCACGTTTCTGGCGGTAAGCAAGAACGTCAAAACAGCCATCATGCTGGGTTTTGCGGTCATCGCGATCGAGGCGATCACGGTGCCGGCCAACCAGCTGCTGAACACCTTCGTGCTAAAGAAAGGGGCGCTTGTCTGGGCGGAGGGCTTTGTCCCATCTTCTTGGGATTTAGCGAACGTCGATTTATCCTTTCTGGGATTCATTAGCTTCATTGGCGTGATCGCGGCGATGGTCCAAATCCTGGAAATGTTTTTGGATCGGTTCGTACCGGCCCTGCACGCTTCTTTGGGTATCTTTTTGCCGCTCATTACGGTGAATTGTGCGATCCTCGGCGCCTCCTTGTTTATGCAAGAACGCAGCTACGATTTTGGCGAATCGGTGGTGTATGGTTTTGGCGTTGGTGTGGGTTGGGCCCTGGCAATCGCCGCACTCGCGGGAATCCGCGAGAAGATGAAGTACAGCGATGTTCCACCGCCGCTCCGCGGTTTGGGGATCACCTTCATCACGGTTGGTTTAATGTCGTTGGCGTTCATGTCCTTCGGCGGGATCGCGCTGTAAACGCTTTCGGCTGAGCACGTTCCTGGACTCGTATTTTTCTATTTGGAAGTCTTATTGTGGCTGCTACCGAAATCTTCCTTGGCATCACCATGTTCACGATTGTGGTCGTGGCTTTGGTGGGTTTGATTCTGGCCGCGAAGCGGCAGTTGGTCGCTTCGGGCCCCGTCAAAATTTTGATCAACGACCAGAAAACCGTTGAGGTGCCCGCGGGCGGAAAACTGCTCGGAGCCCTCGCTGACGCCGGTGTCTTTGTCAGCAGTGCGTGCGGCGGCGGCGGAACGTGCGCCCAGTGCAAGGTCAAGATTCACGACGGTGGCGGCGAAATCCTGGAGACGGAGAAGGGTCACATCTCCAAGCGTGAGGCGGCCGAGGGTGAGCGATTGAGTTGTCAGGTCGCGGTCAAGAACGATTTGGTTGTTGAAGTCCCCGCCGAGGCCTTTGACACCAAGAAATGGGAGTGCACCGTCCGCAGCAACGAGAACGTCGCGACCTTTATCAAAGAGTTCGTTCTGGAATTACCCGAGGGCGAAGATGTCGACTTTCGCGCCGGCGGTTATATCCAGATTGAATGCCCGCCGCATGTCGCGAAGTACAAGGATTTCGCGATCGAAAAAGAATACCATGAGGATTGGGATAAGTTCGACATTTGGCGATACGTGTCGACCGTGAATGAACCGGTTGTTCGCGCCTACTCGATGGCGAATTATCCCGGCGAAAAGGGCATCATCATGCTGAATGTCCGCGTCGCCACTCCGCCGCCGCGTGCACCCGAGGGAACGCCACCGGGGAAGATGTCCAGTTACATTTTCTCGTTGAAGCCTGGCGACAAGGCGACAATTTCGGGACCGTACGGTGAATTCTTCATCAAGGATACCAAGGCGGAGATGGTGTACATCGGCGGTGGTGCTGGGATGGCTCCGCTTCGCTCGCACATCTTTGAATTGTTCCGCAACCAAAAGACCGATCGGAAGGTTTCCTACTGGTACGGCGGCCGAAGTCTACGCGAGTTGTTTTACATCGAGCACTTCCGCGAGATTGAAAAGGAGTTCCCGAATTTCCAATTCAACATCGCGTTGTCGGACCCGCTTCCCGAGGACAATTGGGACGGGTATCAGGGCTTTATCCACCAAGTGTTGCTGGATAACTATCTCAGCAAGCACCCGGCCCCCGAGGACATCGAGTATTACATTTGTGGCCCGCCCATGATGAACGCTGCCGTCTTCAAGATGCTGGATGACCTGGGTGTTGAACCCGAGAACATCGCTTACGACGATTTCGGCGGCTGATCCACTCGCGTCCCGGACGAATGCCATGTCGACGTCGCCTAGTAGTCCGCCGCGATTCGGATTCCTCTTAGCCGGGCTTCGCCAGAGGCCGGACGTCGGTCTCGGGGTAGCCGGTCTTCGCCAGAAGCCGGATGTCGGTCTTCAGGTAGCCGGGCTTCGCCAGAATGCGGAATTCCCAGGGCGTTCCGCGTTCTGGCGAACATCGGCTACGCCCATCTATTCCGCGTTCTCGCGAACGACGGCTACTATTTGCAACAGAAACAAATCACTGGCGACGCTTTTCCTCTGGGTAGCGCTGCTGTGTTGCTTTACCGGTCCAGCCGCTGCACATCCCTCACCGGCAGGTTCCGAATCGCATCAGCGGATGCGTTGGGGCGGCGAGACGATGGGCACGACCTATGCGGTCACCATTGATTGGGAACCGGTTGAGGTCGACGATTTGCGATTGAAGGTCGACACGGAATTGAGACGTGTCAATGACCAGATGTCGACCTATTTGAAGGGCTCCGAAATCAGCCGCTTCAATCGCTCCGATTCAACCGAGTGGTTCTCGGTCAGCCCTGAATTTGCAGCGGTCGTCAAAGCGGCGATCGGCTTGGCCAAACAAAGCGATGGCGCTCTGGACATCACCGTCGGGCCGGCCGTGGATTTGTGGAGCTTTGGGACGACCAAGCGAACCCGCACGATTCCCGACCAGGCGGCGTTGGATTCCGTTCGCGACCGTGTCGGAATTTCCTTGCTTGAGGTTCGCGAGCAACCGCCGGCGTTGCGGAAGCAGGTGGCCGACGTCCAAATTGACTTGTCCGCGATCGCCAAAGGCCACGGTGTCGATCGCGTGATCGGTGTTTTGAAGAACGCCGGAATCGAACACGCGTTCGTGGAGATTGGTGGCGAGGTTCGTGTGCTGGGGAACAAAGGCGGCGATCCTTGGAGGGTGGGAATTGAACATCCGGATCCCACCTTAGATGCGTCGCGGGGTTCCGAAACACCCGGTGCGGCAACCGGGCCACCTTCGCTGCTGCATTCGTTCGGTTTGGATGCCAATCTGCCCGCGATCGCCACATCGGGCGATTACCGCAACTTTTTTGAGGTCGATGGGAAGCGTTATTCCCACACGATCGACCCGAGGACACTGCGACCGGTCGAACACGAATTGGTCAGCGTCACGGTGGCGGCGGAGGACTGCATGATGGCGGACGGTTGGGCGACGGCACTGAATGTTCTCGGGCCGCAACGTGCTGGTCAGGTCGCCGAAGCAAATGGCTTGTCGACGATTCTTGTCTGGCGTCGCGGTGAAGGATTCGCCGCGGCATCGACGGGCGTTTTCAAGGACTCGCTCCCGAGCATCCAGGAACGATTGGCGGTCAGCGGCGACGTGGTGACCGGCGACGATGTTGGAGGTGGGGCGACGGAAGCGGACTTCGCCAGCACTTGGGTTCCCGTCTTCGTCATCACGGCGCTTGGTCTGGGTTTGTTGTTGGCAATGATGGCGGTGGGGGTCATCTTCGGCCGCAAGTCGATTAGTGGATCCTGTGGCGGCATCGCGGGTGTCGAGGACGAGGATGGGAACCTGCGTTGTTCGCTGTGCGATAACCCCGCCGACGGTTGCCGAGACTTGCGTGAGAAAATGCGCGAGCAGCACGGGTAAGCAACGCACGATACGCCAAAGTAGCACGCCTCTCCGAGGCGTTTCTTTGTTCTTCGCCTCGGAGAGGCGATCTACTTTGGCAATTCCCAAGCGTCGCGATAGCTTTGGACTCCGGTGGCCAGGCCCAGGATGCCGAGCGTCGATAGAAAGCCGCTGAACACGAACACGTATCCGAAAATCGCGGTGGGACGCAGACCGCGGACCGAATCGCCGGCCAAAAACACACCCGCGATCGCTGCTGGCATTTCGGCGACCGCCGCGACACTCAAAATAATGCCGGCGACACTTAGCGTCAGCATGCCCAACAGCATTCGCCCGGCCGCGTCACGGCGTAAAGCCGCGCGGAATGCCAGCGTCGCGGTCAGGGACAGGCCCAGCCAAATCATCGACGCGACGGCCCAGTAAACCATCGGCTGCGGTCCCACGATCGCCATGCGTCGGGCCAGTGCGAACAGCAGCCCCGCAATGGTGGTCGCGATCAGAAGATCCACAATGTCGAAGCGGCGTTTCCAGTGTCCGGTTCGCGTTGGAATGCTTTGATTCGTGCAGCGGCGACGCCAGTGCCAGTGGGGAATCGGCAGCAAACGTTGCAGCGCGGCGGATGCCAGAAATAACCCGAGCACGTCGGTCAACGTGGCCGAAAAGACACGTGGCGAAAATTGCCGTAGCAGGCACACCGCGATGACGCAAAGCAGCAACGACAGACACCGAAAACGCCAATCGCCAATCGAACGCACAATCCACAGGCTCCACAGAAAGTAGGCCATCGTCACGCCAGTGTTCCAGCGATCCGCGGCCCACGTCTTCAACATGACGGCTTGCGTGATCGTCCCCAATCGGCTCGCCAGCAGGTCGCCGAACATCCAGACGACCAACATCCAGACCAACGCCAACGTCAGCACCATCAATCCCAAACGGGGATTGCGGTACACTACGTTGCGGTCGGGACGGGTGGTTTGATTCATGGGGACCTTCCATTCTTCATCCGAACCGCCTTACTTTACCGTTTCAGTTGGTTTGTCGACGCTTCGATCACGGGTCCGGATCATGGATGGTTCCACCGAACCGATGGTGTGTTTCATTGGGCACCCGATCGCCGGAAATCCTTCACAACTCGCAATGGAACGAGCGCTGCGATCGGTGGGTTTGGATTGGAGGGTCCTTTCGCTGGACGTCGCGCCGGCGGACATCGTGGCAGCGGTCGAAGGCCTGCGAGTGTGCGGGTTTCGTGGTTTGTTGATCGACCCGACCGCGCAACCGGCCACTCTGGAGGACGATTTCTATTTTTACCGCGACGGTCAGTGGACGGGATCGGTTCTCCGCGACGAAGTTTTGGCCAATTGGTTGGTCGCGGGCGATTCGGCGAACCTCGCGGATGACGCAACGCACGAGCAAGCCGCGACAAATCCGCTGGGCTCTACCACGCCGCTGGGCTTTATCGGGCCGCCGCGTCCGGGATTATCAAATCTTCTCGCGGCTTCTTCGGATCCAGTCATCGTCGTGACCGCCGAGCCGCCGGATTGGTCCGAGGCGTTGGACCAATTGGACATCGACCCGGAGGGGCCGCTGCGAATGGTCATTGACGATGTCGGGTTGCATCCAGGATTGTTGGCCGAACGTTTTCCCAAGGCCGAACGGATCATGCTACGCGAGCAATTGCTCGGGGCCTTGGTGCTGCGTGCCGCCGAGCTCTGGACGAATCAGCGTTTTGCACCGGAGGTCATTGAAGAGGCGCTCGAAGAGTACTTCAGCGTTTGAAATTGCCGTTTTTTGTGGGTCCGCCTCGATGTCAAAATCGAAATCGCCAATCGAATCACCCGTCGAAGCATTGATCGATGCCACGATGATGCTGTCCAAGCGGGTCGATGCGATGCAGTTTGGTGATCCGGTGACGCATGTTTACAACCCGCTGTCGTATGCGGCGGACCTGCATCATCAATATTTGCGAATGTGCCAGCCGGCATCCTGCAAGATTGTGCTTTTGGGCATGAACCCGGGACCCTGGGGGATGGCCCAAACCGGTGTGCCATTCGGCGAAATTGCGGCGGTGCGTGATTTTCTGAAGATCGATGGTGTCGTCGCGAGCCCCCCCGATCCGCATCCCAAGCGGCCGGTTGTGGGGATGGCTTGTGAAAAGAGCGAGGTTAGCGGTCGCCGTTTGTGGGGCCTGTTTCAAAAGAAATTTGGTACGGCGTCGTCGTTTTTCAAGCATCATTTTGTTTTGAATTATTGTCCGCTGGTATTCATGGAATCATCGGCGCGAAATCGCACACCCGACAAGCTGCCGGCCGACCAGCGGAAGCCGCTGGATGAGGCCTGTGATCAGCATTTGGCGGAATACTTGCGGATTTTGCAGCCCAAGCATTTGGTGGGGATCGGCGTGTACGCGGAGAAGTGCTTCCAGCGAGTCGCGCCAACGGTCTGTGACGACGCGTCGATCCACCGCGTTCTGCACCCATCACCGGCGTCGCCGGCGGCCAACACAGATTGGGCGGGAAAGGTCACCGCCACGATGATCGACGCGGGACTTTGGTAGCCAAGGGAGCCGCGGCGGTCGCGACGTGGGTGAAAAGCTCGCTTTTTGTGGGTTCAACGGGGCCTTTGGCGTTGACGTCGGCAACGAGATTGACAAGACTCCCGGGCTCGAAAAGTGGGAGAGAGGGCCGGATTTCGGCTTTCTCGTTGAACCACCCGACCCGTTTTATGAGTCGTGACGCCAATGGGTAAAAAATCCAAGCGCTACCGGGCTGCGCTCGAAAAGCAGCCCAAGGAAGCTCTGCCGGTGGGGCAGGCCGTCGAAGCGCTACAAAAATTCGACAAAACAAAATTCGATCAAACGGTCGAAGTCCACATGCGGCTGGGAGTCGATCCCAATCAGGCCGACCAAATCATTCGCGGTTCTTTGGTGCTGCCCAACGGCATCGGCAAGACGCAGCGGGTGGTGGTGTTTGCCAAGGGCGATGCGGCCAAGGCCGCCGAGGAAGCCGGTGCCGACGCGGTCGGTGGCGACGACTTGGCAAAGAAAATCAAAGACGGCTGGACAGACTTCGATGTTTGTATCGCCGCACCCGACATGATGGGATTGGTCGGTCCGCTGGGCCGTGTGCTTGGTCCGCGTGGATTGATGCCCAGTCCGCGTGCGGGAACCGTCACGCCCGATGTCGGCAAGGTGGTCCAGGAATACAAGGCCGGGAAGGTCGAATTTCGAAATGACAAGGGCGGCAACGTCCACGCCATGGTCGGCAAGATGTCGTTCGATGCCGCCAAGCTTGCCGAAAACATCCAGGCGTTCGTTCAATTCATCGAGTCGCTTAAGCCGCAAACCGTCAAAGGCACCTACGTCAAAGGTGTCGCGATTTGCGCCACGATGACTCCCAGTGTCCGCATCGCGGTTTAGACCAGCAGGAGTAAACGATGAGTAAATTTGTCAAACAATTGGTCACCCGCGACATTCAGCGGCGTCTAGATGGTGTCGAAGATGCGGTGCTGGTCAGCACCGTCGGAATGGACGCCAACACGACCGTCGAACTTCGCGACGAATTGGCCAAGAAAGACATCCACATGTTGGTTGTCAAAAACTCGCTTGCCCGTCGGGCCACCGAGGGAACGCAGCTTGCCGCGGCCTTCGAAGGTGCCAAGGGTCAAGTCGGAGTGTGCTGGGGTTCAACGGACTTTGTCTCCCTGGTCAAAGAACTGGTCAACCTGGACAAGGATGACAGCAAGTTCGACAAGTTCGTCGCCAACAGCGGCGTGATGGATGGCGAGGCACTGGATGCGGACGGCTTGAAGGCCGTCAGCAAGTGGCCCAGCCGCGAAGAACAAATCTCGATTTTGGTCGGACAGATTCTCGCTCCAGGGGCAAACCTTTCGGGTGCTCTCCTGGGTCCCGGAAAGCTGTTGGCCAGCCAAGTCAAGCAGATCGAAGAAAAGGCCGAAGGCGGAGACGCTTAAGCCCCAAATGCCTGGGCCGCTCGATGGCTCCCGGCGATTCGGTCGGCTCGGCATGGCCGATCCGACAGCAATTTCCAGTTTCCGTTTTCACAACCCAATCCAAAACTAAATTTTCAATTCGAGGTAATTTCAAATGTCCGAAGAAACAGCCACCATCGAGTTCTCCGCCGAAACGAAAGAACTTGGCGACAAGATCAGCGGCATGACGCTGAAGCAAGCCAAGGAACTGAGCGACTATCTGAAGGAAGAGTACGGCATCGAGCCGGCTTCCGGCGGTGGCGTCGTGATGGCAGCCGCCGGTACCGGCGGTGGCGAAGAAGCCGTCGCCGAAAAGACCGAGTTCGACGTTGTCTTGACCGGGTTCGGCGACAAAAAGTTGAACGTCGTCAAGGTCGTCAAGAACATCACTGGTGCTTCGCTGATGGAAGCCAAGAAGATGGTCGAAGGTGTGCCGGCCACGCTGAAAGAGGCCGTCAGCAAGGAAGAGGCCGAGAAGGTCAAGGGCGAGGTCGAGGAGGCCGGCGGTTCGGTCGAACTCAAGTAGACCCACTGCTTCGCTTTCAAGCACAGATTGGGCGGACGCTTCATACGAAGCGTTCGCCCTTTTTCGTGTCGTCGCGGCTTCGCTCACACGCGATCGATCATCCGATCACCACGCAATGTGTCTTTCCACCCTAAACTGGTGGTTTGAATTTGAGCAACGCGGTTCCCTTAGCGTAGCCGTTGTTCGCCAGAACACGGATGCGTTTGTGTTCGCCAGAACACGGGCGCGATTGTGGTTTCCCGCTGCGGACGAACGCCAGCGATCACCGGAACCCATAGACTTAAGTTCATCAAACGATTCGGGGACGAGCGGACACCTGTGTCTCGCGCAACGCAAAGGAGAACGTTTTCACTGCCATGAGCAAAGTTCTCGTTGTCGACGATGATCCGT
>JBCCRW010000034.1:0-21674 GCA_039201055.1 Planctomycetota bacterium | reverse complement strand
ACGTCGCCGCTGTAATAGTCGGCGGTGAAGTTGCCCCGCACGCTGATTGCCGAAGGCACCGCCGGATCCACCGCGAAATCACCGCGAGCGTCCCAACCGCCGGCGATCGCATGGCGTGTTTCGATAAATCCATTGCCCCACAATCGCAGTCCGGAGTGGATTCGGAAACCCGGTTCAAAGCCATGCGACAAACTCTCTTCGAATGTCTGCACGCCCGCGTCGCGACCGACCAGTTGAAGATCGTCGACGTCGCGTCCCAGAAACAGCAGGTCGGCATGGATGAACACGGTGTCAAAACCTCGCATGAACATCCCTTCGTCAGGGAAACAACCCGCAGCCCCCACGCCGCCGCACGTCCCGGCCGACATACCCGAACCGTACCCGGGCGAGAAACTTGAAAGATGATCACAGCCGCTTTCACAGCCGACTTGATTCAGCGTCGCCGCAGCGGAATCGGGATCGACCAGCCATCCCGCGTTGGATACCGCAGTGTCGCTTTCGGGATGATCGCCCGCGGTCATGCTGCCGGTGGGATCAGATGGCCGAGACGGTGTTGCCACGGGGACCCATTCGGGAACCGTCCGCGGGGAGCCTTGATCAACGGCAGCCGTATCGCCGTCCGCAAAGCCGAGTGCGGCCAAACGAACGGTAGCCAAGATCGCGAGGGTAGTGATTTGGAGAATACGCACGCAGTTTGCTCATCGCGCTAACGGATGACGAAGGCGACCCGACCTTGGTCACGTATCGACTCGGGGGACTATTCGGCTTGAATCGATTGCCCGTTCTTTGTCGATCCGAACACTGCGCCGGCGAAAACATCCCAAAGGGAACAAACGCGATGAAGGAATCAAAAGAGCTAAAGGAATCGAAAGAGTTTGCCCGGTGGTCGGACTACACTGCTCGCATGAATAAAACACCTCACCGATTTTCGTCGTTAAGAAAGCTGGTTTTTGTAGCCGTCTTGGGCGGATTTTTGATTTCGGAATCCCGCTCGGTAGCGGCCCAAGGGCCCAACGCACCCAACCAGGCCGGCGGGAATCGGACAACCCAGCGCGATCCCACGGTCCCGAGCGCCGAAATCCAGCGGCGAACCCGACCTCGACCGGCGGCGGCGCCAACGCCTGCACCGGTGACTCGCCGGACGCCGACACCGACACGGCTGACACCCATCCGGCGACAAAGCGAAGCAGTGATTGAATTGCAGTCTCTGGTTCAATCCTCCGCCGACGGCTGCACGGCGACACTGAAATCCGGCGACCAATTGGTCACGGTGTCGTTTTCGCGGACCCGTGACCCGAAAGAAATTCAATTGCCCCAAACACAATTCGCGGACTTTGCCTCCACGGTCCAGCGACTGAGTTTGGAATTGCGGCAGCTTCGCGCCCAAGCGATTGCCGATCAACGAGCCGATGCCGCGGCGCGGGCGTTCGACCAGCAACAGCGACTTCGCGACGCGGAGGCGTCCGGTCAGCTTGAGGCCGATTCACTGCCCACGCCCAACAGCGATGAAAAACAAGAGGATTCCCAGAGCGAGACCACCGAACGGATCGAGTCGGAATTGCTGAACGTCGAACAGGAATTCATGCGATCGGTGATGCGTCCGCGAAGCATCGATCTGGCAAGCAGTTTCACACTGGACGGAAGGCTTTACCGCATCCTCGATTTCACCGGCGACACGCTGCTGTTGGAACAGATCCCGCTGGGAAGATTCCTAATCGTTCGCTGAGTCTATGCCGCGCGGCGGTGCGGCATATCCGTCCCGCACAACGATTGATAGAAGCGATTTCGCTCGAGCAATTCAGCGTGGGTCCCCGAATCGTCGATCTGTCCCGCCTGGATCACGATGATTCGGTCTGCCAAAGCCAACGATGTGGGCCGGTGCGTGATCATGATGCCCGTGCGATCGACCAGGTACTTGCCCAAGGCATGATGGATCAGGCGTTCGCTTTCCAAATCAATTGCGCTGGTGGCTTCGTCCAGAATCAAGATATCTGGATTCCGCAAAAAGGCGCGGGCGAGTGCCAGTCGTTGCATTTGTCCACCGGATAAACGCACGCCGGACACGCCCAATCGCGTCTTGTAACCATCAGGCGTTTTTCCACGGATGAATTCGTCCGCGTGGGCAAGTTTGGCCGCACGAACGACGTCATGCGAATCGGCGCCCGGCGAACCATACCGAATGTTGTTTTCAATCGTGTCATCGAACAGCACGGTACGCTGAGTCACCAGGGCCAGGCGTTGCCGCAAATCTCGCGTCCGCATCCTGGCCAGCGGCACATCGTCCAACCGGATGTCGCCTTGTTGCGGATCATCGAAGCGGCACATCAAGCTGACCAGGGTGCTTTTGCCGCACCCATTGGGACCCACAACGGCAACCGTTTCGCCATGTCGAATGCTCATGTCGATGCCGCGAAGCACGGATGGGCCGCTGGGATAAGCGAAGTGCAAATCTTCAAAGACGATCGCCTGGTGCGGGCGGGCCAATGACAACGGGTTGCGTGGTTCGGTGACACGAACGTCGGCATCCAAAATCTCATACACGCGGATCGATGCCGCGATGCCACCTTGAAGGTTCGACCAGACGTCGGCCAGTTTTCGTGCGGGGTCCGACGCACCAATCAATAGGCCAAAAAACAAAAGCATTTGGCCAACGTTCAGCGGTTCTTGGGTCATTCGCATACCCAGCAAGTGCGTTTCTTGATTGAGCACCAGATAGCCGCCACCCAGGATGGCCAGCGAGACAATTGCCATGCCCATCCATTCACTCGTGCTTCGGGCAAGCATGTTGTAAAGCGCGATTTTCATCGACTTGCCATAGAACGCCTGGATGCCGCCGCGGAATTTTGCGCGTTCCTTGGATTGGGTGTTAAAGGCTTTGACAACACGAATGCCCGCAAACGCGTCGGTCAGCATCCCGTAAAGTTCACTCATTTCCTCCATCGCGCGACGGCTGGCTCGGCGGATGGATCGACTAAGCGAATTCATAATCACGGCCATCAGCGGCACAACGACCATCACCAACAACAATAACCGCGGACAAATTGCCATCGCCCCGAACACGCACACAATCATCTTAAGCGGTTCGCGAACAACTCGACCCAACAGCGTGTTGACACCGGCGACGATCGCACCGGTGTCGTTGGTCAAACGCGCGGTCAAATCCGCCGACCCGTTTTCGCCAAATCGATCCAAATCCAAACGCAACGCTTTGCGGAAAAACGCATCGCGAATGTCCAGCCCGGTTTGTTCGGCAACATTTTTGACAACCATCATGTTGATGCCCAACGCGATCAACTTGATGGTCGTGCCGCCAAGCAGTAGACCGACGACCAGAATTAAGGTCGCAAAAGGAGTCGTCGGCAAATAGTCGTTCGCGTAGGGCAAAAACCATTCGGCGTATGCCAAACGCTTTTGTTTCAGCTTGATTGATTGGGCAATCAGCGGGTCATCATCATTTTGCAACGCCGCCTTCAGATCGATGATTTCTTGACGCGTTTGTTCGACGTCGGCGGTTATATGTTGAGGGATCGAATTGCCTTTGAAGACAATTTCGACCATCGGATACAGCGTTCCGATATTGCCACCCCACAGCCCCGCGACAACCAGTGAGGACACCAACACGCTCAGCAACGACAAACGCCGCTTGGCGGCGAGGCGAACCACGCGAAAAAAAGGGTGGCCGAAATCCAACGTGTCGATCCGTGAACGAATGGAAAATGCAAATCGAGCGGCAAGCGACGGACAAATCAACCGGCGACCGCGTTTGAGCTTTTAGTCGCCCGGCCCCTGGTGATGCAACGGGAAAGCGGCGGTAGCGAGGCGATTGTGTCAAGCAACTGGCGGCATTTTCCCACGTCAACGCGGCCCGTGCGATCATTCGCGCACACCGCCCCGCGAAACGCAAACATGTCGGGCATCGGCAAAGAACCGGGCCCCGCGTCGACAAACCGTGCAAGCGACGTCCGTTGCAATCCGCCGGCGAGCGTCCAGCGGATTCCATGCCGGTTGCATGTTTCATGCACGCGTTGGTATTCCGCATCGCTCAGGAAATCCAGACTCGTTTGCTTGGTCTTCGAAAACGTGTCGACCAACAGCCAGCGTAGGCCGTGTCGGTGGGCCAATTTTGCGATTTTGGACGCGGAAAGTCCGCCGCGTTCTGCCGCATCCGCGTAGGCGACGCCGACCTGGGTCACACCGCTGGGAAGCCCGCGATCGATTTGCCGCCAAAGCGACAGGATTTCGTCTTCGCGATGCATTTTCCAAGTTCCCGCTTTTGCGAATTCAAAATTTTCGGGCACACGTCGGACGCATTCGAGCGCCTGATCCGCCTCGCCCAACGCCGCCGAGAACCGGATCCCCGGTGAAGCGGCAGAGTGTCGCAAGCGGGACTTGCCGGCCGCGGCGGCCTGCCAAACCGCCGGGTCAACCGCTGCCAGCGGACCGGCAAGGGGCTCCTTGAAATCAATCACATCGATGGGAAGCCGACGTAATTGGGCAAGTTCATCCAGATCGCGAACGCTGATCAAAACGCCGCAACGGGCCGACCGGTTATCCATGGGCAAGCGCCGCTTGCTTGTCGTGCTCAGCCGCTTGTTCATTTCGCGATACACTCCACTTGGAAATACTGCGGCCGGGAATACTGCGGCTGGAATTCACTTTTGGCGGGATCTCCCTTGGCTCTGGCCAAGTCAGGGGGCTACGATTGGACTGGCGTTGATAGCGGATTCCCGTCCGCGATCCTATCCCGCTGCCCTTCTCCCGCTGCCGCAATCCCGCCGCCCTTCTCCCGCCACCGCTCACGCTTCTATTTTTCCCAATCGTCCGATTTCCCAATTGTCCGGCAACTTGTCCCACCAAACGATCCAGTCGCCGCAACAACTTGACGCCTATTGCCGGCGATTGGCCGCCGCAGGCGTCATCGCCTTCGACACCGAATTCGTCTCCGAGACGACTTATCGGCCGGTTTTGTGTTTGATCCAAGTTGCCACCGAGGACGAACCGCCGGCGATCATCGACCCGTTTAAATTGCCTTCGACCAAGCCCTTTTGGGACATCTTGGCCAGCGGCGACGCAACGGTGATCGCCCACGCGGCCCGCGAAGAGACGCGTTTTTGTCATCGCTATGGCGGTCGCGGCATCGGCAAATTGTTCGACACCCAACTGGCCGCCGGCTTTGTGGGCCTGGACTATCCGGCGTCCCTGGCATCTCTGGTGCAACGATTGGTCGGCAAGTCGCTGCCCAAGGGGGAAACGCGAACCGATTGGTCACGTCGACCGCTCAATCGCGACCAAATTCGCTATGCCATTTCCGACGTCACCGAATTGGTCGAAATGTATCGGCAACTTGCCGAAATGCTGGACGCCCGTGGACGCTGGGAATGGCTGCGCGAGGAGACCGAGATTCGCCAGGATAAAATCATCCAATCGGAAATGACCGGAAACTGGCGAAAGGTCAGTGGCTCGAGTGGTCTAAAGCCGCGAGAGCTGGAAATTGTGCGTCAATTGTGGCGGTGGCGCGAGGATCGCGCACGTGATTTGGATCGGCTGCCAAAACGTGTTTTGCGAGATGACTTGATTATCGAATTGGCCAAACGCGGTTCGGCCGACGTCAACAAAGTTCGCGGGATTCGTGGCATGGAACGTCGTCATTTGCAGGACCAATATCAGGTCATCGCGGACACTATTGCCCGAGCGATGGAGACGCCCGATGACGAATTGCCACGTCGCCCGCGAAGCAAACGTCGTCCCGTTTCACCCATGCTGCGACAATTCATCTCCACATCCATGGCTTGCATCGCGAGGCAACAGGAATTGTCGCCATCGATCATGGGTAATTCCGACGACGTGACCGAATTTTTAGCTCATCAGATGGACCCTCAACCCGGCGACGGCGAATCGGCCTTGATGACCGGGTGGCGAGGCGAGATTGTGGGTCGAACACTGCATCGTGTCCTTGCCGGTGAATTGGCAATTCGAATCGACGATTTGCGGGACGCTCAACCGCTTGAGTTTGTGGAAACCTAAGCCACCTTCGTAGAAACCTAAGCCACCTTCGTGGGAGCCGTACCCCGCGCCGTGGGCTGGAATGTCCGCTGAAGTTCATCGCGATGTTTGCGAAACCAAGCCGCGACGATCGACAGCGTATGCGGATGCGGTCCTTGGCCACGACCAAGACGATTCTTTAGTCGCTTTTTCCACAAGCGAAGCTTTGCCTGGGAATCCTTGTCCAAAGAACCCGTTTTGCTCGGCGCCAGCACATCGACGACTTCGCCGGATTGAATTAGGTACCAAATGCGTCGACCATCAAAACCCGCGACGTCGTACACAAAGGAATGCGTTCGCCGCGCCGTCGCCAGCATCGACAATTTGCGATCGACGTATTCCAGTGCCTTCATCGACGCGTGTAGGCGACCGGCCAATTCGTATTGGCGATTTTCCATCGCTCGTTCAAACGAATCCTGCGTCAGCACGATGGGTTCGTGGTTAAAACCGTCCATAAAACTTTCCGCCGCGTTAACCGCTACGTCATACTCGGCCCGTGTGCACGCGGCCGCACAGGGCCCCAAACAGGTCCCCGTTTCCAGCCGCAAGCACCCGGGTCGGTAATCCATTTCAAACAGGCTAAGTTGTTCGGCAAAATGGAAAACCTGTTTGTTGGCACAATCTCGCAAGCGAAATGTTTTGTTCAACAATTCAGCGGCTTGCGTCATTCGCCCGGCCCCATAGAACGGGCCTTCCACCGCGATCATCGCGCCGGTTGGTGGTTTGGCGGCGATAAAAAACGTCGCCGGCCGACGCCCCAAACATAAATACACCGGCCGTTGGCGTTTCGGCACGCCTTGGACGTTGAAACGCGGCGTCAACCGACGAATCAATTGCTGTTCACGCAGCAGCGAAGCAAACTCACTTGGCTGCGTTTCCCACTGGATGGTTCGCGCCCCGGTGATGATTCGGCCGCCCTTGTTTTCGGCATTCGAATCAGCAAAGTAACTCAGCAAACGGCTCCGCAATTGTTTGCTCTTTCCGACATAGATCAAATCGCCGCGTCGATCCACCATGCCGTACACACCCGGCACATTAGGGCAAGACGTGCGAACACGCTCGCGCAATTGATCTCGCACGCTGCTGGTCACCCAATCGACTCGGCGACGAGGAAATGGGTCCAGCGGATTGACGCCAAAATCGAAAACGCTTGGCGCGTGATTTGATGTCGCTTCCATGCGGAACTTCCCCGGCCGGGTCAAGAATGAAAATCCGTTTACCCAGAATCGATTCACAGCACAGCATCGATCCGGCTACGTAGTATGCCACAAGTCGACGCGGAATGACAACAAAAGAAGGGCGACATCCAATGCCCAAGCTGCTAAGAAGTCGCACATGAACACGCTCAGAAATCGCTTCCCCACGGGTATCCGGCATCCCGGCGGTGAAACTTGTCGGTTTCCCATCGCCTGGCCATTCAAAGCGACGGGCCCCCGCGTTGCGTTTCTCCTGGTGCTTGCGTGCATCGCCGCTTGCATGGCTTCGCCCGCGTTTTCCCAAGACCCCGTCGCGGCGATGCGGGGCCAGGTCGACGCGTCCGGTCTGGACGACGAGGCCAAGAAGGCGGCGCTCGGAAAAATCGCCCAAGCCGCCAAACAACGCGAGGACGCGAAGGCCGCCAGCGATTTGGCCAAACAACGACTCCAGCAAGTTGAAACTGTCGACCAACGCGTCGCCGAGGTCCGGCGGAAGCTGAAAAAGTGGTCCAGCATGGATTTGGACGACGCCGCGCTGGCCCCATCGCTGCTCGAAAATCGAGCGAACCTGGAGGCCAGTCTGGCCGAAAAAAACAGCGAACTGGCCAAGGCCCGCAAGGCACTGGAGGACTCCGAGGCCAATCTAAAGAAATCTGCCAAGCGGCAAGCCGAAATTGATCCCGAATTGGCCAAGCTGGCCGAAACCCTTGCCGAACGTCAGCAGCAGCTGGATGCTGCCACGGCGGCTTTGGCCAAATCGGACGAAGCCGCTGCTGTTTCGGCCCAGGCGAACATCGAGGAATTGAGCAGCAACATCGAACTGCTCAAAGCACGCGAGGCGGCACTGCAGGCGGAAAAATCTTTGCTCGCAGCCGAAGCGGCCGTGAATTTGCCACAGTGGCAACGCGACTTGGATGCCGCGCAGGTGAAGGCGCTGGAAGCGGAAGCCAAACTGCTGCGCGGCGCGATCGAAGCGGATCGTCGACGATCGGCCGTCGACCAAATGAAATCCGCCGAAGAACAACTGCAAAGCGTGCATCCGGTGCTGCGCCCCATGGCGATCGGCAACCAAGAATTGGCGGAACTGAACGTCTCGCTGACCGGCAAGATCCAAGCCGCCGAACTGCAGGCCGAGCAGAGTCGTGAGGCACTCGACAAAATTCGTAAGGACTACGACAAGGCCAAGCAACGCGTCGAGACGGTCGGCTTGACCGAGGCCGTTGGCGTGCTGCTGCGGCAAATGAAACGTGAATTGCCCAGCATTTCAAAATACCGCACACGTATTCGCGAGCGGAACGAGGAGATCAACGAGGCGAATTTTAAGTGGTTGGAATTGAACGACCAACGCAACGAAGAGATTCAGGAAGTCCTGGACGATTTGTTCGCCGCGCGACGTCGCGGATCGTCCACCGACGTCCCTCCCATCGAACCCGATCAGCGTGAACGGTTGATGCAGGCCGGCCGCGAGGCGTTACAGGAACAACGCACCGAATTTTTAGACCCGGCAACCAACAACCTAAAAAAATATTTCAACACCTTGGAATCAATTTCCACGTTGGAAACACAAATCATTCAAAGCACTTCGCGGTTGGCCGATTACGTCAATGAAAATGTGTTGTGGACCCGCAGCACCCAGCCGCTTTATTCCAGTCCGCTGCCCAGCCGCGAAGAATTGTGGTTTCTGCAAGCCAATCGATGGGCGTCGATTCCGGCGGCGATCTGGGCCGACATCGCCGGCAAGTCGATCGTGTATTGGTTGATGGCCGGATTCGTCATCGTCACGCTGCTGCTGTATCGCGGCCGGTTGGGCGAGGAGATGGAGCAAATTGGAAAAAAGGTTTCCGGTAACGCCTATTTGAGTATGACGCCGACCTTGCGAACGGTGCTGTGGACGGTCGCCGCGGCCGCGCCGATTCCTTTCGCGATCGCCTTTGTCGCGTGGCGTCTTGCCGCGATGGCGGGTGCCGATGGAACCAGCATCGCGCTGGCCAGCGCGCTCAATTTGTTTGCCGGATTGTACTTTCCGATCGAATTGGTACGGGGTGTCTGTCGCCCCAACGGACTCGCGGAAGCTCACTTCTCATGGCCCCCGGCAACACTGCGTCCGATCCGCCAAGCCACGCTGACGCTGCAGGGCGTCGCGGTGCCGCTGGTTGCCACGGCCACGTTTTTGGCGGCGGGAACCCGCGGACATGCCCGCGACCACATCGAACGCTATTTTGCAATTGCCGCGGTGACGGTGGCCGCCATCGTTGTCTTTCGCATCGCCCATCCGCGTCGTGGCATGGCCGCACACTACGTCGCCAATCATCCGAGCGGCTGGATCAGCCGCCTGTCATCGGTGTGGTATCCACTTTTGATCGCCGTGCCCATCTCATTGGGACTGCTGTCGGCCATCGGTTATCACTTCACCAGCCAACAGGTCGCTTGGCGGATGAACCAAACGCTTGTGATGGTGATCGCGTTGGTCTTACTGGTGTCTGTGGTGATGCGGTGGGCAACCATTCATCGACGTCGGCTGCGGCTGGAACAGGCCCAACGTTTACGGGAGGCCGAACAGGAAGACGGTGAATCAGCCGCGGTGAGTTCCGAAGACACACCGGAGGGCCTGCGGGAGCAAATGGAGCAAACCCGCCGCATGCTCCGCGCCGCCATGGTGGCATTCGCGTTGCTCGGTTTTTGGTTTGTTTGGAGCGACATGATTCCGGCATTGGGCATGTTTGAAAAATGGCCCCTTTGGAACACGGTCGATCTGGTCACCGAAACCATCACCCTGGACGACGGTTCGCTTTCGGTGCAAAGCCGCGAAGTGCCCGGGGTGGTGACCATCGCCGATGCCGTGCTGGCCGGATTCATCGTGCTGGTCACGGTCGCGGCGATCCGCAACCTTCCCGGTTTGCTGGAATTCGCCATCCTGAGCCGGCTGCCGCTGGACCGCAGCGTGCGGTACGCGATCACAACGCTGGTGACCTACGGAATCCTGATGCTGGGCATCATTCTGTGCGGAAAAACCATCGGCTTGCACTGGAACCAAATCCAGTGGATGGCAACGGCATTAACGTTCGGTTTGGCGTTCGGGATGCAGGAAATGTTCGCGAATTTTATCGCGGGCATCATCATTTTGTTCGAGCAACCGATTCGCGTCGGGGACGTGGTCGAAATCGACGGCACGACCGGTGTGGTTTCCAAAATTCGCATCCGAGCAACGACGATCACCGATTGGGATCGCCGCGACTACATCGTCCCCAACAAAGAATTCATCACCGGCAAGCTGCTCAATTGGACCCGTTCGGACGACATCGTCCGTGTCGTGATTCCGATTGGCATCGCCTATGGCAGCGATACGGATTTGGCTCGCGAATTGTTATTGCGTGCGGCGGCCGAACATCCCGACGTGCTGGAAGAACCGCGGCCCTTGGCGACTTTCGAGGGTTTTGGTGACAACAGTTTGAATTTTGTGTTGCGCGTCTTCATCACGACCTATGAAAAGCGATTGCAAATCATCCACGACTTGCACATGGCGATCGACGCAAAGTACCGCCGCGCGGGCATCGAAATTTCATTCCCGCAGCGCGATTTGAACATCCGCGGGTTGCCCAAAGAAATGCGGCACTACCTCGATCGCCTCACGGCGTCGAGCGAGCGTTTGGAAAAAGAGCAATTGACGTAGTACGATCCACCTGGCGTTCCTTGCACCGGTGAGCCGAGGTTGCGGCCTAAGCCGCGAGCCGGGTACTTGCATCTTTGCTGCATCCCAATCGCGAAGCGATGGCAGGTTAAAGCCCCGGACGTCAGTCCGGGGTCTTGGGTCCCAACGAACATTAAGTCGCGGAGCGACGACAGGAACCGGATGCGGGTTGCCGTGTTCTGCGTTCGAAACACGCTCCTGCCGTCGCTCCGCGACTGATCATCGCTTGGGGGTCGGCGGTCCCCGGACTGACGTCCGAGGCTACAACCTGCCGTGCCTTCGGCACGCATGCAAGTTGGATTCGCCTCGGAGAGGCGAGCTACTCTGGGATTCGCCTCGGGGAGGCGAGCGACTTTGGGAAAATTCTTTAGTCGTTTTGTTGCAAACGTTTGAGCATTTCGGCCGCTTCGGCGTCGTCCATCTGCTCGAGTTCGTCTAACAGCCGGTCCAATTCGCCTGGTGGCAAATCATCCCCCGACGCTAAGTCATCGCCGTCGATACCGGACTCGGGTGCATCGGCGTGTTCTTCACCAGCAATCAGGCCGGCCAGGTGTTCGGACAAGCGTTTGGGGCTGGGGTGTGACCACGCCAGGACGGGGGACAGTCGCCGACCGAGCCAACACTCCAACTGCCGCGAAAGTTCGACGGCACGCAACGAATCGAGCCCCCAATCGGCCAAAGCGGTGTTCGCGTCGCAATGCTCGGGTGCATCCGCATGTTCGAACAGATAGTCGATCAAACAGGTTTCGATGAATGCGGCAATCCGCTGGGTGTCCGGACGACCCTCACGGGCATCCAGAAAACGCTTTGGGATGACCCGAAAAACGCGTTCATCAAATCCCGTCGGCTGCCGCCATGAATGCAGCGTCTTCAGTGAACCTTCGGCAAGCATGCGTGCCGCTTCGACACGACGCAGCTTTCCGCTGCTGGTTCGCGGCAACGATGCGACGCGGACCAAATGCACCACTTGCGTCGCCAACTCGTTCGATTTTGCCACCGCCAGCCGAATGTCGCGCACCAACTGGGCGGCCGCGTTTTGCTGGGCAACGCTTTTTGGGCCATCGATGTTACCGAGATCGACGGGACTGCCATTGTTCGGTGCTGTCGTGAATTCGCGCGTCGCGAACTGGCGGGGGACCTCCTGAATGATCGCCAACCCTTCGGTTTCGCCTTCGGCGGACGGTGTCGCGACGGCGACAAGCGGCAAACCGTCCACCCGCGTCCCAACGGCCTCGCTGACCGCCTGTTCGATGTCCTGCGGAAAATGATTCGCGCCGCCAATGATGATCAATTCGCGAATGCGACCGGTCACATACAACTGGCCCTGGTGGATCATGCCCAAATCACCGGTGCGGAGGTATCGCCGCGAATCGCCCGGCAGCGTCGCACCGAAGACGGTCTTGGTGTCGGATTCGTTGTTCCAATAACCCAACGCGACGCTGGGCGACGCGGTCCAAATTTCGCCGACCTGACCGTCGTCCAGCGGTCGTGCCGATTCCGGGTCAACGATTTGCAATGCGGTTGGCGGCCGCACCACACCACTGGACACCGCCACATCGGCGGCAGTATCCCGGTCGCTAAACTCCGCGGCCCGCCTAAACTCCCTACGTTTGGGCGGCAGGATGGCGTCGTCACCGTCGCCTCGGTCGTGACCGGTCACCATCAAGGTGCTTTCGGCCAAACCGTAGCAGGGATAAAACGTCTCGCCACGAAAACCGATCTCCGAAAAACGCTCGGCGAATTCGTCAAGGACCTTGGCCGAAATGGGTTCGGCACCGCAAGCGGTGACGTCCAAACATGAAAGATCCAATCCGCGAACCTCGTCAGGCTCGGCACGACGGGTTGCCCAGTGAAAACCAAAGGTAGGCGCGATCGTCACCCGCGCGGAGTAATCCGAGATGGCTTTGAGCCAGATGGCGGGTTGTTGCAAAAAACGGTTGGCCGACAAGGTCACCGCGTGGGCATCCATGCGCAGTGCCGCCAGCAGGATGCCCACCAGTCCCATGTCGTGATACATCGGCAACCATCCGCAAACCACGCGTTGCATCGGCGCGATGCGATCGACTTGGAAACCACGGCTGATCACATCCAAATTGGCTTGCAAATTCCCCAGCCCGACCATGACACCCTTGGGCGAGCGTGTCGATCCGGATGTGTACTGCAGGAACACCAAATCGTCATCGCGGCGGTGGTGGCGAGGTTCCAGCGGAGGCTTTGCAGCACTTTGGTTTTCCAGATCGCGGGATGGGTCCGCGGTGACCGGTTCGACGCCAATCCAGTCCAACGAAGTGCGGACCTGTTCATGAAGACTGTCCGCCAATCGCCGAGTCGTCAGTGCAAGCTTGGCGTCGGCGTTGCTGGCAACCTGGCCAAAGCGTGATTCGGATCGTCGCGGCTTGGGCGGCTGGACGGGAACGGGAATCAGACCGGCGTGAATGCAGCCGAGCAGTCCGATGGAAAAATCCAGACCCGGGGGATACGCCAACAGAACTCGAGCACCAGCACCGGCTCGTTCCCGCAAATCGGCCGACAAACGCGTGGCGGCGTCCATAATGGCTCGCCCGCTCAGATGCCGCCAAACGTCACCATCATCCAGATAGCTAATTCGTTGCCGCGTCGGATCCGTGCGTAAGTGTTCAACGAGCCAATCATACGGATGCGTCATCAAAGGGATCACGGCCGGCGGGCACGTGCCGATTCGTCAGGATGTGAGTCTTGTGCGGTGTCCGCAGTTTCATCGGACGATTCGACAATTCAAGCGGAAGTTTCGGCTTCGCGGACCGCGGGCGTGTCCACAGGGTCGGCGTCGGCCGGATGGGCTTCGGGCGGAATCCCGGTCTTTTGGCAAACATATTTTTGAAATTGGAAAATCCGCTCTTCGCGGACGCCGATCACGCCGCGATGGCGACTGCGGGTGATTCCCCGTTGTTGTCCGGGAAAAACGCTCCGATCCTCGTTAAAAATGGCCTTCATCAGCTTGCGGCCCGTACGGAATGAGATCCGGCGAACGAGACACTTCCACGGGTTTCTGGTGGCCGGCCACAGTGGATACATCCGCGTTCGCAGGCGTCCGGTGGTCGGACCGGTGGGCAAGGTCGTTGCGAAATAATTGAAGGTATCGGTGAACACGAACACCAAATTGGGATGCACGTGCCAATGCCAATAGCCCTCGATCGGTTGGCCGCCTAAATGGCGGCATGCGGTGACGGCCAGTTCCTTGGCATCGGGAAAATTGCGAAACGTCAGCTTGGTATACCGCTCGGACAACTCGTGCTCGGATTGTTCCTCGGCAGGCAACTGCCCGCCCATCCACGTTGGATGCACTTCGGCGACGTGATAGGACTCCAGGGTGTTTTCGATGACGACTTTCCAATTGCACGGCACGTCAAATTCCCAAGCCTCCTTCATCTGCCATTCTTGGGCGTTGAATCCCGACGCAATGCGATCGAAAAACGGGTCCAAAAATTCACGCAGCGAAACGGCATGGGGATCCAACGTAGCGAACCACAGGTCGCCGCAGCGTTCGACGCGGATGGGATTCAAATGAGCGTTTTCGCGGTCCCACGGACGGAACGCTTTTGGTTCGGGGATCTTTCCCGTTCGGCCATCTTCGCGAAAGTGCCACCCATGGTACTGGCACTTTAAAACGGGCGAATTGCCGGCCGCCTGGCAGGTCAGCATCGAGTGTCGGTGCGGGCAAATGTTTTCAAAACCACGCACCTTCCCATCAAAGTTTCGGATCAAGATCGGAACATCGAACAAATCCATGGTCTGGAAATCGCCGGGCCGGCCAATCTCGGTGTGGGTGCACACGAATTGCCAGGATGGACGAAACAGGGCATCCACTTCGCGACGATAGTGCGCCGGATCGTGATAGTGAATTGGCCGTAACAGATGCTGGAGCCGACGGTCGTGAACAAACATGGTGCGACGTACTGAAACAAAGATCTAAATTCTTGAAGCCACTCGCTCGCGTTCTTCCGCGATGCAGACCAGGACCGCAAAGGCATATAGAGGCGTGACCCAGAGCCCATGAAGGCCCGCGAAGATCGCCTTGATCACGGCCATTGCAAACACCGAAACGCCATCGCCGGGGTAGGTCGCCGTCAGCAACAGTCCACTCGCATAGATCAGCAATCCGCAGGGTAACGCAAAGCACACACCCCCAGACCAGCCTCCCGACCCGGCCAACTTGATGGCGACCGTCCGGGTCGTCCCCATCCACTTTAGAAACAGACGGCGCACAAAGGACTGTCCCTTCTGCCCATTCTCGCGATCGCGGCCGCGATTTGCGCTGCCTCGATTCGCGGTTCGTTGACTCGCGGTTCGCGGGCGGTGCGGCAAAGCGTCCTCGATGCGGGGGAAAAAAAGGACGCTTAACCATCGAGACAGACCCCGCATTGAACTTTCACTTGGACCCGACTCGGTCTCCGCGGCGACGTCCTTTCGGGCTCGCCCAGGCAGAGGACCGCCCGATGTTTCGCGGCTGCGCCGGCTCAGGATGCGGCCACAAATCCAAGCCGTCAACAATGGCAAGAGCACCGCGGTGCCAATCATTTCTCGGTGCAAACTGGCCGGACCGCCCCATTTAGGCAGATCTTTTGATGTTTCAAAGAGCAACCAAGGCAGGGCGGCATTGAGCACCACGTTGACCCACAGCGGAATCACGATAAATCCGATCCGTAATTCATTTTGCGTGGCTGCGTCCCAATGCCGGCTTGTCACGCTTTGAACGCGGTCTTCGCGGGTGGCGACGTCGTCGATGGAAGCCCCCGGATTTCGATTCGGCGTCAAATTCGCGCTTGGGTGGTCCGGTCGGTGCATTCTACTGGGAAGATTTCAAATATAGTCTGCGGGCTTCCGGCCGATGTTCCTCCTCGATCGTCTTATGCCCCCTGATTTGCCCGAGAGACGCGATCCGCCCGAGAGACTCGATCCGCCCGAGAAACTCGATCCAAGCGAGCGATCCGATTCGCGTGAGCGCTCTGGGACGCCGGCGGTGCCTAGCGAGGTCGACACCGAGGGTCTGCGTCGACACTATACGCGACGCCTGGTCAGCGGTGCGATTGTGCTGCTGATTCTTGCGGTGCCCGCATTTGTGCATTCGGCCGCCGCGATCGGGACCCTGCGGAACATCCCCGCCAATTGGTTGCCGGATTCATTGGAATTGAAACGCGATTTCATTGAATTCGTCGAACGTTTTGGCGTCACGGATGTGGTGTTGGTCTCTTGGCCCAATTGCAAACTGGACGACGATTCGCTGCGGCGGGTCGAGGCAGCGATGAACACGCTGTGTCGGCCCGAACAAGAGTCCGATCAAAAAAGCGATCAGGAACTGAAAAGCGATTGGCAACAGGAATCCGAAGCGAATTGGCGAAGCGATTCGCAGCGAAGGTATGGAACGCCGGAGCCACTGGATTGGGTGCGCAGCGGCACGACGCTTCGCGACGCTCTGATGCGGTCACCGTTGAATTTGTCGGCGCGAGCGGCGACGGTTCGTTTGCGTGGGACCGTTGTGGGCAACGATGGCAAGCAAACCTGTTTGTTGGTTTCGATGTCGCCCCGCGTGACGAACCAGCATCGCGATTTCCTGCCGTGGATGCGCGAGTTGGTGGCACGGACAGCCGGCGTCGCGGCCGAGGACATCGCGATGGTTGGGGGACCGGTCGACGGCGCGGAAGTTGATGGCGAGGCGATTCGATCGATCGCCCGATATTCTTTGCCATCGTCGTTGATCGCCGCCATTCTCGGCTGGATTTGCCTGCGTTCCATTCCATTGACGGCCGTCGTTTTGGGCGTTGCCACGGTGGGACAGGGCATGGTGTTGGCGTTGGTGTATTACACCGGCCGACCCATGAACGCGGTCTTGATCGTCTTGCCGCCGTTGGTGTTTGTGTTGACGGTTTCCGCCGGTATTCACCTTTCGAATTATTTCTTGGACTTGGCGCGAGAGCAAAACCGTGACGTCGCTTTGCTGGCCCGCGACGCCATGCGAATGGGCACTCGGCCATGCATCATCGCATCGCTGACCACGGTGATTGGCCTAGCGTCGTTGTTGTTGGTCCGCCTGCGGCCGGTGCAGACGTTTGGCGCGATGGCGGCCATCGGCGTTATGATGACGCTCGCGCTGCTGATCTGGATGTTGCCGGGGGCAATGTGCCGGGTCCATGTGGTAAAACTTCGTCTTGCATCGGAGGGTCCGCGTGACGGGGGCGTCAAAGGGGACCAACCAGGTGCGGGAACCAAACGTGCGGGAACGAAACGCGTGGGAAATTGGATTCGCCCGCTGCCGATCCTGGGTCTGGCGGCACTGGTGACTTGCACCGCCGCCTTGGGGATCGGGCGACTGCGCAGCAGCGTCAGTGTGCCGGCGATGTTTGATCCCGACAGCCCGCTTCGCACGCAATACCGCTGGTTTGAATCCAACGTAGGGGCCACGATGTCCGGCGATCTGTTGGTGCGTTTTCCGAAAGTCGATCACGAACCTGCCGATTCGGGCGATCTGGCGCTCGATGAATTGAATGTGCTTGCCAAGCTGCACGCCGCACTACGCCGGTTGGACTGTGTTGGTGGCGTGCAATCGGCATTGAGCTTTTTGCCGACACCGCCACGGGGCGAAGGCTTAGCGGCCGCCGGACGACGGAGCGTGTTGAAAAGACAACTGCTTAAGCCCGATGGGGATTTGGTCACGCTTGGTTTTTTGGACAACTCTGATCAGGGCCGCGTTTGGCGGATTCATTTGCGGCTGTACCAAAGCGAACGGACCGCCAAAAATTCGGCAAGTTTGCGTGATTCCACAAATTTGCGTGATTCCGTAGCGGTTAACGAAGCGGGCGGCGATTTTGCCGCCGCCATCGACGACGCACTCGTGTGCGCGCGGCGGGTCGTCGCGGATCTTGAAGCCACCGCCGGATCGCCTGGGGTGCGGCCGACACTGGCGTTGACCGGTCACGTTGTCATTGTGCAGCGCAGCCAGGAATGGTTGCTGCGCGATTTGTTTCGAAGTTTCCTGGCGGCCTTTGTGGTGATCGCATTGTTAATGATGTTGACCCTGCGGCATGTTCGTGGCGGCATGCTGACCATGATCCCCAACGTCCTGCCAACGCTAATTTTGTTCGGCTTGATGGGTTGGTTGTCGCGACCTTTGGATATTGGATCGGTCATGACGGCGTCGCTGGCGCTGGGCATCGCGATCGACGATACCGTTCATTTACTGATGCGGTATCGCGAAGTTCGCCGACATTCCAATGACCGGCATTCCCATGATCGGCGGGCTGCGGCGGGCAAAGCGGTCCAGCAGTGCGGCCGGGCGATGCTGCAAACGACAATCGTGTGCGGCGTGTCGTTGCTGGCCTATGGCTTTTCGGATTTTGTCCCCACGCGGCAATTCGCGTTCTTCATGCTCGGACTGTTGGCGATCGCGTGGGTCAGCGTCGCGACCGTCTTGCCCGCAATCATGGCGACCCCATGGGGTGATTGGCTGTCGTCCGGCCAACCAGAGGGTAGAATGAAGCCGGTGTAGTGTTCCGCGATGGGCCCAGGCTTTTTTGTCCGACGAATCTCAATTGATCGACCAGGCTCTCCGCGGGGATCGGGCCGCGTTTACCATGCTGGTGCGAAGGCACCAGGAGCGTTTATTCGCGTCGATGTTGCAGGTGACCGGATCGGCGGACGAGGCCGAAGATGTGGTCCAAGACGCGTTCATTCGCGCTTTTTTGAAACTGGACACGTTCCAGCAAAACAGCCAGTTTTTCACCTGGCTGTATCGCATCGCGTTTAACAGTGCGTTATCGCGGCGGCGACGCAAACGACCGAACGTTTCGCTGGAGCACTATCGCGAAATGACCGGCGACGACATTCAAAGTGACACCGCGGGCGTCGACGAATCCATGCTACGCGGCGAGACGGTGGATTTGGTCCAAACCGCGATTTCGCAATTGACCGAGAATCACCGACGGGTACTCGTGCTTCGCGAAATGGACGAGATGTCTTACGAACAGATCGCCGAAATCCTAGAGATTTCCATCGGCACCGTCCGCAGCCGACTCAATCGTGCCCGCGGACAACTAAAGCAAACCATCGAAGCCATCCGTGCCGCTCGCGACGACAAAAACTCTTCGCTCACAGCGTCAACGGATCGACGACCCGCTGACTGAAGGGAACGATCGCTTGCGGGTCCAGGTAAACATCGATGCGAACTTGGCCGCTTCCCGCATCGACGATTTCGTAACGGGCTGCGTTGTTCAAATTTTGCAAACCTGCATCCGCGAACCGGCCACGTTCCGCGGGGTTTAATTTCAGCCGCGATACTGCGTAGGTTTGGGCGGCATCCGCCGTCAATCGTGCTTCGGCATGTCGAACCGCACCTTCGACCTCCAGCGAATGCACAACCACGCTTCGCGAAAGCGTCAACGTAAACATGGCGACGATGGCGGCGGCGATGGTGACCACCAACAGCGCCGAACCATTCCGCTTCAAAGATCGGTGATTCATTTGACCACCCATACCGTTTGCTCGGTTGACTGGGATTGCGAATCGGTGACCTCGACCACCATTCGCAGCGCATCAAAGGGTGCGACGGCGCCGCTGGGTAGGGGTTCGCATGCAAACCGGACGACGTTTTCCAAAATCGGCGTGACCGTTGACCCATCCTCCAGGCCAAGGACGCGACTTTGGCTTCGCAGCCGTTGCAAGCGACCATTGGAATCGACGTATTCGATTTCGCGTGCAGTGATGCGATTGATGGACTGTGCGGCCTTGAGTTCACCGCGAAGCCACCGCAGTGTGTTTCGTGTTTGCGAATCGGTGTCCAGCCCCCGGGCGACAACAAATTGACGCGAACTGGAATGCAGCATCGATGACAGCGGCACCAGCACGATGCTCAGGATCGCGATGCACGCGATGACCTCCAGCAAGCTGATACCGTGACGCGGCACTTGTGCCGGCCGGCGCGATACCTGTGCCAGCGAGTGGAGGACAGTATTTGTGCGGGCTGTCATGGCTGGCCGACCGCCGTGCGGAGCGTGACGAAGGGTTCGTTGCCGTCGCGGGTGCGGTTGCGATTGACTTCGTTCCAGCTTTCCACTTCGAGCAGCAAAACGGGGGCCAAGGCTGTCGTATCGGGCACGACGCGGTCGCGGGTACGAACACGCGGCAGTTCGGTGCTGCTTTCGTCTTCGATGCGAATTCGCTCGCGGGTCATTGCCGCCGCGAAAGCGGTGGGATCACGAAGTTCCAGCCGAGCCGCCTCGATCGCGTTCTCGGCGTGGAAAAGCAATTCATCGCGATCGGTCCGTTCGCGCTGGGCGTCGCCGGATTGGGCCAACAACTGGATCGCCGGCACCATCAACACGGTCAACAGCATGACCGCAACGGCGACCTCGACCAACGTCGCGGCGCGACGGGAGAAACGTTGGCAAATGCTTGAGCGGTGGTGGCGGTTGAACACGATGCGGATCGAAAACTACGGCGCGATGAAGCAGCGACCGGTGATGGGGTTGAGGCGAACGGTGGTTTCCGGATTACTCGCCCCGGAACTTGGACTGGCCGAAATCGTCCACTCGACTTGATTTCGAGCCGAACCGTTCATGCGAAATTCCGCCGAACGTGGATTGACGCGAACGCGTGAGGACAGCGGTATTCGCATTTCACGGCCGGGTCCGAGTGGCCCGGCGTTTTCCAGGATCACCAACGCATCTTCGCCATCGACGCGCTGGGTCGACAAAACAACCGTGGCTTGATTGCGGATGGCCGCCGATCGCGCGAATCGCGCGCTTTGCAACAACAGGTTGGTGCAACCATCGACCTCGCGTTGACCACCAAAGTCACCGGAGACGCGGACGGCTCCGATGGTGGCGGCGGCAGCGAGCACGGTGATGACGAGGATCACTTCGATCAGCGTCACGCCGCGTCGCGAAGCCGATGGGTTTCGCGAGGCACACGTCGGTTGGATCATCATGATGGCTCGCGTAACCAGCGTCTTAGGAAAGGCCGATGTTCAAGTGACATATCGGTAGTGGACGAGGCGACGAGTCCATCCGCCGTTCCTTAGCGTTCGGTGACTTCGCCGGTCGTTCGGTTGATCGTGAATGTTCGATTCAACGTGTTGACGCGTTGCTGTTCTTCGGCGGTCGTGTTATTCAAATAACCTTCATTCGCCAACTGACGAACGTTGGACGGGTAGCGACCGATTTCAACAAAGTACGTTTGCGTCATGGCGGCGATGTTGGCACGATCTTGTTCGTTCAACTTGTCGGTGCTCTTTTGACGCATCGGCGCGACCGTGGCGACGGTGGCGGCCGCGACAACGGCCAGGATGACGACAGCGGCGATAACTTCGAGCAGCGAAAATGCGTTGCGACGACGACGTTTCATAGTGAATCTTGAGGTGCTAGAGATGTCGATGATGTGGGCCTGAAGAATCGACCCTGCGACAAAACCCTAGGTCACGTTTCGCCCCGGGGACGGACGATTTCGCCGTAAAGTTCCGGCCGACGATCGGCCATGCGGTCAATCACGTGTGCCCCGGCAGTCCGCTCGATCCGCTTATTGCGGGCCGCGGCCAAATCAACATCCGCGACCAGCATTGCCGGTTGGGCGTGGTCGACGGACGCCAAAACAACCCCGTCGGGACCGCAAATGCTCGATTTCCCGCAAAAATCGAATCCGTTTTCCGATCCGATGCGGTTCGCGGCGATGAAGTAATAATGGTTTTCCATGGATCGGGCCGGGGGCACCACTTCGGCCGT
>JBCCRW010000033.1:0-21743 GCA_039201055.1 Planctomycetota bacterium | reverse complement strand
TCTGACGGTACGGGAATGGACATGGACCACGTTGACCTCGGTGGGGTCGATGACTTCTTTGCGAGCTTTCCGCATGTTGGCAGCCTGTTCATGTCCGGGTTGTGGGACGAATCACTCTCACGTGTGTGGTGAACAAAGGTACCCAAGCTGCGATCGAGAAGTCAAATCGAACGCGACGCATCTCCTAAATCGCGGGAAACGCGGGATTCGAAGCCGCTTAATTTGCTGTCATTCTTCCAGCCTCGTCGATGAATTGCACTGTCTCCCCCATTGACCCCTGTCACCCATCGACGCCGCCATCGATGAAGTGCACTGTCCCCGATCGAGGCGATGATTTCTCCATCGAGTTCTCCATCGATTTGCTGTCCCCCATCGACCCCCAATGAAGTGCACTGTCCCCCATCGACTATCGATGATGTGCACTGTCCCTCATCGAATTGCCCTGTCCCTCATCGAATTGCTCATCGAATTGCCTGTCCCTCATCGAATTGCCGATCGATCTGGTCCCCGATCGATTGGCGATCAAGCCGTGTTCGTGCATCGCCAATTGTGGGATCAGGTGGGCGGATTTCCGGAAGTCCAGCTGATGGAAGATGTACGCCTGGCGATGGAACTCCGATTACTACAGCCGCCCGAATTGCTGGCCGGCCCCGTCAACGTCGACGCGCGGCGGTGGCAAAAACGGGGCGTCGCCAAGCAAACATGGCTGAACTGGCGCATCCAATGGGCCCACTTTCGCGGCGTCCCCGAAGAAACGCTCCGGGATTGGTATCGCTGATCGCTTCGAAAGTCTCGGGAACATCGGCACAAATCTCGGGAATTTCGGCATGGGACACCAAGAAACCGTCCCGCGAATCGAAGTATCGGCCATCCACGCGGCGCGGTACCATCGACCGCTAGAGACCCCAAATTTCCAGCCCTTCTTGGCCTCCTGACGCACCGTGAATCGGCCCTCCCGCAAACGATCCAAGTCCGCGGCTGCCGCAACGGCAACCCAACGCACGCCAACCGATCCGAGTTCAACGCCCGAAAATTCGGCTGCGGGGAATTCAAGCCAAGCGGTTCCGGCGTCAAAACAGGCCGCCGATGCGTCAACGAAATCCGACGGCAAGCCGAAGCTTTCCCGACGCGAACGTGCCAAAGTGGAAAGAAAGCGGCGCGAAGAGGAATTCAAAAAGCTGCCGCCGATCGAACAACGGACGCGACTTTTTCGCGTCGCCGCCGGCCGCGAAACCATCGAAGCGTTCGTGGTCGCATTTGTTCTGGCGTTGCTGTTTCGTGCGTTTCTGGCCGAGGCCTTTGTAATCCCCACCGGGTCGATGGCACCGACGCTGATGGGCGCCCACAAGGACATCACCTGCGAAGAATGCCAATGTCAATTCCGCCTGGGTGCCAGCCGCGAACGCAGCGGCGGTCAGATGCGAAAAGCGGTCGTCGCGGGAGTTTGTCCCAATTGTCGAAAGTTGAACGTCCTGGATTTGGCGGGCAATTCGGATCATCGCACGTTCAATGGCGACCGAATTGCGGTCAACAAATTCACCTATGCCCTGGGCGATCCGGAACGCTGGGACGTGATCGTGTTCAAGTTCCCGGGCAACCCCAAACAAAATTACATCAAACGTTTGGTCGGACTGCCCAACGAGACATTGACCTTGGACAACGGCAATGTGTTTGCCACTCCCAAGGATGGCAACGGAGAATCAAGCATTCTTCGCAAGCCCCCGGAAATCCAGCTTGCCACCGCGCATTTGGTCTCCGATACCCAGTATCAATCCAAAACTCTGATCGATGCGGGCTACCCGTCCCGCTGGCAACCCTGGCAATTGGGTGCGGATTCGCCGCCCAAGGATTCCTGGAAGATCGAGCGCGATGAAGAAGGATTTTTGGCGACGTTGGAAGGCAACGGCCAGCCGCAATGGCTGCGGTACTACCATCGCTGGCCCAACGATCTGCAATGGGACATGGCACACAATGGCGAGTCGCTTGCTAATGTTGACCCGTATCGATCACGTGCGATCACGGATTTTTATGCTTACAACTCCGAAATGAAGGTCACGGCGGGAAAGGTCTACAGCCAAGCGCCCAGTGCCAAGCCGCAATCCGAAGGTTACTTGCCAAGATTGTTTGAACGAGTTGGCATGATGTTCAACGGTGGCTTTACCCACGGCACATTTTCGGAGGACTATGTTTCCGGCGGTGACATCACCCAATTTGGTAGTGTGGAAAATTATTATGACCACGATCCCAACGCCGTGCTGCAGGGCCGCGACGGATATCACTGGGTCGGTGAATTGGCCGTCCAAGCGGGTTTTGAAAGTGCCGCCAATGCCAAGTCGATGACGCTGGAATTGGTTCGTGGTGGAATCCAATTCCAATGCCGGGTGGATCTTTCCAGCGGCGTCGCCACCCTGGCAATGATTGATGGCGGCACGGAACTTAAATTTCCCGGTGGTACACCCACCGCCCAGACGCCCATCCGTGCCGGTCGCTGGCATGACGTGCGGTTGACCAACTTCGACGACCAATTGGTGCTGTGGGTCGACGACGACGTGATGACATTTGATCAGCCAACCACGTATGACTTTGCGGCGTTTCGCGCGGGCAGCGCCGACCGACCGTATTGGAATTCGCAGCACCCACTGGACGCCGCGCCGGTCGGCGTGGCCTTTGACGGCGATGCCCGCATTCACGCACTCCGCGTGCTGCGTGACCAGTATTACATTCCCGCCAAGTCGACCGCCGGGATGTCCATATCGGGTTACCGATACGGCGTGAATATGATGGAAATGCAGGAGCGTTTTGGACAATACGAAAGCTGGGATCGCCAGGATTGGGATATTCGTAAGGTCGTCCAATTCGAATTGGAAGACGGCCAATACTTTCCCATGGGCGATAACAGCCCGGGCAGCCAGGACGCGCGATCTTGGGCCGGCGTCAAGCCGCGGCTTCCCTGGCGGGATGAGTTGATTCGCGACGCATGGAGATGGGATAACGTCAGTTATGTCCCACGCGAGCTGTTTGTTGGAAAAGCCATCGCGGTCTTTTGGCCGCACGCTTGGCCACGGGGCATCCCGGTGCCCAATGTTCAACGCATGAAGTTCATTCGCTAACCAGCGGCGGGGAAAGCAAACGCATGGAAGCCGATTTTCAAGATGCAAGCGTCGCGGGTCCGATTTTACAGGCCACCGATTTGCAAAAGACCTACGGTCGTCGCCGGGTCGTCGATGGCGTTTCGTTGGACGTCGGTGCCGCGGAGATTGTCGGGTTGTTGGGCCCCAACGGCGCCGGCAAGTCGACCAGCTTTCGAATGATTTGTGGCATGGTGCCGCCCGATCGCGGCCGAGTGTATCTGGCTGGACGCGACGTCACGAATTGGCCGATGTTCCGCCGCGCCCGGGATGGCCAGATGGGTTACTTGCCCCAGGAACCCAGCGTGTTCCGCAAGCTGACCGTCGAACAAAATATTTCGTCATTGTTGGAATTGCTTGGCATGGACCGCAAGCAGCGGCGGCGACGCACCGACGAGTTGTTGGAAGAGTTCAATATCGCGCACATTCGCAAAAGCAAAGCCGCGGGTCTGTCGGGCGGTGAACGAAGACGCTTGGAAATCGCTCGTTGTTTGGTATCGGACCCCAAGATTGTCATGTTGGACGAACCCTTCGCGGGCATCGATCCGGTCACGGTGCAGTCGATTCAGGAGGTCATCGAGCAGCTTCGCCGCAGCGGCATCAGTGTGTTGATTACCGACCACGCGGCTCGCGAAATTTTGAATACCGTGGATCGTTGCTATGTGATTTACCAGGGCCAAGTGTTGACGTCGGGGCCGCCCGAGGAGGTCAAGCGACATCCCAAGGTGCGTCAGGAATATTTGGGTGATTTGGGCGATGAACCGGCTCGCGTCGGTCCACCTCGACCGCTCGGTCGTGGACGCGTTATCCGTCGTCGACCCAGCGTCACGGATGTCTGAATCGCGTCGCGATCACGTGCCCGAACCGGAAACCACGATTCCGCATCCCGGTCGCGGCGCACGTGGTCCGGTGGTGATCGTGCGTGATCCGGTGGTGATTTATCGGTGCGATTCGTTCGCGGCTGTCGACAAACCGCCGCTGTGGGACACCCAGGCCCCACCGGGATGCCCGAGTGTCGAAACCTGGCTGGCCGGTGAATTGGGCGTTCCCGAAAAGTCCGTTCGCGCGGTCCACCGGCTCGATCGCGTCACCGGCGGCATCCTGCTGCTCGCGTTGACCAAAAAGGCGGCGCGATTGTTGAGCGAGCAATTCGCGGCCGGCCAAATCGGCAAGGTTTACCACGCGGCGATTCGCAAGCCGAAAACCTCGGCGGGTGATGCATTCGACTGGATCAACACGGACGGTCCGAACTATTGGACCGACTGGATCGCCAAGCAAAAAAATTCGCCCAGGGTCCACTTGGTACCAGACGTCAACGCCCGCCAGGTGCACACTTCCGACGGCGTGGTGCCGCTTGAAAAACCTTTGCTTGCCAGGACAAAGATTTCCAGACTTCGCGAAAATCAAGATGGTGACGATGGGGTTGACGCGGATTGGCTACGGGTCCAATTCGAACCTCAGAGCGGCCGAATGCACCAGTTGCGGGCACAATCGGCCGGGCGATCCGCGCCGATCGTGGGTGATCGGCTCTATGGAGACAACGGCCCGTGGCCGGCTGGATTGACGACGCATTTTGAGGCCGGGGGCATTGCGTTGCGTTCGGTTATGCTGACGCTGCGGCACCCGATGACGGCCAAGCCGATCCGGCTGCGGCAGGTGTTGCCGGCGCGGCCGGGGACCGGTTAAACAACCGTCCCGCAGGGACGCTTTTTCCTAGAAAAAACGCGACTTGCCTGGCTGCAGATTTGTTTCCGAGCACGCTTTCCCGGTTGCGGCTGAGATCGTTCCTGTCGACACCGTTTCTGCTGTTCCGGCTCCCGCTGACAGCCCCACCCATCGCTCCGATTCACCCACACGACCGTTTCCATGCTTCGTCTCGGCGCCGTTAGCTATTTGAACACCAAGCCGCTGATCGATGGTTTGCGATCGAGCGTCGCCGGTCGGGCGGAATTGTCACTCAATTTGCCCAGCCGGCTGGCCGATGATCTGCGGCACCGGCGGCTCGATGCGGCACTGATTCCATCCATCGAATTTTTCCGTGGCGACGACTACGAAATCGTTTCCGATGCTGTCATTGCCTGCCGCGGACCGGTTTGGTCCGTCCGACTACTCAGCCGGGTGCCCACCGCCGACATCCGCACTTTGGCACTGGACGAGGGCAGTCGCACGAGCGCCGCGCTCGCGCGTGTGTTGCTGCACGAAATTCATGGGATTGAACCGGAGACGATGCCGTTGTCGATGGAGGCATCGCCCGAGCATGTCAACGCCGATGCGGTGCTGCTGATCGGCGACCGCGCGATGCATCCCGAACGCGGTGTGTATCGCGAGATTTGGGATTTGGGTGATCGCTGGTGCCGGCTAACGGGGCTGCCGTTTGTCTTTGCCGTTTGGGCGGCACGACCGGGGTGCCTGCCCGCCTGGGTTCCGGCCGAATTGGAGGCGAGCCGCGATCGGGGCACAGGCCGTTTAGCGGAAATCGCTGCCGAATTTGCCGGTTCCCACGGTTTGACGAACGAAGATTTGCACGGATACTTCGCCCAAAACCTGCATTTCCGATTGGGCGACGCCGAACACGCGGGCCTAAAACGATTCGCCGAAGCCGCCAAGTCACTGGGTCTGTTGCCCGGCAACTCGGCGGTCCCGGGTGCAAGTCATTTGCCAGCGGCCGTGCATCAGCGATCAGACGCCATCAAAAACCCAAAGCGATCTTCCAGTCCCTCGCCCCACCCGCCTTCCATGACCCGAAACGATTCCAACGATTTGGATCTTTCCAAGTGCGACCCCCAGATCGCTCCCATCTTGGAGCGGCGGCATCAGTGCGGTCGCCTGAGCGACGACGATGCGTTGACGCTGATGCGGTCCCACGATTTGGCTTCGATCGGTGCGGTGGCCGATCGGGTCACCCGAGCGCTGCACCCGGAGGAATATCGGACCTACAACATCGATCGGAATATCAACTACACCAATATCTGCACCGCCGTCTGTGACTTTTGCGCGTTCTATCGCAGCCCCAAAAGTGACGAAGGATATGTGTTGGACCGCCAGGAGCTGCTTGACAAGGTCGGCGAGACGGTGGAACTGGGCGGCGATCAAATTTTGATGCAGGGAGGTCTGCATCCTCGCTTCAAATTGGATTGGTATGAAGAGCTTCTGGGGGACATCCGTCGGGAGTATCCGATGGTCAATATCCATGGCTTTAGTCCCCCGGAACTGCATCACTTCACCAAGGTCAACAAGCTTTCCATCCGCGAAGTTTTATCCCGGTTGAAAGTGGCGGGCTTGGGTAGCATTCCCGGTGGCGGCGCCGAGATCTTGGTCGACCGTGTACGCCGCGAAATCACACGTGGCAAAGTGCTGACTGACGATTGGCTGGGTGTCATGGAAACCTGGCACGAACTCGGCGGCGTCAGTTCGGCCACGATGATGTTTGGTCATGTCGAGACGCTGGAAGAACGCGTCGAGCACCTGCGTCGTATTCGCGAAGTGCAAGATCGGACCGGAGGATTCACCGCGTTTATTTGTTGGACCTTTCAACCCGATCACACCGACCTGGCGGAGATTCCGCCGGCGGGTTCGTTTGAGTATCTGAAGACTCAGGCGATTTCACGTTTGTATCTGGACAATGTTCCCAACATTCAAAGCAGCTGGGTCACCCAGGGGCTAAAGATGGGTCAATTGGCATTGATGTTTGGCGCCAACGATATGGGAAGTTTGATGATCGAGGAAAATGTCGTCGCCGAAGCCGGCACGGTCCACCATCTGACGCTGGACCAGATTCGCGAAGCCATCGAAGAGGCGGGATTTGTTCCGCGGCAGCGAAACGTTCGCTACGAATTGATGGATGCGGAATGGGAAGCACGAGCGGTCCAGGCGAATCGCGATTGGCTCGCGCGATCGGAAGCCGAACGGTCAAGCAAAGAATCCGGAGAAGAGCACGCATCGGGTGGATGCGGGTCGGCGTCACCCACACCCGCGGTCGTGTCGATCGGCGACAACCGATAGCAGCGTGCTACGATTCGGCGGCGTCGCCATCGACCGCGATAAACGTCGCTTGTTGGCTTCCCACCCGCACCGTTTCGGGTAGGGCCCTGGCGTCCAAGCGAATCAGCAGCCGATGAATGCCCGGCGGAATCGGCTCGCTGCATCCCGGCCACGGAACGGCTTCGCCATCGATCCAACAATCCGCTTTGTTGACGCCCGCCAGTTCGATGGTGACGGGCGTGCGGCGTGTCGTTTCGAATGACGCTTCGAGGTAAACATTCACCAGCGAGATATTTCGGGGCTGCGCCGTCAATCGCTGCAGATCCTCACGCGGAATGTCGCCGCTGACCCTGCTCAGCAAGCCCTTCCAGCCCGTTTTCCGCTCGCCGCTGATTAGATCCGCGGTGCCGCTCTGCTCGGCCCGGTGGGTGCCCGCGAAAACACGCAGGCTGCGGGCCACGTCTTTCCGGCTGGCGTCAAATTCGCCCGGTTTCCCCAATCGGGATAGGAACGCCAACAAATCCGCTTGCTCTTGTTCGTCCAGCGAATCGATCAAGCCGGACGGCATCAACGATGACGACGGTTTGGTTGCGACGATTTCAATTTCGGCGACACGCTGCAGCGAACCATCGGGTTGTTTCAAAATTCGCACATCGTTGTCCGAGCCCGATTGCCCATCGCCCATTTTCGCATCGTCGCCGTCAACCTCGATGCCCGTCAGCACGCGGCCGTCGTCCAGCATCATGGCCACCGAGTGATAGCCCTCCTTCACCTTGGCGCCCGGATCGATCAGGGATTCAAACAGATAGTCCAGCGGCGCGCTGGCCCCCAAACTGCTCATGTCGGGCCCCACATTGCCACCCACACCGCCGATGGCGTGACACCCAACGCACTGCAACGCGGACCGTCGGTAGATCAACTCGCCGCGGTGCGGATCACCGCTGTCCGAAGCCAATCGCAGCAACCGGCTGGTTTCGTCGGCGGTCCATTGACGCGGCTCGGCGGCACCGCTTTGAGCGTTTAACAATTCGGCCAGCGGCGCCGCATCACGCCCGATCCGCGTCGTCAATTGCTGGGCGACTTTTAGCGCCAGTGGTGACAATTGAACGTTCGCCAAGCCTTCGGCGACAAGTGTTCGGCCACGCTTGGATTGCAACACGGCATTCCACAACAAACGTGCTTCGCCGTCGTCGGTGCTCGTCTGCAAAACCTTCAGGATTGCGTCCATTGATTCGGCCGGGTAGCGCTTCGCAAAGGCGGCCAGGGCTTGCCGCCGGAGCGAAACTTCAGTCGCGGCGGCGTCGATCGGCCGATCGCTTTGGTCTTGATGCAAATCGGCAAACGCAAGTGGCCGCAGCGCCGACCGCGACGCTTTTCCATTCATTCGATCCAGGGCTTCGATCGCGGCCTGACGCACGGCGATTGTTCGCGATGGGTCGGCGGCGATTGCACCCATGGCGGCGGCGGACGCTTGGCGATTCCAGGCGGACAAAACCCGCATCGAAGCGGTCGCGATGTCCGGTTCATCGTGCCGTAGCAACGATTCGAGTTGCTGCAGTCCTTCGGGTCCCGCTTGTTTTTTCGATGCGGTTCGTTCGGCGGCCCGCTGGAGACTTCGTAACCCCCTTCGTTTGGTTTGATCGGAAGACCGATCGCTTAGCACGTGGACAAGCAAGCGATTTTGCGAATCCCGACCGCCCGCCTTGCCGATCAATTCGATCCAGGGACCGTCGGCCGAAACGCCATGTTGATTGACGTGCCGATCCACCCACCGGGCCGCTTTGGCGGCGGGTACCGATTCCAAGACAAATTCCAAACGCTTCGCGAAGGCGGGGGTGGACCATTCATCCTGCTGCAGGATCGTTTCCCACTGGTCAACGATCGCTTCAACGTTATGCAGCAATGCGTGTTGGATAAAGCGATCGAGGGGATGGTCCAGTACCGCCAGGGATTCACAAATCGCTTCCCGGGTGCCCAAACGCCCGAGCGCGACGACCGCGTCGAGCCGCACGGCGGCGTTGTCATCGTGGACGCGGCTTTGCAACAGTCGCATCGCCGCGGCCGCATCGATGCTGGCCGATGGGTCACCCGGCTGCGACCCATCGGCGAGGACTCGGATCGCGGCGGCTCGAATCGCCGGGTCCGCCGATGCAAATAGAGGCTGCAGCATGGAAAATTCCGCTTGCTCGCAGCGGGCCATGAAACGGCACGCCCGGAGTCGATCCCGTTCGGAGACCACGTTTTCGCGCACGACATCCACCACGCCCGCGTCGGTTTGAAAGCGTTCGATCAGCATTTCAAGCGCCGGGCCGCGTTTGGAGGTGTCGTCGCCAAAGTAGGCTTCGACCAAAGCAGCAAGATCCTGGTGGGCGGCAGCCTGGGGTCCCGTCCAACGCGTCGTCTTCTCCGGTGCATCGATTTGTGACATCCGCCAAATGCGACCGTGCCAGCGATCGCGGCGTGGATCACGAAAGTCGACTTCGCCGTGATTGATGATGGGGTTGGACCAATCGGCGATGTACAGAGCGCCGTCGGGGCCATGTTTGATATCGATCGGCCGAAACGTACTTTCGCTTGTTCGGACCAGGTCGGCTGCCGGTTCGCTGGTGAAGCCCGCATTTTGTTGCCGCACATCAAATCGTGTGACTCGATTGGCACGAAAGTCACACGTGAGCAAGGACCCGGCCCAGTCCGCCGGTACCGACGGTCCGGCAACGATCGCCGCCCCGCAAAATTTCGGATAGCTACCGGGGCTGATCAAATCCAAGGTTCGCGTGGCCCCCGGCGTCGGGCGAAACACGGCTCCGTCGAAAACATAGGCGATCCCCTCAAAGCCCGCGCCGTCGGTCATGAAGGATTGCCCCAGAGCGTTTTGAGTATGCCCCCAGGGGTTCCACAGTCCGCGAAAGAAAATTCGGGTGTGTGAATTGTCGAGGTTCATCCGAAAACCGCCACCGGCGCGCAGACGCACCACGCCCCAGGGTGTTTCCAAATCGCTGCGAGTGTAGACCGATTGGTTCATGCACAGCCGGCCATCATCCGACCACATCAGGGTATGCAAATTGTGATGCGTGTCCTCGGTGCCAAACCCACTCAGCACGACCGTGCGACGATCGGCTCGGCCGTCATTGTCGGTATCTTCCAAATACAACAATTCGGTGCTCTGGGCGACATAGCAACCGTTGCGATAGGGAAGCACGCCGGTGGGAATCAACAGTCCATCGGCAAAGACCGTGGATTGATCGGCATGGCCGTCGTCGTTGGTATCTTCCAGCACCAAAATTTTGTCCGGTGGCGATTGCCCGACTTCGATCATCGGATACGCTTCGCTGGACGCAATCCACAATCGACCACGGGTGTCGAAGTTCATGTGGACGGGTTTGTTCAGCAGCGGGTTTTCGGCCCAAAGCTCGATTTTCCAACCCTCGTGAACGGTAAACGCCGGCCGCGATTGGGGCGTGAATTCCGCAAAACGCGACTTCAAAACGGGTTCGTCCCGCGTGGATGAGTCCGTCGGATTCATTTTTCGAAGCATCGCGATACGTTGTTCCTGTTCGGCGATCAGCGTGTCGAACTGCGGAATCTCCTGGGCGTTCTGGCCCTGCTCGTGTTTTCGGAAACCGAACACGTAAGCCATATTCGAAGGCCGCCAGCGATGGAACCAATAACGATTCTTTTCAAGTATCGCTTGGCGTAGTTTCCGCATGGCGATGTCATCGCCAAGTGCCGCCGGATTGTTCGCGGCTGAACTTTTCGCCGCCGGATTGTTCGCCGCCTCGAGGTCCTCCGATGCAAACCCAAGTTTCTTGACGATGTGATCGGCCAGGGTTCGGTAACCCGCCTCGTTCAGGTGCAGCGGATCGATCCGCAGGGTGTCGTCCATTGCGACATTTTTCAAATCGACAAAGACGCCATTGTTTTGCCGGGCAAGTTCCTGGATCGCGTTGGCGTAGCGAGCGATGGTGTTGTCGCTCAACATGCATTTGCCGTGCGGCGTCAAGGGCGACAAAAACACCCATCGCAGCTTGGGGTTTTGTTGCCGCAGCTTGTCGATTAAGCGCTGGAAGTCGGCGGTGAAGGCGGCGGTGGTCTCACGCCGCGCGGCGTGGTCTTCCAGGGCGCTGGCCATGCCGTAGCCCATGACCACAACATCGGGCCGCGTTTGATCGAGCAGCCGGCAAAGTTGCTTCCAGCCTTCGTCGGGTTTCTCGCGACCCGCCTGGACTTCGCTAAGCCCCGCCCGCGAGATGCCCGCGGGCGTGTCGCCGCTCCAACCGAGATTCCGAAAAGTCAGATTTAAATCAGGAAATGCGGCCGTCCAGCGAGTTTCCAAATGACCATGCGATGCCATTTGTTCGATCAACGAATCCCCAACGAAGACAATTCGATCGCCGTTTTTCAGTGTGAAATCCGGCTGGGGATGGTCGGCGGCGAGCGTGAATTGGCCCGCCAGAACGAATCCGATGGCTGTGACCCAAACGGCTGTAACCCAAACCGCTCTAACCCAAACGGCTGTGACCCAAACGGCTGGGACCCAAAACCTGCGGGCCAAAACCGCGGGTGCGAAAAATGCGGAGGCCAGCCGGCGGGACGATTGTCGGAAAGTGTGCAACGACATGACGTTCAATGCGATGATCGGAAACGGGACCGATGCCCGCCAACCGAACCAGGAATTGAGAGGGGAAAAACACCCTTAGCTTAACCGCTAAAGAGGCGTGCTTTGTTTCCTTCACGCGGCGAAAACTGACTTTGAAAATCTCTTTACGCATGCCGGCTGGATTTGCTATTCCGCAATGCATCCGTCAGTGGCAGCCAGGGGACGATGGCCAAAGAGAAACCGCCGAAAGCCAAAAACAACGCATCGTCTGGCACGCCCGATGATTCGTCTTCGACGCCTGATGGTTCCTCCAGGACGCCCAGGGATCGCGTCGTCACGATATTGCTTGGCGTTGCGGCGATCGCGTCGACTTTATCCATGGGATGGTTGGCCACCCGAATCTTGACACCGGCGTCCAACGACGCCAGCGACGTGTTGATGCTGGCGTCACGCGAATACGTCGACGACAGACCGGTGATTGCCGGTGAATTGGCCGACACCGTGGACTTGGGGCCCGAGGACCCGCTGCCACCCGAGGAACCCGGGGAACTGACGCCACCGTCGACAACGGCCGAAGCGGAAGACGATGCCCGGCCCTCACGGCCCACGGTCAAATCCAGTCGTGATCAAGCCGGGCCGGACCCGCAAGAGGACCCCCAGGCGGAGCTGCGTGTGCTGCAGCATTTCCTGGTCGGCGTCGGCAAGGCGATGCGGGCCCAGCAAAGCGATGACACGCGGGTGCAACGTCTGCTAAGGATGGAGGCGGCAAAACGATTGGCCAAGGCCCGCGAAGGCGGATTCCCACCCGGTCGTGCCGCCGACGGCAATCGTGTCCTGGGCGAAACGCTCTTTCACCTGGGACGCTACAACGACGCGCTCGCACCGCTGAAGGATGCCCTGGATGACGACCCGACCTTTGCACGTGAATTGATCCCAAACTACGCCGAAGCCCTACGCCGTTCGACGCCCACGCGTGCCCAAGAAGCTTTGGAATTGTTGCAAGCGACGCTGAAAAAGCCCTCGTTAACCGCGGCCGATCGCATGCCTTTGGAACGCATTCAAATTCAAACGTTGGTCGACGTCGGACGCTTTGCCGAGGCGCGGGAGCGTATCGACGCGGTGTTGGCCGCCAGCACGCCGCAAACCGGGCCGTTGGCCGCTACCGCAAGCGAGCTTCGTGACACCGCCGGTTTGATGCGGGGCGTGATCGCCGCCACGCAACTGGACCGCTCGAAAGCTTCACGCGCCGAAGTCGCAGCCGCCATCGCCATGCTACGCGAAACCCAGCGGACGTCGGATCCGGAAGTCGGCAAACGCGCTCGCGTGTGGATTGCTCGGATGCATCGACTTGCCAATCAAAGCGATGCGGCGTTGATTGAATTGACCGAGGTGCGTCAATCGCGACCGCTGACCGGCATCGGCATCCTGGCCGGGCTGGAGGAAATGGAACTGCTGGGCGACCGGGGTCGCGGAGTCGAATTGCTGCAAACGGTTCGTTACCTTGTTCGCGAAATTGGTGATTCGGTCGGCTTCGACGCCCAATACGTTCCCATTGAACAATTTCAAACCCGCACGATTGCCGCGATTGACGATCTGCGTCGTTCGGGCGATTTCAAACATTCGATCCAATGTGCTCAAGCGTTGCCGCCGCTATTTTCCCAAGCCGATTCGTTGGTCGGCGAAGGACGCGGCTACGCGGCGTGGGCCGACGACATGCTGGGCGATCGAGTGGGTGCCGATTCCGACCGCGCCACCGCCCGCCTGGCACGCGCCCGTTATCGGTCCGCCGGTGACGCGCTGGCCGCCGCGGCACAAAAGCTGTTCGGAACCGAAGATTATCTGTCAACGCAATGGGCCGCGATCGAAGCCTATCAAAAGGGACGACATTATTCACGCAGCATTCGTTTATTAGAATTGTATCTGCGTTATGAGGCTCGCAATCGGCAAAGCCGCGGATTGTTGGCGATGGGGCGGGCGTTGCTGGCGCGGGGCGACAACCAGCGCGCGCGTGAATACTTCGAATCCTGTATCGTCGAACAGCCGCGTGACCCGCTTCGCTACGACGCCCGGCTGTTGCTGGCCCAAACACTGGAGGAAATGGATCAACCCGAGGCTGCCGAGGAACAGCTGATCGCGAATCTACGCGACGGTTCGCTGACGCCCCGCAGTCCCGCGTACCGCCAATCCCTGTTTCAGCTGGGCGGCATGTTGTACCGCCAGGTCCGCGCCAAGCACGTTTCCCGCAAACAGGGCGACCCGCCGATGACGATCCAGCAGGCCAAAACCGCCAGCGATCGTTTGCGGACGGCGATTCGCTATTTGGACGAAGGCGTCGATCGGTATTGGGCCGACGATGACGCGCTGGCCGCCGCGTATGAAGCCGCCGACGCGCATCGCTACGCCGCCACCCAGGCACAGATCCAGGCATCGCAACCCGATATGCTCGAAGCCGCCCGACGGAATCTACTCTCGGATGCCGAAATGCACATCCGCGCCGCGCTCAATGGTTTTGCATTACTGTCCAAGCATTTGATCATTCGCCAAGACGATGGACGTCTGGATGAATTGCAAAGCCGATTGTTACGCAACAGCTTGATGGGCCAGGGAGATTTGCTGCGTGATCTGGGCGAATACGACGAGGCCGCCAAGGCCTACCGCGTCACGGAATTGCGCTACATCAACACACCGATTTCTTTGGAAGCCATGATGCGTCGCAGCGATTGCCTGCGTCGATTGGGCCGAGACGATCAAGCCAACCTGTTGATCCGCCAAGCCGACGCGGCACTGGCCCGGATCACGCCGCAATACGACGAACTGTTCGCGCAAGTGACCCGCTACAACCGCCAGCAATGGCAGGATTACTTGGGCTGGTTGGCGAACCAAATCCAAACGCCGGGAAGCTGACACCGGCTCGATCGTTTCTTCACAAACACACACGCCCAACATGCCCGCAACCGCATCCGGCGACCTGCTGCCGCTTTACGAAACCCAGTGGGATTGCCTGCAGCAAATTTGGCAATATTGCCAACAGCAGAGCCAACACATTGATGCCGGCGACCTGGGGCCGCTGATGCGTTTGCTGTCCGACAAAAACCGTCCGGTGGACGCGCTGCGTCGCTGCACCGGCCAAATCACCAAAATCACCGGCGGCGGCATCGACTGGCAAGCCGACGCGCCTCGCGATACCGTGTTGGCCTTGAAAGAACGCTGCGATCAACTCGGGGATGATATTTTGAAGCTGGAAGCCGACTGCGAAGCACGCTTGTTGGAGGCCAAACATTCGGCGTCCACGGCGCTGCAGCAACTTGACCAGCGACGCGGCGCCGCGGGGGCCTACCTGGCCCAGGCGGCAAGCATCCGCGGTGACGACGCGGCCAACCCGCTGGGGACTGGGGCAAACGCCAGCCCGCTGGCAACTGGCGTCAGCGGCACCCCGTCGGGAACCCGGGGAAGCGGCGGCCAATTGGATTTGCAGAGCGAATGATCGCGTTTTGGGTCGACCTGCCGATCGTCGTTCGCGATGTCCTGTTGTTCATCCTGGGCGGCATCGCCGGCGGATTGGCCAATTCTGAGATTTACACCGCGGGCTGGTTTCGCGCACGCCCCATTTCACCATGGTCGCCGCCGGACCAAAACGCACCGCCACGAAGCCGCTGGGATCGCGTTCCCATTGTCGGCTGGCTGGGCCTGCGTCGGGAACGCGCGATTCATGGAAAAGGATTTTGGGTGCGTCCGCTGCTGGTTGAATTTTCCTTGGCCATCGGATTTGTAGCGCTGCACCACTTTGAAACACTCGGCGGTGGGCTGTTACCCATTGGGTTCCGCGAAAACGCCGCATTTATGACGGCCTATGAACCGTACGCGACGCCGATGTTGGCGGCGCACCTGTTGTTGCTGGTGTTCATGACGGCGGCGACCTTTATTGACTTTGACGAACAAACGATTCCCGACATCATCACGGTGCCCGGCACGCTTTTGGGGCTGACCCTGGCGACGCTAACGCCCAAGATCTTTGCCCCCACGATTGCAATCGTGCCGGGAACCAACCCGCCGATGAAGCAGCCGTTTCCGACCACTTTTGACGCGCCCGGCTTCGGTTTTCTGGGGGGACCCTGGAGCGGCAGCACCGGTCTGTTGCTGGGCCTGTTGATTTGGTGGACGTGGTGTTTCGCGCTTGCGGACCGTCGCTTTCGAATGGTGATTTGGCGACGGCGCGGATTGCGTCGCGCGTGTCGGCATTTTGTCGACGGCCTGTTTCATCACCCGGGCTGGAAGATTTTGTTGACGATGGCGGTGTTGGGTAGCCTCGCCTTGCTGGCGATTCATCGCGTCGGCGGGGATACCTGGCACGGTTGTTTGACATCGCTGGTCGGTTTGGCCGTTGGCGGTGGCGTGGTGTGGGCAATCCGCATTGTCGCTTCGGGAGCCCTCGGTTTGGAAGCGATGGGCTTTGGCGATGTCACGTTGATGGCAATGATCGGCACCTTTGTCGGTTGGCAGGCTGCGATCTTGGCGTTCTTTTTGTCACCCTTTACGGCGATCATCATCGTGGTCGTGCGTTTGGTGTTAAGCGGTCAGCGGCAAACACCCTTTGGGCCCTATTTGTGCGCGGGCACCTTGTTGACGCTGGTGTTTTGGGATGCGTTGTACCAGGGCCAATTCAAATTGAGCGTCGCCATTCTGGGGCCGTTTTTATTGTGGTTGGCGATTTCGATGCTGGTGCTGATGACCGTATTGTTATACGGATACCGGCTGGCGAAAGAACGTTTTCTGTATCGCGATGAAACGGCATGACGATCTCGAATCAACCGGCGCTGGCATCGCACCAAATTCGTTTTCGTGTCGAGTACTTTGATACGGACGGGCAACGGCGAGTTCACCATGCGAATTATCCGGTTTATTTCGAACGCGGTCGCGTCGAAATGCTGCGGGACGCGGGCATCGCCTATCGTGACTTGGAGGACCAGGGCATCTTTTTGGTCGTCACGGAGATGCATACCAAGTTTTATGAATCCGCCGGGTTTGATGATCTCTTGGAACAAACGACCGAACTGCTGGAAGTCCGCAAGGTGCGATTGATTCATCGCTACCGTATCCGCCGCGCCGGAAAGCTGATCGCCGAAGGACAATCGACCATCGCCTGCGTCAGCCACGAAGGAAAACCGACGCGTTTGCCCGCTGCCCTGATTGAAATGATGCGATCGGCCGGGATCGAGTCTTAGGCAAACGTCCAGCCCTTTTTCCATTAACAAAAATCAAAGGCGAAGCGTGAACCGAGCGCGAAGCGGTCAAAGCAATTCGCCGGTGGTAAAATGAGGCGGCGGGCGTTAGCCCCGGTTACACGGGCGTTAGCCCCGGTGACACCAGCCGATGAAGTTTCCGGCCATGACCACACTAAATCGCATTTTGCTAATCGAGGACGATGCCGATGCGTTGGCCTCGATGATCGATGTCCTGGAGATCGAGGGGTTTGTCGTCATTCCCGCCGCGACGATTGATCAAGCGATCCAGTTTCTGCGGGACGAGCGGTTCGGGCTGGTCGTTGCGGATCGCCAATTGCCGGACGGTTTCATTGAAGATCGATTGGTCGAGATTCGCGACGTCGCCGGGGATGCAAACGTGATCGTCGTCACCGGATTCAGCGACATGCACGCGGTGATTCGGTCGTTTCGGCAGGGGATTGCGGATTACCTGATCAAGCCGATCTTGCCCGAGGATTTGGTCAACCGAGTCAACCAATTGCTCGGGCATCGCAAAGTCGAAATGAAGTTGCAGCGTGAATTAGCGTTCAGCTCTCGATTGGAGGACACCGCCGAAGCAATCATCCTGGTGCTCGATTTCGATGGTCGTATCGTTCGCTTCAATCGATATTTCACCGATTTGACCGGATGGGAAAAAGCGGATCTGGTTGGCGAGTTATGGTTCGATCACTGCATTTTTGAAGAGGATCTTGGCTGGCTGAAGGAGGTCTTTCAACACGCGTTGGACAATGGTTTTTCCCGCGGCATCACCAACCGTGTCGTCTGCAAAGATGGATCGGCCCGGCAGATTCGGTGGTCCAGCAATAAGCTCTTAAACGACGACGGGATCCCCAATTTAATTCTGTCGATCGGAATCGACATTACGGATTTGACGGAGTCGAATCGGCGGCAGTTACGGTCCGAGCGATTGGCGGCCATTGGAACGACCGTCACGGCGCTTGCGCACGAGAGCCGCAATGCCATTCAACGGATCAAGGCGGCGGCCGATGTTTTGGAATTTGATGTTCGCGGTAACGCGGATTCGATGGAGGAATTGGTGGCGATCCAGCGCGCCGCGTCCGACCTGAGCCGATTGCTTGAAGATGTTCGTTCCTACGCGGCACCCATCCAAACCAATCGGCAATGGACTGGATTGGCAGCGGTGTGGCGACAAGCTTGGACGGATTTGAAGCAATCCAACAAGCTGGGCGACGCCCAATTGGTCGAGGCATTCGAGGCTTGCGATCATCGCGTGGATGTCGACGTCGATCGGATGGCCCAGGTCTTTCGCAACTTGTTCAACAATGCGTTGGATGCGGCCGAAGATTCACCGTGCATCACCATTGGCTGTGATTGTTCCGACGACACGGTTGAATTGACCATCACCGATAACGGAACGGGGCTCGACGAAGAACAAGCAAAACAATTGTTCGACGCCTTTTACACCACCAAGTCCAGCGGGACCGGCTTGGGGATGGCGATTTGCCGGCGAATCGTCGAAGCCCATGGCGGGACGATCGATGTGGCTTGTCGCGGCGGCAAAGAAAAACAAACGGGTGCAACATTTCGGCTTCGATTGCCCCGAGTCAAAGGGTAGCCACGATGCAGCATCAGTCGCAGGCACTGCTGGCCACGATCCTTGCCACCGCCGTCGATGCCATCATCGTCATCGACAAATGGGGAACGATTCAAGTCGTCAACGATTCGACGCTGCGGATGTTCGGTTACGCCAAAGACGAACTGATCCGGCACAATGTCAAGATACTGATGCCCTCGCCGGATCATGAACAACACGACGGCTATCTGCGGAACTACATGGACACCGGCCAAGCACAAATCATCGGAATCGGCCGCGAGGTGCTTGCAAGACGAAAAGACGGATCGACGTTTCCGGTACACCTGTCGGTCAACGAGGTCGGAACACCCGATGGCAGGTTGTTTGCGGGAATCTTGCACGACATTACGGCGCTCAAACAGACGCAGCAACGACTCGCATCGCTGAACGATCAGCTCGAGGAACAAGTGCGTGAGCGGACCGAGCAACTTCGTGCGGCTCAATCCGACTTGGTGAAGGCCGAAAAGCTTGCCACGTTGGGGCAAGTCGCCGGTGGGATCGCGCACGAAATTCGAAATCCGCTGAGCGTGATTCGCACATCGACGTTTTTCTTAAAACGCGCAAAGAACGCGCCGGACGCGAAAGTCAAAGAGCATTTGGAACGCATCGAACGGCAAGTTTCCCTGGTGGACAACGTCGTGACGGCCCTGGCCGATGTGGCCCGATTGCCGGAACCGAAGGTTTGCGAATGTGACATCGGTTCGGTGATCGCGGACGTTTTGCAGGCGACGAATTTACCGCCGGAAATTTCTGTCGAGCGGCTCCTGCCCGCGGACTTGCCGGCTGCAAAGATCGATCCGAACCAAGTCGCGATTGTCTTTCGCAACCTGTTCCAGAACGCTCGCGATGCCATGCCCGACGGGGGCACGCTTTGGGTTCGGGCCCAGTGTCAAGAATCATCGCGTCAGGAATCATCGCTAACGGTGAACGTGCGCGATTCGGGAGCCGGGATTGCCGCGGAGAATCTTGAGCGAATTTTGGAACCGCTGTATTCCACCAAGGCGCGTGGGATGGGACTGGGACTCGCGATCTGCGTGGCGATTTTGGAAAAGAATGGCGGGCGACTTGGCGTCCAAAGCGAATTGGGCGTTGGCACGACTTTCGAGGTGCATCTACCGCTCTTTCATCAAGACGCCTGAGCCGCTTCGGACGCTTACCGTCAATCGTGTTCAGTGTGAGTTTGTTGGATCGTATCGCTCCAGCAATCGATACAGCTTTCGGCGATGAATGCCTAGCTTGCGAGCGGTCTTAGCTTTATTTCCATTCAGCTTTTCCAGGACCTCCAACAAATGCGTTTTGATCAGCGAATCCATGGTGACGTCGACGTCGCCCAGTTGTGGTTGCGGCAAGGCAACCGAAGTGGGCGGAGCATCTTCCAGCGGATCGGCTTGCATTGAATGATGGGTATCGATGGGCCCGTTTGTTTCGATCAGCCTGTTCGTTTCGATGAGTTCGTTGGGCTCCGATTCGATTGCTTCATGCAAATCGGCAAGCTCGCGGGGAAGATCATCAAGCGTGATCTCCCGATCGTCGGCAAGGATCGTCGCCCTCTCGATCACATTGATCAATTGCCGAACATTGCCCGGCCAGGAATAGCCCAGCATGGCGGCCATCGCGTCTTCGTCAATTTGCCAGTCGCGTGGAAGAAAATGTTGGATCAGTAGCGGCAGGTCTCCCTCGCGCTCACGCAGCGGCGGCAGATTCAAACTCAGCACATTGATGCGGTAGTACAAATCTTCGCGAAATCGTCCTTCGGCGACCTCCTTTTTCAGGTCGCGGTTGGTCGCCGCAATGATGCGAACCTTGACGTGCCGTTCGCGGTTATCGCCGATGCGACGCAGCGAACCATCTTCGAGCGTGCGAAGCAATTTGGGTTGCAAAGACAGCGGTAGTTCGCCGACTTCATCGATGAACAGCGTCCCACTGTCGGCGACTTCGAACAAACCCGGTTTGTCCGCGGTCGCGCCCGTGAAGGATCCCTTTTGGTGCCCAAACAATTCACTTTCGACCAATTGTTCCGGCAGCGCCGCACAGTTGATGGTCACAAAGGGACGATCGCTGCGGTCGCTTTGTTGTTGCACCAGGCGAGCAACGACTTCCTTCCCGGTGCCGCTTTCACCTTCAATCAAAACTGGTTTTTTGGTCGGGGCAACCTTTTCGATCATCCGTGCCAGGCCCTGAATGGCCTTCGACCGGCCGACCATCTTGGCGGCGCGTCGGCGGCCGTGAGAAACGAGTGCCTTGAGTTGTTTGTTTTCCTTTTGCAGTTCACCACGCTGGCGAGCCAGTTGAATGCGATGTTCCAAATCGCCCAAGGAACAGGGTTTGGTCAAGAAGTCGCAAGCGCCCATTTGCATCGCCTGCACGCACGAATCAATGGTGCCCTTGCCGGTCAGGAAGACCACTTCGATATCGATGCCGTCCTCGTGTACCCGCTGCATCAATTCCAGACCACTCATGCCCGGCATGTCGACGTCGAACACCGCCACGTCGAACGCTTCGCGATCCAGCAGCGAAAGGGCCTCGGCACCGCTGGCGGCCAGCCTTACCGTGTGGCCATTTCGCTCCATAAATTTTCCACAACTGCGGCGATAATCGTCTTCGTCATCAACAAGAAGCAGTTTGGTGGCGGCGTGGGTCATGATCGACTCGATGGCTTGGCAAAGGGGTTGGATGGACGGCCGGTGCGACCGGCGTGCCGCGCCGCCTGCCCATTCGCATCGCTGACAATGCTCCGTTTTGACTCACCGGGTGTGCATTATGTCACACGGATCACATGCCATTTGAATGGCCCGCGATGTGCAAAAAACGCCGGGCGTAACGACATCCCCTTTCACCCCCGAGCGTGCGATGAAAACGGACCTGAATCCTATCGATGTCAACCAATGTCGTCAGTTGTTCGAGACGTGGAAACACCGGGACAACCTGCTGAACCGAGTGACGGCGGAAATGACACGCTGGATGTATGACGTCGGACAACGCGGATGGCCGAAGTTTGGCGAAACGGCCAATCGTTTAAAGCGATTCCGTGGCGATTTGAGGGCACATTTCGATCAAGAAGATGAATTGTCGTCGCAAATGCTGGCGTTTTACGACGCCCCCCACCCCGAAATCGATGCCATGCGACGCCAAGCCGATCGCGACCACCGAAACCTGCTCGAGCGATTGGACGACCTGATCGA
>JBCCRW010000032.1:0-21890 GCA_039201055.1 Planctomycetota bacterium | reverse complement strand
GTATCTGAAAAACGATTCGGAAATTCACGCGGCGCTACGCTCGCCGACCGGCTGGGTGCATCAGGTGTGCGAATCCGCGGGCGTCGCCACACCCCGGCCGCTCAGGGCGACCGGCAATTCCGGAAACAACATGCAAAAGCAGATTGATCGGCGTAAGGCTCAAGTGCTGCTTATGATCGAGCGGTTTGACAAGCTTCCCAAAGCGCGCCAATTGCAAGCCAGAAAGGGCGTCGAGGCCAAGCTGCGCACGCTTCGCAAACGTGCCAAAGCATTTGATTTTCACATCCCCTCGCTCGACGAATTGCTCGAGACCCCTGGGGCTTGGCCGGATGGATCCGGGGCTTGGCCGGATGAATCAGCGGTTCGTCCGGATGTTGGCGACACGGCCGCATCGGGCGCCGCCGGGAAACAAAAGTTTGGCACCGCGTCGGTCGACTCGTTGATCGAAGAAGCCTACCTGCGAACGCTGTCCCGGCTGCCGGACGAACGCGAACGAGGCGTTGCGACCGAGTTCCTGGGCGCGTCACCATCGCTCGCCGAAGGGACGGAGTCGCTGCTGTGGGCGCTGATCAATACCAAAGAATTCATCCTCGCCCATTAGACTCCTCTCCAACACCCACGATCTTCATGTTTCATCGAACTTGTGACGGACAACGTCGTCGTGATTTCCTGCGAATCGGCGGAATCACCTTGGGCGGGCTCACGCTAGCCCAATATCGCCATTTATCGGCCGCAGAACATAAAACTTCAGGGCACGCCGATCGCGCCATCTTTATCGACCTGACCGGTGGCCCTTCGCACTTGGATACCTTCGATCCCAAGCCGAATGCATCCGACGAAATTCGCGGCTCCTTTGGCACCATTGCCACACGAACGCCGGGGGTGCGTTTTAGCGAACACCTACCCAAACTTGCCGATGCGTCGGAGCACTTTGCGGTACTGCGAGGCGTTTCGCACACGCTGGCCGCACATCGCTTGGGGCAAGAATACGTGACCACTGGCAGCAAGCCGTTGCCCTCGCTGAGCTATCCGACATACGGAGCCGTGATGGACCATCAACGCCCGGCGCCCGATGATCTTCCCGGCCACGTTGCGGTCCCCAAATCGGCCCATGGAGCCGGATTTTTGGGTATTCGGCACGCGGCCATGGAAACCAACTCGACTCCCAAGGCCGGCGCGCCGTTCCGGGTCCGCGGAATCACCTTGCCTCAGGGCATCGATGTCGAAACGATTCGAAACCGCCAAGCCTTGCTCTCGCAACTGGACCGTCGTTTCGAGGTGATCGCGTCGAACGATTCGCTGATGTCGGGGATGGATCGTTTTGGGCACCAGGCATTCGAGATGATGACGTCGCGGCGAGCCCGCGAGGCGTTTGACATCAGCCGGGAACCGGACTCGTTTGCCAAACGTTTTGGCCAGTCCGACTTTGGACAAAGCTGTTTGCTGGCCCTGCGGTTGGTCGAATCGGGCGTCGGATTTGTCAGCGTGCAAATGGGCGGCTGGGATACTCACCAGGATAATTTCAGCAAGCTGAGTAAGAACTTGCTGCCGCGTTTTGATGCGGGGTTGTCCGGTTTATTAACAGGCTTGGCCCAACGCGGATTGCTCGAACGAACCGCGGTTTATGTGACGGGCGAATTCGGACGGACTCCCAAAATCAATTCGCGTTCGGCTGAAGGCGGGCGAGACCATTATCCCCGTTGCATGTTTATGCTCATGGCCGGCGGCGGCGTCCGCGGCGGCCAAGTGATTGGCGAAAGCGATGACACGGCGGCGGGTCCGCGTCACGAACCCATCAAGCCCGATGATGTCGCGGCCAGTTTTTACCACAATTTGGGCATCGACCCGGCCATCGAGTTCGACACCGAAACCGGCCGCCCCATCACCCTGGTTCGCGACGGCAAAGTGATCGAGCAACTATTCGCATAATCCACAGATGCTGTCGGCGAAGCCTCAATAATCGTCTTCGATTTTTGAGGCCTGCCACAATTCGACAAATTTCTCTTGGACGAAAGGATTTAAACCAGCGGCAAAGTCGCGATCCAATTGATTGATGCGAATCAGCTGAATGGCATCGTCGAGGTCTCGTGGCCGGTGTGCCGCAGTCATGCCGCTGGCGATTTTCAGTGTGAGCAGCGTGGGCAACGAAATGTAGGGAATGCCGTCTTCATGAGTCTCCGCAACGTCGATGGGGTCGGGAAAAGCAATCGGCTTAGGCTTCCCATCACCAGGAAACTGACCGGCGATTAAAGCGTCCACATCGACGCCAGCGACGCCATCGCGAAAGTTTTTAGAACCTTCAAATTTGTTGACCCAGCCGCGGCCGATGTGCTGTTCCTTAAACCGTTGCAGGTCTTCGCCACGGATCAGGATGTCGACATCAGCAGTTGTGCGTCGATGACCGTGCGCGTTGGCTGCCATCGCTCCGGCGACCGCGAACGGGATTTTCATATCAACGAGCGTTTGATTCAGCCGCCGCATGGCTTCGTGAATGGGTGACGCGCTCAAAAAGAACAGGTCCGCCCTTCGGGCGACCTCCGAAATCGGTATGGGCATCAGACAGTCCAGATCAAGCGTCGGGAGATATACCGGCGAAAAAAGGTCGAGCGAGAAAGAAACTTCACGGCGCACGTTGGTCCAATTTCGCGAACAGGCTTCCCAGATTCACCCGCCAGCCCGGTAAGACCCTTCCACCTTCAATCGATTCTTCATCGTTGTGAACGTTGAAATCCTCTGCCGAATGAAACACCGCCACCGTCCGTCCACGCGGGTCCACAAACCACGCGAGTTCGACGCCGGCGCGGAAATACTCGCGACGCTTGCGAGCCATCTCGCCACGCGAATTGCCTACGCTCAGCACCTCGATCGCAAAATTGGGAACCAGATCTGGGATTGGAACCGTCGGGATCTTTCCCTCGGGCAAGCGGTCCCAACGAACAAAGGCGACATCGGGTCCGCGCACCGTGTCACCGAATAAACGCGTCAGTCCGTCGGGCCCGGTCGCTAAACCGATTGGATTTTGATCAAGGAAATTGTTCAACCATTGAACCAGCACCATTGCCAACATTGACTCCTGCCATCCCGTGGCCTTTTCCACCAGCGTCCGGTCGATCAATTCACAAATCACACCCTCGCCATCGCGTAGACGGATGACATCATCAATCGTCGCCGTGCCAGGCGGAGGTTCCGACCGGACCCGCGATGCAGGAATAAAGCCCAGATCCGCCAAACGATCGTCCAGCGTGACTGTGAGAACAGGATTCATGGGCCACTTTCGCCACAAGATCGAAGCAAAGATTTGTCTTCGCAAGTATAACCGCCAAGCTTCAATCGGCTGTTCTTTCCAGCCAGCGGCAGTATGGCTGATCCTGTAAATTTCGCGAAGTTTATTCCTCGGAGAATCCAGATGAGTCAAGTTCCGCCCGGCCAATTTCCACCCGGTCAAGCGGCCGGGTTTCCCGCCCCCGTTGGTCCATATTCGCAACCGCCGCAAGGGCCACACGCCCCACAGGGCGGTTCGTCGTCCAAGGTGATTTGGATCGTGTTGGGAATCTTGGGCGTGTTTGTATTGATGTGCGGCGGCGTGCTGGTGGCGTTGTTGCTCCCGGCGATCAGCGCCGCCCGCGGGGCCGCCCAGCGAGTATCTTCGTCGAACAACATGCGGCAAATTGGACTCGCGATGCATAGCTATCACGATTTGTATAAACAATTTCCGCCGGCCTACACGACCAACTGGGAGGGCAAGCCGATGCACTCGTGGCGAACGGCGGTCCTACCGTTTACTGACGACCCCGAAGCGATTGCGGTGTATGAGCAGGTCGACTGGGATAAGCCCTGGGATGATCCCGCCAATGCCATCTTGCAAAAACCCGTTCCCGTTTACTCGGGGCCCGGTTCAAACGTGCCCCCCGACATGACCGTGTACCTGGCCGTGGTCGATCCCAAGGCGGTCTTTCGGGGCGCCGATCCCATCCAGTTTCGCGAAATCCTGGACGGGACTGCCAATACGGTCGTGGTTGTCGAAGGAACGCCGTCACAGGCGGTGCCCTGGGCGTCAGTGGAAGATGTCACTGCGGACGAATTCATCAATCCCCCCATGGATTTTCAGCACCGCGGCGGGCAACACATCATGATGGCCGACGGCTCGATTCGATTTTTATCCGGTGACACAGCCCCCGGTCTCCGCGAAGCATTGGTCACCCGCGCCGCGGCGGATACCATTGAGCAAGACTTCTGAACGGATGCGTTGCCATTCCGCTCGCGCGCTCAGATTTATTTGCGAACGAGCCCTAACGAGCCTTGCTCGTCATACTGCCAAACTTCAGGCGGTTGTTTCCGACCAGCGATATCACTTGGCCAGACACACATGAGCCGAGGATAGTGGAAACTCGTCGCCGCCGTTGGGGCAAACAGCGACATCCATCGCAACATTCATTTGCGATGCAGGGATCAACGTTTCGCAGTTCGGGCAGGTTGCTCCAATCGAACTGCCGGCCAATGGCAGAAGTTCCGGTGCACGGAGGATGGGCCATCTACTGCGAGAAACGCTGCTCGGCGACTCGCTCCGCCCACGGCCCCGGTTGGGCTTGGATTCCCGGGTTTCCTGGCTTTCCCAAAAAAATTTCGATTGCTCCCTAATAAAATCGTATTTCGGTCGTCATCTCTCCTGGCGGCGGTTCCTCGTCGCCAAACGACGCGATTTGAGAGCGGCGAAAAATGTCAGGTCCATGTTGAAATCGACTTCCTCCTCCACGACCGACCCATCGGAGCCGCCGAGTGATGCGCCGCGGCCCCCGGGAGGGGAACGCGGCATCATGGAAACCGCCGGCGTCGATCGCGACCTGCGGGGACTGTTCGAACGCGAAGAATCCCGGCTGCTCAAGTACGCCTTTCGGCTGACCGGGCGGCGTGCGGTCGCCGAGGAAATCGTCCAGGACGTCTTTTTAAAACTGCACGCCCAACAGCAGGCCATCGACGCCCCCGAAGCCTGGCTGACCCGCTGCGTACGCAATCAGGCCTTCGAATGGTGGCGGCGGAGCAAACGGGAAGTGCTGCAATCGGACGATCAAATTCAATCGCATCAACGAGAAACCGACAACGCCGCCGAAACCACCTTGGACCAATTGGAAATGCGGCAATCCCTACGAACCATCATGAGCACGTTGGAGGAAAAGGATCAGCAATTGATTCAATTGAAATATTTCGCGGGCTTGAAGTATCGCGAGATCAGCCAGCAAACGGGGCTCTCGGTTAGCAACGTCGGATATCGCCTGCACCATATTTTGAAACGACTGGCCGCGGAACTCAAAGCACGCGGAGGCGAATGCCAATATGAATGAACATCCCCCTATCGATCCCGCAGCACCCGATGGCGATTCGTCCATCGACGTCCGCATCACCGCCGCCGTCCTGGGTGAAGCATCGGATTTTGAATTGGCCGAGCTGGAAACGTTACTGCAACAAGCACCCGAGCTCGCGCAGCAACGTGTGGAGTTGCAAGCGATGCACGACCAGCTTGTCGAAATCGGCCGCGGTGAATGGGAAGATCTCCCGCAAGATTGGACGCTGCCGCCCAGCAAGCGGGATGCCTTGATCGATGTTCTGGAAGGAAAGACGAGTTCGGCATCCGTTCGCCCCGCCAATCGCAAAACCAAATCTTCAACCTGGCTGACCCTGTTGGCGACCGCCGCGTGCGTGTTGATTTGTGTCGGCGGGTTAATGCTGCCGGCGTTCCGTTCTGCGGGCGAAGCCACGATGCAGATGGCGAGCGTCGACAGCGTCGCCGACGAAGCCATGAACGCACCGATGGAAACCGCCGAGGCGGGCATCATTGAGCAATACTACGATTCGTCCGGTGGCACGTCGAGCGTTGCCGAATTGCCGCCGTTGGCTTCGGCGGCACAATCGTTCGAAAACGACCGGATCGAGATGAGTGTCCCACCATCGGAGCCACCGCCGGTCGCGTACACGGTCCAGGTGCCGTCAATGCCCGCCGATTCCGACAGCGCTCCATACAGATCTGCGGGGCGAATGCCGAAATCCGTTCTTGCCGAACCCGCACCGCCGGGCCGGGTGGAACGGAAACGTGGACTCATTGCCGGTGGCGACGACAAAGCGGCCGCCGGCATGGGCATGAACGGTCAAGCCGAAATGGGTATTGAGGGAATGCGCATGGGAATGGGTGGCATGGGCGGCGGTGGTGGCCGTGACGCGGGCGGGATGTTTGGCGGACTGGCAATGCCCGCCCCCAACGCGCCCGCAATGTCCGCCCCCAACGCACCCGCTAATGCTGCCGAAACGGCTGACATGGCCGAAGAATCGGCGTTTTTCGACGCGGCTGAGGCCGAAGATCGTGAGATGAGTGATTTCAAGCAAGCCATGAAATCAGTCGATAGCTCAGCGATACCGTTTGATTCGGACGATGGCACCGTCGGGGAACGCTTGGAAACCTTAAGAGAGCCAGCCCTTCAGTTGCTCTTGGAAACGCCCGACCGTCGGAACGACTCGCGACCGTCACCCAAGCCCTCGGCCCCTCAAGACCTATCGCGAACGATCGATCCATCGCGAACGATCGACGAAACATCGGCCCAAAGCGATCCCTTTTCCACCTTCTCGTTGAACGTCAGCGATGTGTCGTTCAAGCTTGCCGCCGACGCGCTCCGGCGTGGCCAATTGCCCAATGCTTCGCGCATTCGCGTCGAAGAATTTGTCAACGCGTTGGATTACGGCGACCCGCTGCCCGCGATGGATCAAAAGGTCGCTTGCCGAATGGAGCAGGCGGCACATCCGTTTTTGCAAAATCGAAATCTGCTGCGAATCGCACTCAAGAGTGCCGCCCTCGGACGCGCCCAAAGTACGCCGCTGCGATTGACGGTGCTGCTGGACAACTCCGGTTCAATGGAACGTTCGGATCGCCGCGAAACCGTGGTGCGGGCCATCGAAACGCTCGCCAAACAGCTCCGCGAAAACGACCGCGTGACGCTGATCAGCTTTGCCAGTCAGCCGCGATTGCTGGCCGACCAGATGGACGGCAACGAATTGACCGGCTGGATCGACAATCTGCGTTATCTGCCCAGCGAAGGCGGCACCAACTTTGAATTGGCATTGCAATTGGCGCAGCAAAAAGCGTTGCAACAGCGCATCGCGGGGGCTCAGAACCGGATCATCCTGTTCACCGACGGGGCGGTCAACTTGGGCGACGCCGACCCCGACCGATTGGCACAGTTGATTGTGTCTGTGCGGGATTCCGGGATCGCGTTCGACGCCGCCGGAATCAGCGCGAGGGATTTGAATGACGACGTCCTGGAAGCACTCACCCGCAAGGGCGACGGGCGTTATTACCTGCTCGATTCCGTTGAATCGGTTGAAGACGGCTTCGCCAAACAGGTCGCCGGGGCACTGCGACCAGCCGCCAAGAACGTCAAGGTGCAGGTCCAATTTAATCCCGAACGAGTCGCGGCTTACAAATTGATGGGCTACGAAAAGCATCGCTTGAAAACGGAGGACTTCCGAAACGACCAGGTCGATGCAGCGGAGATGTCGGCCGCCGAGGCGGGAGTCGCGGTTTATCACGTCGAGGTCAAGGATGACGGGCAGGGGGACCTGGGTGCGGTGTCGGTTCGATTCCGTGATTTGGCCAGCGACACGATGGTCGAACGACGGTGGCCGATCGCCTTTGATCCGGCGGTCGGGCGCGTCGAAGATCAAGCGGCGTCCATCCGTCTGGCCGCCACGGCCGCATTCTTGGGCGAAAAGCTTCGCGGCGGTGCGATCGCCGACCGGGTCGATTTGAAAACACTCGGCAAGTGGATGGATGGTTTGCCGGCCGCACAGCGATCGCGTACACGCATCGAACAATTGCGAACCATGATTCAACAAGCTCGCATGTTGGGTCTGGAGTGATGCGATCGCCCATGCCCTTCCAGCCCCACCACAAATCATCCGCCGAAACTTGGCTTTCGGGTCCGATCCATGAAACCAACGAGAATCTGATGCGATTCTTCACGCTTGTATTGTTTTTGTCTTTGTTGCTGTTGAATCCGGTCGCATCGGCACAAACAGCCGACACAGAAACCGGTGAGCTTGCGGCGGAGGATCGCGCTGGCGACACGGCGGCAGCGTCAACGATCATCGTCACGCCCGGGAAAACATCGCCGCCCAAGTTTTTGTTTTCCGCCACCGCCAAATCGAACGCGCAAGTCTCCAATACCGAATTCAATCAACGCACCGAATTGACGATTCGCGTTGTCCAGGGCGATGCGGGTACGGCAACGCTGGCCCTGGCCGGTGACGGTGAAGTGAGCGACGTTGCCGGCGACGCCTTGCAGTCATGGGCGATTGGACAACAGGATGGCCAACGATTTTTGGAACTGCGTTTGAAGCCAAAGACGGCGACGGCCGATTTGCAGATTCGCTGGATGACCCCGTTCGACACTTTGCCCACCGAAATGGACGTGCCGCATTTGGAAGCCGGCGAAGCGGTCGGCTTTTCGGCGTCGCTACGGATCGGCTTCGAAACATCCGTTACGGCCAAGGTGATCCGCTCGGAGGGTTTCACCTCGCTGCAAGCCGAAGCCCGCGAACAACGGTGGCAAAGTACCGGTGGCGGTCGATTGACGTTGCGGATGTTGCCCAGCGACGCGTTGCCGCCGCCGGTGGCGTGGCGTGATACGACGCTTAGCGGGATTCGGTCGACCGATCAAAAATCCGTCGACTTTCGCCTGCGCGGCACCGCGATCGTCAATCAAGCGGGAACTCGCGTTTCGATTTTGTCCGGCAATGTCGCGATGCTTGAATTGCCGACCCGCGACGAGTATCGCCTGGTCGCGACCGCCGGCTCATCGGGTTCGCCAGCACCCACGTACGAGCTGGAATTTCTGGAGCGTGGCGAATTCGAATTGGACCTGCCCTTTGTCGCCGCCGTCCAAACGACCACCGCGGGATGGCAGAGCTTAAGCGTCAACGTGCAAGCCGGCACAATCGTTCCCGTCTCGCTCGAGCAGTGGGACGGGGAATTGGAATTTGATCGAAAAGCATCGTCCGTGATCCCCGTGCGGAAACAGGATGCATGGCAAACGTTCGTGCCCGCCGATGGACGCTTGGATCTGACGTGGCGAAACGCCGAACAAACGGAAACCGGCAAGCTGTTTTTTACCACCGACGCATTCATGGATGCCCGGGTCGCGCCCGGCGTGTTGCGGCAGGACCACCGCATCGAGTATCGCATTTTGCAGGGCGAATTGCCGGAACTGCGAATGCGTTTGCTGGGCCCCGGCGAAGTGCTGGCCGTCGAAGCCGCCGATGTCGTCGGATGGAAGGTCAGCGGCGATGGGCCCGAGCGTGAACTGCAGATTTCACTCAGCCGCGCCATCCGCGGGCAAGGAAGCGTTTTGATTCGCAGTCAAACACCCTACGCGTCGTTTCCGGCGACGTTGCAAGTTTTGCGGGTCGAGCCGGTGGACGCGTTGCGGCATTCGGGACACGTGCGGATCGCCAGCGTCGGTTCGGTGCGTTTGGAGATCATTCAGCGATCGGGTCTGACGCAGTTGTCTCCCGATCAGTCACCCGGCGACGCGATTCGTGCTCGGCAAATTTTCGCTTATCGATTTCCCAGCCCAGATTATCAATTCGCGATTGCGTGCGATCGTGTGCAGCCGGAAATCAATGTCCGGCAAACGACCACGTACGGGCTGTCGGAAACCGATCGCACGATCGAAGCGGATTTGGAACTGGATATTCGCGAGGCCGCGATTCGCGATTGGAACGTCCGAATTCCGGCGGACTATTCGCTGGTCTCGGTCGCCGGTGCGAAAGTTGCCGACTATGTCGCATCGTCAGACGTCGCCGGTGGCAGTCGCAATTTGAAGATCGTGTTTGCCGACGACACCATCGGGCGGCAACTGATCAAATTGCAACTTGAAAAAACACAAACCACGAAAGCGGAAACGTGGCAGCTACCGCGTTTGGATTTTCCGGATGCCGAAAGTGTGCAAGGTGATGTGGGTGTGCGTGCCGCGTCGGGTTTCCGGGTTGGCATGGAAAGCATCGAAGGTTTGACGGAAAAACCGCTGTCGTACTTTCCCAAACGAGTTGCCAATTTGCAGCAGGTGTTTCGTGTTCGGCGAGTCGATTGGACGGCGACGATGCAAATCGAAACACTCGACCGCAGCGTGCAGTCGGATGTCTTTCATTTGTATTCGCTCAGTCAAAACGCGATCAACGGCAGTGCGCTGGTGAACTATTTTGTCGCCGGCGCGCCGGTTTCGCAGTGGCGGCTACGGATCCCGCAATCGCTGGGCAACTTGACGGTCGATGGCAGCGACATTCGTAATTGGCGGCGCGAGGGCGACACGCTGGTGGTCGATTTGCACCAGGCCGTGATGGGAGCCTACACGTTGCTGGTGACCTTTGAAGAAAAGCCGGATCCCGATGATGGCACCATCGCGGCAGCGACGATTGCACCCTTGGACGTGCAAGGGGATCGCGGTTGGATCCAGGTCGTCAGCCCCACGCAGGTGGATTTGGAAACGGTTCAAGCTTCCGAGCGACTGCTGAAGTTGGACGCGATGGAATTGCCCGCCGAATTCCGCCTGTTAAGCACCGCTCCGTCGCTGGGGACATGGCAGTACACCAGCCGCCCATTCCAATTGAAATGGAAGATTCGCTGGTTCCAGCCGGGCACGACGCGGACGCAGGTCGTTGAATTTTCCGAGGCCAACAGCAAGGTTTCCGCTGATGGCGAACTGGTCACCGACGTCGTTTACTATGTGAAATCCCGCGGGCAACAAATGCTGCGAGTCAAACTGCCCGATGCACCGGCGCGCTTGTGGTCGGTTTCGGTCGGCGGTACGCCTGTGACGGCGCGGCAATCCGAAGACGCGACCTTGATTCCGCTGCCCGGCGACGCCGATCCCAACGCGCCGATCGAAGTGATGCTGCGATTGGGAAAGCCGGCCGTTGATGGCCCGGCCGTGAAATTGGCGTTGCCCACGGTGCTGGTGCCGGTTTTGAAAACCCGTTGGAAGATCGCGGCCGACGAAAATCATTTGCTGATTCCCAGCGGTGGAACCGTCCAACCGCCGCGGCCGGTGATTTGGCCCAGTGGTTTCCAGTGGATCGCCGGACCCGGTATGCCGCTCACGCTGGCCGTGTTGTTTTTCGTCGTCCTGACCTCGCTTGCCCTTCGTGGTGGCAACGTGCTGCACTGGGGCGCGTTGTTCATGGCGATCGTGTCCGTTGTGATGTGCCTGATCACCGTTGCGACGGCGGCCCGAGACATCGGATCGCCGGACGACCTGGTTTTGAATGTGCCGATTTTGTCCGCTGGCGAAAGCGTCACGCTGGACGTCCGCAACACGCTCGCCTGGGTCGCACAAATTTCGTGGACGGGGTTGGCAATTTCGATCGCGGGTTTTGCCGTGTTGATCACCAGTCTGTTGAAGTCCTCCGGTGCAGCGGCAAGATGGCTTCGGGCGGTCGCGATCGCGGTGATTGGTTTGGGTGTGCTGTTGCAATTCCACGGCGCGGTCGTGTTCTTTGGCCTTTTGGCATTGGCGACGATTGCGTTCCTGTTGGCCCCGTCGGCGCTGCGTTGCTTTGACGGGCTGAGATCGTTGTCGATACGCGTGTGGAAAATATTGCGTCGCGCGAAAAAAAGTCCACCGCAACAGAATGACCGCGGCGATGCCGCCGGAGCCATGACAACGGCGGTGATGCTGTTGGCGTTCGGCGCCGGTCTATCTTATGCACCAGAGCTGGCGGCGGATGATTCGAATCCTTCCAAAAGCTTGATTGGCGATTCATTGAATCAAGAATGGCAGGTTTCCGACACGGATCAGAGTTTGCGGGCCACCGCGAAACTGTCCTTGACCGGCAAGCCGGGTGATCGCTTCGTGTTGCTTCGTGGGCCCGCCGTGTTGACGCGTTTCGAGGGTGGCAAGCTTCGTCTGGGAAAACAGGCCGTTGCCGGCGAAGGCTTGGTGTACACGGTGATGATTCCCATGCCGGACGAGCAAAACGACGGCGAGCAAAACGAAGACAAGCAAGATCGCCAACCCGCTGAAGAACCCGGGGCAAAAGCGAGCGCATCATCACTGCAAACCTTCGCCGTCGAATTTGATTATCGCTTGGATGCGGTCCAAGCCACCGATGGTGTGCCGATTTTGACGGGCCCGGCGGCGGTGCACAAAATCAATTTGGAGTACAGCCAAAGCGGCTGGGACGTGCTCTGCGACGCGGCCATGCGGGTATCGCGGCGTGATGCCGAAGGGTCGTCGCGTGCGACGCTGTTGTTGGCACCGATTTCGCCGGCGGCCCCGCCGCCGCGGATCACTTTTCGTGCGGGGCGTCGCGATTGGGCGGGCGAAGACACACAGTTTTATGTCGAAGGCGCACACGTCTTTACGCCCGGCCCCGGTGTCGTCAATGGACGCCATCGCTTCGACGTCCGGGCGGCGCAGGGTCGAGTGCGAAAGATGGAAATTTCGATTCCCCAAGGGCTGACTGTCAGCACCGTCGGCGGTCCAATCGGCTCGTGGCAGTTTGATGCCGATTCGCGAATTCTGCGATTGTCAATCGAAACCGAGGCGGGCGAAAAATTTGGGGTCACGGTCGAAACCCAGCGTGGACTGGCCCCCTTGCCCAGCTCGGTGTCGCTGTCGCCGCTGCGTGTTCGCGATGCCAGCGGCGAAGGCGGATTGATCGCGCTTGCGTTCGGGTCGGACGCCCAAGCGGACCAGGTGGAATCGCAAAATTTGTCAGCGGTGAATCTAGGCGACTTTGATGCCAGCCTAATCGGCCCGCAGGACGCGGTCCTGCAGCGGGTCTATCGCTACGGCGAACAAGACGGCGCGCTGGATGTCAAAGTCGCTCCGGTGTCACCGGAAGTTCGCGTCGTTAGCCAGCAGGTGCTTTCGCTGGGTGAGGAACGCATTGTTTTGAAGGTTCCGTTTGTGGCCGAAATCACCCGTGCCGGCTTGTTCCAGTTGACGTTCCCCTTGCCGGCGGGCCTGGAGATCGAATCCCTATCGGGGGACGCGCTGGATCATTGGAGCGAATTGGAGGTCGACGGATCACGACAAATCGTCATGCATCTGGTTGGCAAAACCATCGGTTCACAGACCTTCAACTTGACGCTGGCCGGTCCCACGCCGGACGCGCTGGATTCTTGGCGGGTGCCGGAATTTCGGATTGCCGAAGCGGATCGCCAAACCGGTGAATTGGTCGTCAACCCCAGCACGGGAATTCGCTTGCGGACGTTGACGCGGCAAAACGTTTCGGAAACGGATCCCCGCGCGGTCGGCGGCACCGCGCGAGGTGCGCTGGCATATCGTCTGCTGCAAAACGATTGGAGCCTGGAATTGGGCGTCGAACGATTGCCAGCCTGGGTCACCGGCGAAGTGCTTCACGATGTGGTGTTGCGAGAGGGCCAAACGCGTTCATCGGTCAGTGGAAACTTCCAAATTCAAAACGCGTCGTTGCGAAAGCTAAGTGTGGTGCTGCCACTCGAAAGCGATGAAGAAATCCGGACCGTGCGGGTGACGGGGGACAAAATCAGCGACATCGTCAATGTTGACAAAAATCGTTGGGAAATTCGCTTCAAGCAGCGTGTGATCGGGCCGTTGCCGTTTCGGATCGAGTTCGAACGACGCGGTGACCGATCGGCATCCGAGCCCATCTATCCGTTGCAGTTTCCCGATGCACGGCAATTGGCGTACTTCGCATCCGTCCGCGCCGGTGGTCGCCTGGACTTGCAAAGCGACGACTTACCGCCCCAGTGGCAAGCGGCCGAATGGAACGTGGTGCCGATGTCGCTTCGCGAATCCGCCACCGGCGGCGATTCATCACCGGCACTGACTTTTCGGGCAATCGCGCCCGACCAGCCATTTCGGATTCGCGTGACGCGGCACTCGATCGCCGACGCGCTCAAGCTGCGAGTCGCCAAAGGAGCACTGACGACGGTGCTGTCGCCCACCGGCGACCAGATCACGCAATTGGACGTGACGATGGAAGTGGTGCAGCGGAGCAGTTTAACGGTGCGCTTGCCCAAGTCCGCCAGTCGCACCGGCGGGGACATGATCAGCATTTTGGTCAACGGCGAAAGCGTGCATTCGATTCGTCAAACCGATGACCCGAATGCGTGGCAGTTTTACATTCTGCCGGGCATCGACGACCGGACGGCGAAAGTCCAAATCATTTACGCATTGACCGGCCAGGGGCTTGCAAATATCTCGCTAACCAGTCCGGAATTGAACGTGCCGCTGGAAAACATCACGTGGCAGGTCATCGCACCGGAGGGCTTTGTGCTGGCCGACCACGAGGGCAATTTGGAATGGATGGGGCCGACCGTGCGACGCTCGTTCACGCGGCGATCGTATTTATCGTTGTCCAAGGGTCAACGTGAATCGAAAGCCAAACAAGCCGCACAGATGTTGGACAAAGCCAACGAATTATTGCAAAGCGGGCAAAGGACCAAGGCCAGCCGGGCATTCAAAAGTGTCTTCAACCAATATGCACTGGACGCGGCGTCCAACGAGGACGCTCGGGTGCAATTAGAAAACTTACAGAAACAGCAGGCAATCGTGGGCTTGAATACGCGTCGCCAACGGGTGTATCTGTACAACCGCTCGGGCGAGCCGGCGGACGCCGGATCGCAGCAATTCGAGCAGGCGGCAGCCGCAAACATGGTGTTGCAACAAAACGATTTGGATTTTCGACCGCAACAGGTCGCCGAGTTGTTGGCGGGCAACACCAGCGACGACAACGCGGTCCTGGAACGCATCGCCACGCGTCTGGTTCGTCACCAACGCACCACCGACCCGGCACCCCAATCGATCGTGGTCAACTTGCCCGAGGAGGGGAACGCGTATCGTTTTTCGCGGGCGGTTCAGGTTTCCGAAAACGCACCCCTGGCCCTGGATCTTCAATTCACATCGCCATTCCGCTTGGGTCCATGGCAATGGGTCGCTCTGGCCGGGATGCTGGTCATGGTCGGCTTCAGCCTGGGCTATCAAAGACCTGGTATTGACGCGGATTCACGAGCTTGAACCACGTCATCCTCGCGACCGTGCTGTTGCTACTGCTACGTAGTCTTTCGAAAACCGAGGCGACGGCGCAGGTCGTTCCGCTGCAGTCGCGGATCACCCAGGTCCAACCGATGTCGGGCATCGTCCTTTGGAACGACCATGAAAAAGTCGACACCGACGCGGTCCAATTGGAGTTTCGCTACTGCGGCTACGATGAAATCGTGACGGCCGACGGACAATATGACTTCACGGCACTGGATCGCATTTTGGACGCGATCGCCGCACGCAACCATCAAGCGATACTCAGGTTTCGATTCGTCTACCCGGGTCGCGACACCACGGTGCCCGAGTGGATTCGGGGATCGCCCGGCTACACCGAAACGATTGGCAAAAGCGAGGGCAAACGCACGGCGTTTTGTGATTGGAGCCACCCGAAGCTGCGTCAATTCACGCTTGATTTTTATTCACGTTTCGCGCGGCGATACGACAAGGATCCTCGCATCGCGTTCTTGCAAGTCGGCTTTGGATTGTGGGCGGAATACCACATTTATGATGGACCGCGAAAGCTGGGTTCGACGTTTCCGGACAAAGCGTATCAGGCCACTCTTTTGAAGCACATGGACGACTGCTTCGATTCGCTGCCGTGGTCAATCAGCGTCGATGCGGCCGACTCGGAATATTCGCCCTTGGAAGGGAACGCCGACTTGCTTTCGCTGGGCTTTGGCGTCTTCGATGATTCGTTTTTGTGCGAGCCGCATCCCCGCGAAAATGCCGTCAACTGGAGGATTTTGGGCGGCGACCGTTGGCGGCGGAGTTCCGCCGGCGGCGAGTTCAGCTACTACACCAAACGCGATCAACGCTTGGCACTTTCAAAATCCGGCCCCAACGGCGTTTCGTTTGCGGAAGCGGCAAAGCGGTTTCACATTTCGTACATGATTGGCAACGACCAACCGCGGTATCAATCCATGCAGCGAATTAAGGCCGCGTCGATGCGGTGTGGGTACAAATTCCGTGTGTTGCGGGCGGAACATCGTGATGAAACGTTGACCTTGCGGGTCACCAACGACGGCATCGCGCCGATCTATCGAGACGCGTTCTTTGCGGTGGGAGATCGTCGCAGCGATCAATCGCTCAAGGGTTTGCAGGCCGGCGAGGAAAGAATTTTTGAAATTTCACGTGTGGATCGGCGGCAAGCGGGCTCTGTACGCATTGTCAGTGATTTCATTTTGCCCGGCCAAAGCATTCAATTCGCCGCGGGCAAATGATCACGCTGATGGATTGGGAAGGGCGATCTGGAACGGGCGGTTTGGGAAGGGTGTGTGCAGTCACCCGATGACTGGCCTAAAATCCGCCACCTGATTCCATCCAAACACGCCTTCGACCACGCTCCCGTATCACCAGAGAGCCACTTGAACGATTCCGCCGAACCCGTGGCCACCACCGCAACCACGCCCGAGAAAAAGCCAAAACGGGAAGTTTGGAATCTTGGCTTTATCAGTTTGATCATTGCCCAATTCTTTGGAGCGATGAACGACAACGTCCTTAAGGGCGTGCTGACGTTCATGGTGATTGACGGAGCCTGGCAGGGCAGCTTGGGTAAAGGCGGTCAGGGCATCGTGGGCATGTGCTTCACGATTCCTTTTATCTTGTTGTCCGGCTACGGCGGTCAACTTGCCGATCGATATTCCAAGCGGGCGGTCACGTGGTGGGTCAAAGCGATTGAAATTCCGATCGCGATCGTCGCCGGGATCGGTTTTTGGACCGGGAATCTTTTTTTGACGCTTTTTGCGTTGATCGCGCTGACGTGCCAGAGTTCATTCTTTGGCCCGGCCAAGTACGGGATGATTCCCGAATTGGTGGGCGACCGATTGCTGTCCAAGGCCAACGGGTCCATCAACATGATGACCAATTTGGCGGTGATTCTGGGCACACTGTTGGCGGGCTTTGTCAGCGACCGCTATTCGCCACAGGGCGATTCCATTCCGCAATTGTGGTGGCCCATCACCGCGCTTGTCTTGATCGCGGCATGCGGCTTTGCGGTGGCGTTGTTGATGCCGAAATTGCCCGTGGGCGAAAAAGGTTTGAAGTTCGATTGGAATCCGTTTTCGACTTACTTTGCGACCATTGCGGAAATGAGTGCGTCGAAGTTGTTGATGGTGATGATGGCCTGGGGCTATTTCTATCTTCTGGCGGGCATCGCTTTATTCATCCTGCCCGAATACACAGTCGTGCTGAAAATCAACCGCACCGAGGCGAGTGTCCTGATGGGGGTGCTCGGGATTTCAGTGGGCATCGGCTGTGCGTTGGCCGGTTGGATCTCCGGCAACCAGATTCGCCCGCGCTTGATTCCGCTGGGGGCGTTCGGATTGGTGATCTTTTTCGCGCTGTTGGGTCTCACCACGCCCACCCTGGGCGGCGTTGCCGATGCGGCGCAGGCCAACGCGAATGTGATGCCCGTGCGCGACATGCAAGAGCCCGGTGGCGCGGGGGTGCAAGAGCCCGGTGGCGTGGAGGCTAAAGAGCCCGGTGGCATGGAGGCTAAAGAGCCCGGGGGCGTGGGGATGAAGGCGGTCGCAACCAGCAACGTGGCGTTGTTCGTTTTTGGCGCCGGACTCTCGGCGGGCTTTTACATCATTCCGCTACAAGCATTGCTACAAAAATGGTCACCCGATGATGAACGAGGCCGCTTTTTGGGAACGGCCAACGCGGTCTCGTTTGCGTTTTTGACGATCGCCGCGGCACTGTACTGGTCGATCGCTGGTTTTTTTGGCGACAGCCCGCACCGAATGTTTGTCTTGTGCGCGATCTTGATGGCTGCCGGTGCGGGATTCTTTTTATGGCGTCTACGAGGCACGCGGATGGATGCGGTCTGACGAAATGCCACGAATCTCGCGGAAGAAATCTTGAAGAATTGAAAAACGAGTTAGCCTGAGCTAAGTTTTGATTAGTGGAACGTGAGAATTAAGTTTCAGGACCGGCAAGATTAGCCGACGGGCGTTAGGCCCGGTTACCGAACGCGAACACTGTGGAAAGGAGCTGTTGTTGAAACCCGCGCCCGGACATTTACGGACTCGTGCCGATCACGCGACCGAATTGGCGGAAGACTACGTCGAAGCGATCGACGACTTCATCCGCTCCAATGGCGTCTGTCGTTCGGCCGATTTGGTCACTCGTTTTGGGGTGACGCATGCGAGCGTGAGCAATACCGTCGCGCGCTTGCAACGCGACGGCTTTGCCACGACCGCTCCGTATCGACCGATTGAATTGACGGACGTCGGCCGCGAGCTTGCCGCGCAGTCGCGGAAGCGGCACGCCGTGGTGCACGACTTTCTGCTCGCGATCGGTGTCAGCGAAGCGACCGCAGAGATTGACAGCGAGGGGATGGAGCATCACGTCAGCGACGAAACGCTACGAATGATGAAACTCTTTCTTCGCGAACAAGCCGACGGCTAGATTGGGCTGCAACGTCATCGGGTTTGCCGAAGTCGCCAGCCGTTTTGATTTGTACAGCGTGTAGAACGCGGGCGCGCTGAGCAGGTGGTAGACATCGTTGGCGTTGATCAGCGATTCGCCAACCGGCAGCAAATCGGCTAGGGCGATATGGGCAATCGACGCCGACGCCAAAATGCCGAACGAAGCAATGCTGAAGGCCTCGTAACGTCTGTCCAGTCGTCGAGGCAGTTTAACCAGGACATAAACGCAGAATGCGAGCAGGACCGAAAGGCTGAGCATGTAGTCCAGGATCGCGTAATTGAAATTGGGCTCGTTGCGAATGGACCAATTGATAGCCTGAAACACAACAAAGTTACCAACGACGAACACAACGAACCCTGTTTTTGGGAACGCACGAAGGTAACCGATTTTTCGCAAACCCCGCACTCGCTCCAGGATCGAAACTTCCACCCACAACGCACAAAAACCAATCGCGGAATGGTTCACAAAATCCAGGTCCATCCGCAGCGTTGTCGCGATGGGTGGATAGTGCTCGATCATGTGTGACATTGTGGCGATCACGTTGACACAAAAAATCGAAGCAAAGAACAAAGTCATCGCTGAAATGCGGCGACCCAAATCGATTTGATCCGCCCGCAGTGAAAGTCGTGTCACCATTAATATCACAACGCCCAAAATGATGTTCGACCATGCACCGGAGACGTCCGCGTGGCGGAAATATGCACGAATGGCGTCGTTGGACCACGTGGAGTAAACGACTTCGCTGGTATTCATGGATCCACGTTTCTTTGTGTGACAGGAGTGTGCTTGGCGAACAGAAGCTTGCCACGATCGTGACGCGTCCAATGTGTGGCTTCCAAGCCGAGTGCGCCCGCGATGCTGCGTTGGGCCCGATTGGCAAGATCCTGGGCTGACTCATCGGCCGCCGGCACAAGCCTGCCCAGCGGAATGCGGTCAACGGTCGTCCAGGGTTGAAACATCTCGACCGCGGTCTGCCAAATGGGGTGGGTGGACAGAGATAAGGGCTGCAAAAAAGGCAGCGGTCGGTGGTAGCGCACCGCAACCATGTAGACGGGCCGCTTCAAGGCAAACACACTTTTTTCGAAGCGCAAGAGACCCGAAAGAGTGTCAGTGAAAGTGCCTTCGGGAAACACAATCACGTTGCGCCGCTTCAGCTGTGTACGAATTTGCTTCAGGAATTGACGATTGCGTCCCGCATCAAAGACTTGGATCACCGGGCGGGCCAAATATTGGACTGGCTTGGGGACTCCATGCCAAACCGCCGTCGCGAATTCACATGAGGATGTTTGGGCCGCCGACAGAACCCAACTGTCCAGGTAGGTCGAATGATTGCTGATAAGAAATACGCCATTTTTGGGAAGTTGCATTTCCCGCGGCGTTCGAATCCTGAGGCCAAGGCAGACCGGCATCCAGCGTTGTCGCAGCATCCTGGGCAGGAACCGGAGCAGTCCAAAGGCGAATAAGAATCGCATGACGACTAGCGCGCAGCCGATCGGAAAGTAGGCCCCAAACAGCGCCCAATCGAAGCAGGACATCCTTCGCACATCCAGCTGTTGATTCCGAAACAAATCGCCCAAAGCGAGTGATGTCTCCGGTGTAGATCCGGGTATCCAACATGGATTTGGAGTTTGGCTTGACGCACGCGGCAATTCGATCGCAACATTCATCGTTAAAACAGGTTTGGAATTATCCGGTTGGATGTTTGGAAAGCTTGTGGGTCTCACGGGCTTGGCAGGGATTTCCATCAGCGTCGATCACCGCGCTAATGGCCATGGGCCGGTAGGGCAACTTCCACCACCACTGAATGTCCTCGACCACAATCGCGGACTGGCCATCCCGATAGGTGTCTTCGTAGCGAGGGAAATCGGCGAGCAAATCGAAGCAGCGGAGCAGCTCGTGTTTCTCGACCAACTTCGCCGCCTCGGTTTGCCTGCCACGCGAAGTCGTCTTGGGGGATTCGGCGTGCAGTGGTGTCAGGTAGAAAAAAACGTATTGCGTTTCCCTTTCGATGATTGCCATCCACCGCCATGGGGCAAACACGCGTGGACGCAGATGAATGGGGTACCTCGATAGACGAAGCTTGGCTTGCCGCATTTTTGCGCGACGCATCGCGACAGCCTTTAAGCCCGCGGCAACGAACAAATACATGGCCAGCGTCAGCAACATCCATGCATTCCATGACGGAACCAGCGACAATCCGCACAGCATCCCGATGATCGGATCGGTCAAAAAGTGAGTGCCGATCGCATAACGTTTTCGAGACAGCGGAAACAGCACGCCGGTGCGAAAGCTAGTCAGCAGGTCCAAGAACACGTGCGAAAATAAAGCAAGTGCATTGACGATCAGTAGCGAGTCAAACGCGGTTTCGCCCGCGAACGGATGGACGCACCCGGCGGCAAGTAGTGCCAGCACGGGGACCGCAAGCAGGTTGTGCAGGAGAACGCGATGCCAACGCCACGCAAGGAGCGGTTTTTTGGCGATGGCGAACAGAAAGTCCAGATCCGGAAGCAACGCGGCAATCGTCGCCGAGGCGACGAGCGCGGGCTGCATCGACCCATCGCCGGTCCATTTGCTTGCCGCCACAGCAATACTTGCGCCGGCCAATCCGTGTGTCACGGTATCCAAGGTTGGGGACTCCCAGGCTGTGATGCGAATCAGGATGCGTGGTGAAACCCGTTGGCGGGATCGAGAATGCACTGCGCAGCCAATTCGCTTCCGAACGCTTGCGTTGACGCTTTATAGGCACGCCGGTACCAATGATCGCGTAGTTCGGGGTCGCTTAGAAAACGCTCCGTTCGACGAATCGCTTCGGCCACGGATAGACTGCCCGTTCCGGCGCCAAAATGACGAAGCACCGTTAGGCATTCCGCTTCATGGACATGCCAGTCAAAGCCGATCACGGGTGTGCCGGCGGCGAGCGCCTCGGTCATCGTATTGGGGCTCAGCCGGATCAGGGCCAAGTTCGCTATTTGCATGCGCTCGGGAATGTCGTCAACAAAGCCGTGGACGCAAATGGCATCCTCGTTTTGGTAGATGCGTGTCAATTCCGCTTTCAGTTTTGCATTGCGTCCACAGATCACATCGACCTTCACCTTGACGTCGCCGGAACTTCGTAAGAGCTGGTTGATGATGCGTTTGGCTTTGCGTCGACTGCTGCCCTCGAGTCCCATAACCATCAGGATCTTGAGGACGTCACCCTCGCGTGCGACACTTTTCGGCGTGACGAATTTGGGGGCTCGGCACGGAAGCATTGGAAGCCGGGCGACGCGTTTGCCCTCGGCCGTCAGTTTGCGATAAACGCTATCGGAACCTGCCAAATAGAGATCCGCGTTGGCGATCCAATTGGCGTGCACTTCGTAATCGGTCACACAGACGACCGTCATCGGTCGCCTG
>JBCCRW010000031.1:0-22347 GCA_039201055.1 Planctomycetota bacterium | reverse complement strand
TCCGTCCTCCTTGATGACCTCGTTCATCGAATAAAAACCGTCGGGGTTGCGTGGTCGGTCCAGCAAACCGTCGATGGTGCCCTGGCGACGTCGGCGGCCGTTGTCCTGTTCCACTCGGCCGACAAAGATCGCGACTTTGCCACCATCGGGAAGTGCCCGGCGCAGAATCTTTCCCACCATCAAGCCGGCGTCGTAATTGTCCATGCCGATATAGCACAAGCGTTTGGATTTTGGCGCGTCGCTGTCATGACAAATCAATCGAGTTTGGTCGGCGATTTCGTCAAGCAGCGGAGTCTGGTTTTGGGGATCGATCGCGGTGATCGCGATGCCATCCACTCCGCGGCTGACCAAATCTTCCAGCATCGCTTTTTGCGTCACCGCGCCGCCTTCTTGCGGCATCAACACTTCGGCATCGGCGTTGAACTCTTCAGCACCTTTTTCGACACCCTTTTCCGCGATCACCCAAAACGAAGCGACGCAGTTGGTGATGAAACCGATTTTGGGCCGCGTTGATTCGTCAAGGGTCGCAAGTTCTTTCGGGCCCGAATTGGAACGCGTGCGAACTTCGCAGCCCATGGAAACCAGTAGGCAACACGCGGCAACAAGGGTCGCGGGAACCATTTGAAATTTTTGAAACTTCATGCGTGCGGCGGCTGACGGAGGAGTGACGGGCGGCTTGCCAAAAGTCAGAGTTTAACTTAACTGCAAGCTGCACATCACCGCTTCCCAACCTCACCCCCACGGGTCCCTGATGATTCGACTGGTTTGTTCGTGTTTGTTGATCCTGATCCTGTTCGTTTCGTCAGGCTCAAAAGGTCAGGCCGAATCGCCGGCGGGCACTTGGAAGGGCCGCTGGAACAGCACATCGACGGGCCATTCGGGGCCTTTGCGGGCAAGGATCTGGCCGGACGGGAACGGCGGTTACGACGCTCGGTTTTCCGGCCGCTTTGCTTGGGTGGTCCCGTTTACTTACCGGGCCAAGTTGCAACAAAACGCTTGTGGCCAATGGGTGTCCTCGCGGCGTATGCCGATCGTCGGCACCTACCGCACGACCGCGACCGTCGCGGGCGGTCGCTTTCACGCGAGTTATGCCGGCGGCCGCGAAACCGGCACCTTCGAGATGATCAGACGTCCGCGGCGTCGGTGAAGCCAACCACCGCCCACAAAAACCGCCAACCCAATCCACACGAACGCAAATCCCATCAGCCTTTCGGGCGGCATGGGTTCGCCGTACACAAACCGACCGACGATCCATTGCAGCGTCGGGCCGATGTACTGGATCATGCCGATCACCGACAGCGACGCCCGACGGGTGGCGGACGCGAAAAGTGCCAGCGGCGTAATCGTGACCGCGCCGCCGGCAACCAGCAACATTCCGATTCGCCAATCCGGCAGTCCGGCGGCATCCGCATCCAGGCTGGCACACCACGCCAAGCACCCGAGAGCCAGGGGAAACAGGATTCCGGTTTCGATGGTCAAACCGTCCAGTGAATTTAGCGGTGCCATCTTTTTGACCAGACCGTAAATCGCGAACGAGATCGCCATCGTCAGCGAAACCCAGGGCAAGCCGCCGCCGCCGATCGCCATCACGGCGACACCCATGGCCGCCAAGGTCACCGCGATCCATTGATGACGCAGCAATCGTTCGCCCAGCAATCCCACGCCCAGCAGCACATTGAACAGAGGGTTGATGTAGTAGCCCAAGGAGGCTTCCAAAACGCGATCGTTGTTGACGGCATAAAGGAACGCCAACCAATTGATCGCGATCATCGCCGACGCCGCGAGGTAAGTGCCCATGACTTTTCGCTGCGTAAACGCTCCCAACAGGGGTCGCAGGCGACCGGCGATGACGCCCAAAACGCACAGCGTTACAAACGACCAAATCACTCGGTGGCTGACCAGCGGCAACGCATCGACATCGCCGAGTTGTTTCCAAAACAGCGGGAATAGACCCCAAATACCATGGGCGGCAACGGCGAACCAAAGACCGTCCCGCTGCGTCGTTTCGCTGGGCTTCATGCCTAGAACAGAAAGTCTTGGCGAAGCCGCGAGATGTATTCCAGCAGCGGCTTGGGGTGCCCTTCGGCGTTGACTAGCCCCGCATGGCTGCCGACATGGGGCCGGCCGTCATGCCAGCCCTCCCAGACGATGCCGTGGACGATGGGCTTGGCCAGCATCGTTTTGAGCAGCGGGCCGGCAATCTTCAATTGCCAGCCTTCGGCATCGGCGTTTTCCTCGCCCAAATCCAGCAGTGGCACCGGAGCGAGCGCGTGATGGTCACCGCCTTGGCCGCCGGGCACGGCCAGCGTGATCAGCAAAGGCATCCCCAGCGTCGCCCAACGATCAATCGTCGTACCGATGTCGACCGCCGATCGCGGTGGCGTCGCATCGCTTTGATAACCCATGCGAAATTCGATACCCAATCCAGCCATGCCCAAACCGCTTCGCGAAATCGCATCGGCAAAGTGCATCGGAGAAATCCCGTTACGATGCCGGGCAAGGTATTCGCCGCAAGGTTGGTCGAACGACAAAATTGCGGCCGTGTTTGGATCGGTCCGGCGAACAGTTTGCAAAATGCCAACGGCCAGTCGCATGGCTTGTTCGTCGTCCAATTGAATCGGGCCGGGCGTGTTCAAGCCGCTGGCGGCATTCCAAACTTGGACGCGGCCGCGATATCGGACGACGACCTTTTCGACAAAAGACACCGCCGAGGCCAGTAACGCGTCAAAGTTATCCTCGAGCAAATACAACCAATGCGGAAGCAAGCGGGCACGGAAGTCGATCAGCGGCCCGGCGACAATCCGCAGCCCCGCTTCCACCGAGCGATCGACAAGACGATCGGTCGCTTCGAAATTCAAGGTTCCCGAATCGGTTTCGATATCCGCCCACGACATCCGCACCGCGGCGGTATTGAATGCTTCGCAGTACGTCACCCAGGCGGACGTCGTCGCGGGGGCCTGCAAATTCGGAAACGGCTCCGGCGGAATCACCGACGCGGCCACCAACGTCGCGAGCTGATTTTCGCGATTCTTGCGATTGGAAATGGATTGGATGGCATATCGAGTCCCCAGGTCATCCAAAGAACTTTGCAGGATCGAAATCGCCTCAATTGCGGCGGCCGTCGAAACCTCCGGTGCATCCTGCGTGGCGGCGGCCTTGAGAAAATGTTCCGTCCCCTCGGCTAATTTGTTTTCGTACAACGGCCCGGCTTCCAAACCCGCCTGCTTCCACACATCACCCTGCAATCGCGCCATGTGGCAACTGCCGCGAGCCAATTCCAGGGGCAATGAATACGAATCGTTGCGTTCGCAGGGGTGCAGCGAACACGTCGACAAGGTTCGCAGTCCGATTTTGGGAAGCCGGCAGGTGAGGTGCAACTTCGCCGACGAATCCAGGTTCCGAGTTAGCTTGATCGCCCCGCCGTCGTATTCGACCTTGGTTTGAAACGGAACGCCTTCGATCCCACAAAGATACGCATCGGGAACCAGCGAATCGTCCAGCAACCCGCGAGCCGATTCGGGGACTTCGAAACGGAAATGTCCCATGGATGAATTGAAACGAATCGGTCAGGGCGGGGAAAGTTGGAATGTGATCGCAGCCTTTTTGGCGGGCACATTCCCGTTGCCCGCGGCATCCGAAAGCGACGCGGGAACCACAGTCTAGCCGCTCGGCGGTGCCGAGCCAATCGAGCGACAGCTGCCGCCGAAGGGTTGCCGACGGTTGCCGGTTTGACTCGGCTTTGCGACGATTCGGCGGTCCCGCAACCCACCGGCTCCCGATCGAGGCCCCCGACCATGTCACCCCATCCGCAAACCGAATACGCATTCGATTCGCGGGCCGCTCTGTTGTCGACATCGCTGAACCTGCCCAAACGATCCGGCAAAGTCCGGGATGTCTATGATTGCGGCGAACACCTATTAATCGTCAGTACGGATCGAATCAGCGCCTTCGATTACGTCTTGCCGGTGGGAATTCCCGGTAAAGGAAGTTTGCTGACGCAGATGAGTCGCTTCTGGTTTGATTCGATGGACCAAGACCATCACTTGATCAGTTGCCAGGTCGACGATATTGCCTGGCCCGATGGGACCCAGCCCGATGACCTGGCCCCGCTGGCCGGCCGCGTCATGCTGACCCGCAAAGCCAAGGTGATTCCGTTTGAGTGCGTCGTTCGCGGATACCTGGAAGGCAGCGGCTGGAAGGAATACCAGATCGATGGAAAAATCGGAGGTCACCCACTTCCCGCGGGGCTGAAGCATTGCGATCGATTACCCGAACCGATGTTTTCGCCGGCAACCAAAGCGGAATCGGGCCACGATGAAAATGTGTCTTTCGAAACCCTGGTGGACCAACTGGGTTCGGAATTGGCCGGCGAACTCAAACGTCGCTCGCTGGATCTGTATCACTGGGCGTCGCAGCACGCCGCCCAAAAAGGGCTGATCATCGCCGACACCAAGTTCGAATTCGGCTTCGACGACAATGCACTGCTGTTGATCGACGAAGTGTTGACGCCGGACAGCAGTCGCTTTTGGGACCAGCGGAACTACGCGCCCGGTGCCAGTCAGCCCTCTTTTGACAAACAATTCGTGCGTTCTTGGTTGCTCGCCAGCGATTGGGATCGCAACAGTCCACCACCGCCACTGCCCGACGACGTGATCGATCAAACGATCGCCAAGTATCGCGAAGCGGCACGGCGGCTGACGGAAAACGCCTAAGCAATCGTCGGGAAATAAGCGGCGGGTTCCTAATCCCCGCGCTTGCGGTTGACCCGCCGCGAACGGAAACCTCCATCCAATCCAACTCAATCCACATTCATCACCATGCGATATCAACCCGGCGAAATCGAACCCCGTTGGCAGGCCTATTGGGACCAGCACAAAGTCTTCGCCGCTCCGGAAAAGCCCAGCGGCACGAAGCGGTACGTCTTGGATATGTTTCCGTACCCCAGCGGCGAAGGTTTGCACGTTGGGCACCCCGAAGGCTACACGGCAACCGACATCATTTCGCGTTTTGCCCGCATGAACGGCGAATCCGTGTTGCACCCGATGGGCTTCGACGCGTTCGGCTTGCCCGCCGAAGAACACGCCATCAAAACCGGCGAGCATCCGCGGATTCAAACCCAGCGAAACATCGACAATTTCACTCGGCAATTGAAGATGCTCGGTTTCAGCTACGACTGGGATCGCGTGTTGTCGACCACCGACGAAACGTACTTCAAATGGACCCAGTTCATTTTCCTGGTCTTGCACGACACATGGGTCGATCCCCAAACCAAGCTGGGCCGCCCGATATCCGAATTGCCCATTCCCGATGCCGTCCAATCCGCCGGTCGGATCGCGATTGAAAAATATCGCGATTCCAAACGCCTGGCCTATCAGGACGACGCCTTGGTCAATTGGTGTGAGGGACTGGGCACGGTGCTGGCCAATGAGGAGGTCATCGACGGCAAAAGCGAACGCGGTGGACACCCGGTACGTCGGATTCCGCTGCGGCAATGGATGTTGCGGATCACCGACTATGCCGATCGCCTGCTGGCCGATTTGGATGATTTGGATTGGTCACCGGGTATCAAAAAACTTCAAAGTGATTGGATCGGCAAAAGCACCGGTGCCGAGGTCGATTTCTACGTCGGCGAGCCCGCCGATTTTGATGCCTGGTCGGCCACTCGCAAAAAAAAGGGCTTTCCCGACGCCGGCGATGATCAATCCTTACGAGTCTATACCACGCGACCGGATACGTTGTTCGGGGCGACGTATATGGTCATTGCACCGGAGCATCCGTGGGTCGATCGTTTAACGACGCCGGCGCGGAAGGACGCCGTCGACGCCTACGTTCAAAAGGCCTCGTTTAAAAGCGATCGCGAACGCACCGAGGGCGATCGCGAAAAAACCGGTGTGGACAGCGGAGCCACCGCGATCAATCCGGTCACCGGAAAAGCAATCCCGATTTGGATCGCCGACTATGTTTTGGCCGGTTACGGCACCGGCGCGATCATGGCGGTCCCCGCCCACGATGCTCGCGACTTCGAATTCGCTCAAGCCTTTGACTTGCCGATTGTTCCCGTCGTCGACCCACCGGCCGACGATGATCAACGCGACGCGATCTTGGCGGGCCAAGCCTGTTACGTCGCCACCGGCATCGCAATCAACAGCGACCGCTACGACGGCATGACGACCGAGGATGTCAAGTCGCAATTGGTCGACGAACTTTCCGGTCGCGGGGTCGCCGGGCGGGCGGTGAACTACAAGTTGCGGGATTGGTTGTTTTCGCGACAACGATTTTGGGGCGAGCCCTTTCCGATTTTGCATGAATTGGATTCGCAAGGGACACCCACCGGCGTGCTGCGCGCGGTTCCCGTCGAAGACCTACCCGTCAAACTGCCCGAATTGGAAGACTTCAAACCGCACGGCAAACCCGAACCGCCCTTGGGGAAAGCCGACGACGATTGGCTGTACGTCGAATTGGATGGGAAACGATACCGCCGCGAAACCAATACCATGCCCCAGTGGGCCGGTTCCTGTTGGTACTACCTGCGGTATATCGACCCGCACAATGAGACGGCTCTGGTCGATCCCGAACTGGAAAAGCAATGGATGCCGGTCGATCTTTATGTCGGCGGCGCCGAACACGCGGTGCTGCATTTGTTGTATGCCCGATTTTGGCACAAGGTGCTGCATGACCGCGGCTACGTCAGCACCGCCGAACCGTTCCAACGTTTGGTCAACCAGGGGATGATCCTGGGCGAAGCGGTTTTTACCGGCTTTGTGGATGACGCTGGTAATCCGGTGACTTCAAAGGGCATCCGCCGAAACGAGGATCGGCATTTCGCGACCCAGCAGGGACAGGTTGTTTCCGAAGTGGTTTTGCAGGCCGATCAGGTCGAAAAGCGCGGCGGGCAACATGTTTTGGTCGCCGACCCGAAAATTCGTGTCGAAAGTAAGGCACAAAAGATGTCCAAGTCGCGGGGCAATGTGATCAAACCCGACGATGTGGTTCGCGATTATGGTGCCGATTCGTTGCGCTTGTACGAGATGTTTATGGGGCCACTGGAAGCGACCAAACCGTGGTCGATGACGGGTGTGGGTGGTGTGCGAAGTTTCCTGGACCGCGTTTGGCGATTGATTATTGACGGCGATTCCGACGAGGAACGGTTGTCGCCCGCGGTCACCGACGAAACCGACGACGACGAATCGCTGCGCGTGCTACATCAAACGATCAAAAAGGTCACCGAAGACACGCGTGCGATGAGTTTCAACACGGCGATCGCGCGGATGATGGAATTCACCAATCATTTCACGCGGCAAAACAAGCGTTCGCGCGAATCCTTGCTGACGTTTTTGAAGCTGTTGTCACCCTACGCGCCGCACATCGCCGACGAACTGGCATCCAAGCTGGGTTATGAGGGAACGCTGGCAACGGCGACCTGGCCACAGCACGATGCAAAATGGTTGGTGCGATCGACCCTGGAATTGCCCGTCCAAGTCAACGGCAAAGTGAAGAGCAAGATTCAGGTGCCCGCGGACGCCGACCAGGAATCCGTTCTTGAGATCGCGCTGGCGGACGACAAGATCGCCGGACTGGCCGAAGGCAAGAACGTCATCAAAAAAATCTTGGTGCCCGGCCGCTTGGTGAACCTTGTCATCAAATAACCGCAAGCATCAACGGCGACGATTGTTCGCCAATGCTTGACTTGCGGATCCATCACTTGCCGATTGAATCGGCAAGTGCCGGGGCGTTATAGATCGAGCGCAGGGCTTTCAAAATGCCGACTCCGGCAACGGACACCGCGCGGGCCTGCGTGTCGGTATAGGCATAATCGCTGACCAGGCTTTGGATGTTCCCGTCAAAAATCAGGCCAACCAGTTTCCCATCGCGATCGACCACCGGCGACCCGCTATTGCCGCCGATAATGTCGGCCGTGCAAACGAAGTTCAAATCCGTCGACAGGTTGATTTTCTCGCGATGCTTGTACCAGCTTTCCGGCAAGTCGAAATCGTCTTGACCTTTGTGTTCCTCGGCGTGCCGGAAAGCACCCGCGAAATCTGTTTTCGGTTGAATCGTTTTTCCATCCTCGCGATAACCCTTGACCAAACCGAACGCCAAACGCAGCGTGAACGTGGCATCCGGATAACCGCCGCTGCCTTCGACTTCACGGATTAAATCGGCAAGCTTTGCGTAGGCTTGGACCTCGCGTTCGTCGATCGCGTCACCCTCGGCGCGATGTTCGCGATAATCGGGTTCCAGCATCAGTGCCAGCTGAATCAGCGCGTCGTCGGACTTTTCGAGGCCGTCGCGTCCGCCGGCGACCAACGACTTGCGAAAGTCGACTTCATCGACGCGGGTTCCCGCGACCAAATCGGCGGCGCGGTCACGAGGTCCCTTGCCGGCCATCATTTCCTGGACCCAAAGGGTGTCGGCACCATGGGCCTCGATCACCCGCGACAATTCGTCGGCCAATTTGAATTGTTCCAAATCGCGATACAGCGGCGCGGTGCTGTACAGCTTTTGCAACAGGCTGGGACGGCGAGCGTCGCTGAATTCGGCCAAACGTTCTTCGTTGGGTTTTTGATCTTCGGCCGTCAACAAAACGATCTGCATCGCGATCCGGAACAGTTCGCTGCGAAGATTCAGATCCTGGCCCAGACGGTCGGCTTTTGCCGATTGCGATTCACTGATGACGTCGAAAGGGTTTTCGTCGTTGCCGTCGAACTTGGAACCTTTCAGCCCCGCACGAAGATGATCCTCGCGTTGTTGCTTGCCGACCATCGTTGCCGGGTCTTGCAATCCGGCCAACATACCCGTGTAAGCCTTGCGGGCGTTTTGGATGCCAAACAATTCGTCGCGGGCGCGTCGCTTCGCCTCGACGCCGCCGAGTGAAAATTGTTGCAGTAACACCTCTTTGCGCCGGAGGAAGTCCAACAGGTATGGAATCCGTTGATCGCGAAGAAACTTGAGTGCGTCGACGGTAAAGATACGCTGCGTCCGACCGGGGTTACCCGAAACGAAGACCAAGTCGCCTTCGTCGAGAGGTTTTTCGGACCAAGCCAGGAAGTGTTCGAGTTTTGCGGGCTTGCCGTCTTCGTAGACCCGCATGATGGTGGCATCCAAATTGTAACGCGGGTATTCGAAGTTATCCGCGTCGCCGCCGAAGAAAGCGGCGGCGGTTTCGGGCGCCCAAACCAATCGCACATCGGTGTATTTTTTGTAGCGGTACAGGTGATACTTCGCGCCGCCAAAGAGTTTCACGACGTCGCTTCGTTGACCGCTTTCTTCCAGCGAACGGGCTTCGATTTTGGCGATCGCGGCTTGGCGTTGTTTGGCCGATTCGGTTTCGTCGTCAGCGTCCACCGCCGCTTCGACTTCATCGGTCACGTCGATGATTGCGACCAGCTGGTTGAGTTCCAGGTCGGGTGCTTGAAGCTCTTGATCGAGGGATTGGGCAAGGTAGCCATCCTCCAGCAGGTTTCGCTCGGGCGTGGACAGCTTTTGCAGGGTTTCGCTGGCGACGTGATGGTTGGTCAGCACGAGACCGTTGCTGCTGATGAACGATCCGCTGCCGCCGCTGTTGAAGCGGACCGAGGACAAACGCAAATGTTCGGCCCACTGCTCGGTCGCTTCAAACCCGTGCCGCGACTGCAGCATTTGACGCGGCAGTGCGTTGAACAAATGCATACCCTCGTCACCCCGAACCGGGGCCGGGGCCGAGACAGCCATCATGCAAACTAGACCCAGGAAAAAACGATATCGAACCATCATGACTCGTGTGCCAATGGAATTGTGATTCGCAAACCAGACGCCCGCGACGCTCGCGAGGCGCTGCGTATGGTAACGAATTGGCGGGCTTTGCGGACTGTGCGGGTTGTCGGGTTCCGGTTGTGCGACTGGAAGCAATTGTGAAATCCAGTCGCCTTCAACAACGCTGAATTTCGATGGTTTTTATTTGACGGGCCACAACGCGGCGTCGAATCCACCAAGGAATGGAATCCGACCTCCCCGAACGGAGTTAATCGTGGTGACCCACGAAGACAAGCATCCCCCCCAACGCTCCATTGGCTCGCGTCGATTGCGGCGGCTTTGCGTCGCCATTCTTGCCGGGGCCGTGTCCCTGGGCAGCGGTTGTGCCGGGCTGAGCGATTTTAAGTACGAAAGCACCCAGAAGGCCCGCGCCTTAGGACAACTACGCCAATGCGGGGTTCCGGCATGCGAAGCGTATCCGCACGATTACAAGCTGGGCTTCTTGGACGGCTTTTACACGGTGTCCACCGGCGGCCCACATTGTCCGCCGGCAGTTGCACCCCAGCGTTATTGGAAGCCCAAACGCATCCTTGAAGAATGCGACAACCGCCGACACAGCTACTACAGCGGTTGGCAGGACGGTGCGGCGCGGGCAAGTTGTTTTCCCGACACGCACCATTTGCGCTTGTTTGAAACGGCCGACTGCCAGGTGCCCAAGTGCCAAGACGGTTGCTGCCCTAGTCCTGGTGCGTGCGCGAGCGGCGATTGCGGCCCGTCGATCGCCGGCGGCATGATCCACGGCGAATGGCTGGATGTCCCGCCGGCGGTCACCGACGAACACGCGATGTACCAGAATCACGGGCTTGTCGCGCCACCATCGGTGGTCCAAGACAATCCGTCCGGGGTCGCGGAAATGGGCGGCCTACCGCTTCCGATTCCCGACGTTGATCGTGAATCGGGCGGCGAAGATGCCGACCCGCCGGCGGCCACGCCCGACAATGCCGGCATGTCCGCGGGCGACCCGCTCGCGCCCGCAGGTACCGCCGAACCGATGGATTTGGGACTGGAAAGCGAGGGCGATGCGGTGATCGACCCCTCCGATGCACCGGAGATGACGCCGCCACCCGAACCGGCTTCGGCGTCCGATTTGCCGGCGGGAACGGGAACGCCGCAGCCCGGCGTACCCCAGCCGACCCCGCAACAATCGGGCCCGCCGCAACAATCGGGCCCGCCGCAACAATCGGGCACCTTGGACGTGCCGCCCCCGCCGCCGGTCGGCACTTTGGATGCCGCACCCGTACCGCCTGCAAACCCCGCCTCGGCGAATCCTGACTCCGGTGCAACTCCCGGATTGCAGCCGCAAACGCTGGGCGGTGAATCGTCCCCAACGCAGCAGGATGGCGCGGGCGTCAAGCCGATGGATGCCGGGTCCGAACTGGTTCAAGCCAAGGGCAACCCGGAACTCAGCCGCGAAACGATCCAATCCTTGTTTGGAATACCTGGCGATTTCGATTTCAAATCCAGCGGACCCGTCAGTTATCAAAGCTTTGACCCGGTTCGCAGGGTTCGACACGCGGCCGATTCGGTCAAAGTTGTCGACCGCCCGTTCAAGCTTGGCGAGAAGGATTCCGGCACGGTGAAGTGGGTGGAGTAACCCGCAACGCATCGTCCCATTTTTGGGCGTTGTCGCTTGGCAGCCGCCCGTTTGTACCGCACCGTCCACCGACTCATCATTGGCGAAAGGATTCGTGATGAATTCTAGCAATCACTTCCACCGTGTTTTCCACGCCCTCATACGGCCAAGCATGACCCCACCGACAAGACTTCTTGGCTTGACCCTGGGTCTGCTGGCCTTGGTCAGTTCAACGGGTTGTCACCTGGTTTCGTCGGCGCACAAAGCGATCCCCGCGCATCGATTGCCCCCGCACCTGTTTGATTGCGAGCGGGAGGCGTTGGCACCGGTTTCGTTCGCGGCCCTGGGTCAAAACCAACCCACCGAACACATCATTGACGCGGGCGACACCCTGTCCGTTTATGTCTATGGCGTGTTTCCACCCAAGGAAAACGAAGTTCCGATTCTGCAACAAAACCAAACGCTGAATCAGATCTATTATCCCGCCCGGGGCGCCAACCTGGGTGCATCGTATGGTTTGCCGGTGCGTGTGACCGCCAGCGGCACCATCGATCTGCCGCTGATCGGCAAGACCGATGTGCGGGGATTGACCGTCGATCAAGCCATTGACCGTATTTTGGAAATCTATTTGAAAGAAGAGATTTTGCAGGAAGGTCGCGAGCGTGTCAGCGTGTCGTTGCTGAAGCCTCGGGTGTATCGAGTGGTCGTCCTGCGGGAAGACACGCCGGCGACCAGCCCGACAATCGTCAATCCTCAAAATGTCAACGAGATTCATCGCGGTAGTGGCCAAGTCATCGATTTGCCCGCGTATGAAAACGATGTCCTGCATGCGTTGGCGGCCAGCGGTGGCTTGCCGGGTACCGATGCGCCACGCGAACTGTACGTGATTCGCAAGAATGCCGCCGTGCAGCCTCAATTTTTGTCGGCGGGCAAACTGCAAAGCCTGGTTTCCGGTGGTACCGGAGACAATTGTTCCGCTGACGTGATCCGGATTCCACTGGCCGGCTGCCCCTGCGACACGGTCCCGTTTTCGGATCAGGACATCGTGTTGAACGAAGGCGACGTCGTGTTTGTGCCGCGTCGAAACGAATACTTCACCACGGGCGGGTTGTTGCCCGGCGGCCGCGTTCCGCTACCGCGTGACGAGGACGTGGATGTGATCGAGGCGATCGCGATGGCAACGGCGTCGGCGGGTGGTCCCCTGGGCGTCGGCGGCACCGCACTGAACGGTGGACGAACGGGGAACCTTCGCGAGCCCACGCGAGTGTTGATCCTGCGAATGCTGCCCGATGGTCGCCAGATGACCATTCGAGTCGACTTGGACCGAGCGATCTACGATCCCAAAGAGCGGATTCGCATCCTGCCCAACGATGTCGTGATGTTGCAGTTCAAGCCGACCGCATCGGCCATGTACGGAACGCTGAACTGGTTCAACGGAACCGGCATCTTGAATGCCCTGCGACGCGTCAACAATTAGCGGCTATGTCAGCTAACTTTCCGGGTAGCCGGACTTCGCCAGAAGCCGGACCCGTTCGGAACGCACGTTCTGGCGAACGTGCCCTACTTGAAAACCAATCGGAACGCACGTTCTGGCGAACGTGCCCTACTTGAAAACCAGTCGGAACGCACGTTCTGGCGAACGTGCCCTAGCCGAAAACCAAGCTGACATGGAATGCCAGTCGGGATCATCAATCAAGGGTGATGGTTTCCGAGCCCGATTCGACTTCCGAATCGTCGCCGCTTGAATCGTCCGGCGACGTGGTCTTGTAATCCACTCGCACGCCGCCGTTCTTGGTTTCGATCTGCACGTTGACTTCCGGATTGGGGTCTTCGCCCAGTGTCTTCTCCAAGGATCCCTTGGCGGACACACCATCGATGACGATGCGGCCGTTGCTCGTGCTGGCGACCACCTTGGCCGACGTATCTTGGACTTCCGCATAAATCGCGCCGTTGCTGGTGCGGATGCGGTGGTCCCCGGCGACCAGCGGACCTTTCCAAGACACACCACCGTTGGACGTTTTCAATGCGACTTCGGCGGGCCGGCGACTGCCCGCTTTGATCGCGCCGTTGGAAGTTTCGGCAACGACACTCGCCGGCGAACCGCTGATCGTGATGCTGCCGTTGCTGGACTTCAATTTCACGCCGCTGGCGTCCCGCACGACAATCGCACCGTTGGAGGTCTTCGCGTCGACCTGCCAATCCTTGGGAATCGTCAATTCGAAACTGACCCCCGCCTGAAAGCCGCCGGGCTTGTTGACCGAAACGACGACGCCATCATCGCTGCTTTGGGTCTCGATTTCGACGTCGTCCAGGTTGTCCTCGGCGTCTTCGATGGTTGGACCCTTGGCGTAGCGTTTGGCCAACAATTCAATTTCGTCGACGTCGCCGGAAACGACCTTGATGTAGCCATTGAAGGTTTCGATTTCCAACTTGGCATTGGCACTCAGCGGAATCGTTTTTTGGATTTGATCGCTTGCCCGTTTGCCCATCATGCTGCATCCCGACAACGTGCCGGCCAAGACGATCAACGGAAGGGCCATGAAACAGTTGGGTTTTGACATCGATGTGCGTGGGGTGTGTAAAAAGGGTCGGTTTCTAGGAATCTTTTCGTCGTGACCCAAATGATCTTGGGAAAACCATGCGAAGGCCGTCATGAAAATCTTAATTTTAACCGGTGCGGGTATTTCGGCCGAAAGCGGCATTCCCACCTTCCGCGACGCCGATGGGTTGTGGGAAGGGCATCGCTTCGAAGACGTGGCGACTCCCGAAGCCTTTGCGGAATTTCCGCAGCGGGTCCACGAGTTTTACAACCAGCGTCGGCGGGCCGTTCAAGCACCCGACATCCAGCCCAACGCCGCCCATCGGGCCTTGGCCGAATTTGAACAGCGGCACGCGGATGAATTTCTTTTGGTGACTCAGAATATCGATCCCTTGCACCAACGCGCCGGCAGCAAAAAGCTGTTGCCGATGCACGGTGAACTGCTCAAAGCCCGTTGCCTGGACACCGGCAAGGTCATCGATTGGCATGACGACTTAAGCGTCACGACGCCGCATCCGGACGATGCCGCGGTTCCGCAACACCCAGCCCGTTTGGGACGCCTGCGCCCGCATTTGGTTTGGTTTGGCGAAATGCCGATCGGACTGGAACAAATTTCCGCGGCCGCCCAGCAGGCTGACTTATTTGTCGCCATTGGCACATCCGCCGTCGTTTATCCAGCCGCTGGAATCGTCGAAGCGGTGCCCGCGGGCTGCCGTTGCGTGGAAATCAATTTGGAAACGACGCCGCAGAGCCGACGTTTTGACGAAGCGATCCAGGGCCCCGCCAGCACGGCGGTGCCGGAGTTCTTTTCGGGATTGTAGGCCGGGACAGCTTCGATCATCGAAGGGGCGATGTTACACTTTAGGCGGCGAAATCGGTTGCCCTGGCCCCATTGCGACCTTGCCTTGGGTCTCGACGCGACCCGATTTTTGTCCTCGCCGTCACGCCGCTGTGTCCTCGCCGACGCACCGCGTCGGTGAAAACAAAATCGCACAGTCAATATTCTCCAAAGCGACCCGATCCATGCTGCACTTGACCTCCCAGGCCAAAGCTCACACGTGCAATGGTGCGACCCGCCGCGACTTTCTTCAGGCAGGAACCCTTGGCGCGATTGGGTTTGGATTGCCCCAGTACTTGGCCGCCGCAGAGGCCGGACATACCGGCACCGAGGCCGATCGAAAATCATGCATCATGATTTTCAATCTGGGGGCACCGAGCCAACTGGACACCTTTGATATGAAACCCGAGGCACCGGCGGAGGTCCGCGGGCCGTTCAAGCCGATCGCAACCAACGGGGATTTCCAGGTCAGTGAGATTTTGCCGAGACACGCAAGAATCGCCGACAAATTTTCAATCGTGCGATCGTGTTATCACACCGCCGCAGCCGTCCATGACGCCGGTTGGCAGATGTTGCAAACCGGACGCCAATTCACCGGCGGGGTCAATTACCCCCACGCCGGCGCGGTGCTGGAATACATCAAGGGCCGCCGCAGCGATCTTCCCGCACACGTCGTTCTTCCCGAAAAGATGGGACGCGGCGGCGGCAATTTGCCCAACGGACAGGCCGGCGGTTTTCTGGGCAAGGCCTACGATCCGTTTGCTTTGATGGCCGACCCCAGCAAAGACAATTTCAAAGTGCCTGATTTGTTGCCGCCGTCCAGCTTGGCGGACGTGCGAATCGATCGTCGCCGCCGGATGCGGAGCGCCGTCGAAGCCGGGATGAGGCAATTCGAAACGACGGAGTCGGCACGGATGTTCGATGCCAATTTCGATGCCGCGTACCGATTGATGAACAGCCCGACGGCCCGAGAAGCATTCGATTTGTGCAAGGAGCCGAAAAAGGTTCGCGAACGCTACGGCATGCATCGTTTCGGCCAATGCTGTTTGTTGGCAAGGCGCTTGGTCGAGGCCGATGTTCGCTTCGTGACCATCAACACCTTCCTGACGGTGTTCAACGAGATTACCTGGGACATTCATGGCAGCAAACCGTTTACCACCATCGAGGGCATGAAGAACATTGTTGCCCCGATGTACGACCAAGCGTATTCGGCCTTGATCGAGGACTTGCAGGATCGCGGGTTACTGGACGATACGCTGGTTTGCGGTTTGGCCGAATTTGGTCGCACACCCAAAGTGAACCCCGCGGGCGGACGCGATCACTGGCCGCAATGCTTCACATGCACCTTTGCCGGCGGGGGCGTCCAGGGCGGCCGAGCCATCGGGCAATCGGACGCCATCGGTGCCGTGCCCGCCGACCGCCCGACGCAGCCCGGTGAGATCATCGCAACCATCTTCAAAGCGCTCGACTTGGACTTGCACGCGGAATTGCCCGGCCCCGGTGGACGGCCCTTCCCCTTGGTCGATTTTGGCGTTCGCGAAATCAAGGAGCTGTTTGTATGAGCCGAATGGTGATCGCAAAGTTGCTGCCGGCGTTGCTTGTCGTTGCCTGCCAAATTTGGATGGGCAACGCGCTCGCCCGCGATCCCAATCGCGACGTGGCCACGTCCGATTCCAGTTCAACCGATAAGCCCCGTCCCGAAGAAATTTCCGCAACCGTCGGTGCCAACATCCAGGTCTTCCCGAGCGAAATCAAATTGCGGTCGCGACACGCGCGGCAGCAACTGCATGTCGTCCGCGTGCGTGACGGTTTTGCCGGGGAAACCGTTCCGGGTGTTCGGTGGACCGTCTCGGACCCGGAAATCGTCCAAGTTCAAGACAGTGTCCTGCTGCCGCTGCAAGACGGAACCGCAACGGTGACGGCAACCGATGGTGATGGCAAACAGGCAACGCTGACGGTTGAAGTCACCGGCACGCAGGCGAAACACCAGTGGAGTTTTCGCAATGATGTGCAGAGCATTTTGGCCAAGCAATCGTGCAACATGGGCGCGTGTCATGGCGCGCTTGCGGGCAAAGGCGGTTTTCGACTTTCGCTGCGAGGCTACGACAGCGAGGCGGACTTTCGATCCATTACTCGCGAAGCCAGGGGCCGACGCGTCGAACTGGCCGACCCGGGCCGGAGCTTGATTTTGGCCAAGCCCAGCGGCGTGCTGCCGCACAAGGGTGGCCTGCGGCTTCGCGAAGGCGATCGCGATTTTCAAATCATCGCCGATTGGATCGCCAGTGGAGCCGCCGGCCCGCGTGACGACGACCGACGTTTGTCCCACATCAAGGTGTTGCCCGAATTGTCGCGGCTGCAACCGGGCGATCAAACGCAAGTGCTGGTTCAAGCCCACTACGACGACGGCAGTATCGATGACGTGACGCATTGGGCAAAGTTTTCGGCGACCGACCAATCCGTTGCCGATGTCGATGAAACCGGCGGAGTCACCATTCGCGGCAGCGGCCAGGCCGCGGTGCTGGTGTGGTTTGGCAGCCGAGTCGTGTTGTCCAAGATGGTCGTTCCGTATGACAACGAAATCGACGAAGCCATTTACGCCGCCACGCCGCGCCGAAACTTTATCGATTCCCTGAATCTGGACCAATTGCGGGAATTGAATCTGCAACCGTCACCGCGATGCGACGACGCGACGTTTCTGCGTCGGGCAAGCGTCGATGCGACCGGGCGGCTACCGTCGATCGCCGTTCGCGAGGGCTACTGGGCGCAAGCCCATCACCTGCGACGTGATTGGTTGGTCGAACAACTGCTGTCATCGGAGGACTACGTCGATTATTGGACGTACAAGTGGAGCGATGTGCTGCTGATCAACGGCAACCGCCTGCGTCCGGCCGCGGTGAAGTCGTACTACGATTGGCTTCACGAATCGATTCGCGCAGGCACGCCCTGGGACGAATTGGCACGCGAAATTTTGACGGCCACCGGCGATGGGGAAAACAACGGGGCGACCCACTTCTACGCCCTCAATCAAACCCCCGAAGACATGACCGAAAACGCGTGCCAAGCATTCATGGGTTTGTCGATCGGGTGCGCGAAGTGCCACAACCATCCGCTGGAGCGTTGGACCAACGACCAATACTACGCCATGGCGAATCTGTTTTCGCGTGTCCGCGCCAAGGGTTGGGGCGGCGATTCGCGAAACGGCGATGGCAAGCGGCAATTGTATTTGGCCACCAGCGGCGAATTGGTTCAACCCAATCGCGGACGGCCCCAGCGACCGGCACCGCTGGACGGCGATCCGCTGGAATTCGACGATCCCGGCGACCGCCGCGAAGTTCTGGCCGATTGGATGGTATCGCCCGAGAACCCGTATTTCGCTCGCGCGATCACCAATCGCGTGTGGGCCAATTTCTTCGGCCGCGGTTTGGTCGAAGCCGTCGACGACTTGCGGCTGAGCAATCCCGCGACCAACGAGGCGCTTCTGGATGCGGCCGCCAAACACCTGATCGACCATCGCTTTAACTTGAAAGCGCTGATGCGGACGATTTTGCAAAGCGAAACGTATCAACGCGAAAGCATCTCCCTGCCGGGTAATCGCGACGAGAATCGTTTTTTGAGTCGCTACTACCCGCGGCGGATGATGGCCGAGGTCCTGTTGGACTCCATTGATTCGGTTTTGGGCACGCGAACGACCTTTGACAAGATCGCCTTTTCCGGCGGTGATGCTCAAAAGACGGATGTTTACAAAGCCGGCACGCGGGCAATCGAATTGTATGACTCCGCCGTCGACTCGTATTTCTTGAAGACATTTGGCCGAAACCCCCGTGAGATCACGTGCGAATGTGAACGGGACGATGAACCCAGCATGGTCCAGGCCTTGCACCTGAGTAATGGCGAGACGCTGAATCCGAAGTTACTTGCCGAAAACTCATTGCCCCAGACCGCCATTGCGGAATCCTGGGATGACAACACTTACATCGAGACGCTGTTTCGCACGGCACTTTGCCGCGAGCCCACCGAGGCCGAACGGACGAAATTGCTCGGGGTTTTGAGCGAATACGAGGACGACAGGGCGACGGCGTTGCAAGATTTGGCCTGGAGCGTTCTGACCAGCACGGAATTCACCTTCAACCACTAGATGATGTTCAACAACGAAATCCATCGCGACGAGATCCATCGCGACGAGATCCATCGCGACGAGATCCATCGCGACGTGATCGATCGCGACGTAATCGATCGCGACCGGGGCGGCTTTGTCGGCCGGCGATCCGCCGATCCGCTCGGTCGCCTTGTTCGGCATCGCTCGACGTTGTCCACGGTGGTCATAATGGCGATCCTGGGCAGCTTGGCGATTCCGCGAGCCTCGTTCGCCCAGGACAAGGTCGACTTTACAACGCAGGTCATGCCGGTCTTGCAGACCTACTGCGTCGCCTGCCACACCGCCGACGATCCCCAGGGCGGATTGGTGATGGAAGATTACGCGGCATTGATGAACGGCGGCGATTCCGGTTCGGCGGTCACCGCGGGGGAGGCCCGCAGCAGTCGCTTGTATTTGATGGCGGCCGGTGAATTGGAACCCGTCATGCCGCCCGACGACGCCGAGGGCCCCAACGAAGACGAACTGGAAATACTCGAGCGCTGGATCAACGAGGGCGCTCACGGACCCGAGGGACAAGCCTCCGGTGCAATCTGGCGTTTTCCAAAGATTACGTCGGCGGCGGATTTAAGCCTGCCCGTGACGGCGCTGGCATCCGCGAAAGACGTTATCGCCCTGGGCCGCTTTGGAAATCTGACGCTGCAAAATTTCGGCGGCGACACGCTGGCAAGCTGGGACATCGATTCGGCGGGTGTCGGCAAAATCAATCGAATCGCCTTTGTTCGCAACAAACCGGAATTGGGCAAACCGAAATTGGGCAAACAAGAACTGCTGGTCGCGTCGGGTGTCACCGGCGGCCGCGGATTGGCCTTGCTGTTGGATGCCGGCAGCGGCAAAGTGCTCCAGCGGTTCGAGGGTCATCGCGACGTGCTGTACGCGATCGCGATCAGTCCCGATGGCGCGCGCATCGCGACCGGCGGATATGACCGGCAAATCCTGCTGTGGGACCGTCAATCGGGCGAAAATGTCGCGGTGCTCAAGGGACACAACGGCGCCATTTACGATCTCGATTTTTCGCCCGATGGCCGCTTTCTGGTTTCGGCGTCTTCTGACGAGACCGCGAAAGTGTGGAACGTCGCCGAAGCGAAACGAGTCGCCACGCTGGGACAACCCGAAGGTGAAGTTTTTGCTTCGCGTTTTGTTGATGACGGCAAGTCGATCGTCGCGATCAGCGGTGACAACCGCTTGCGAGTCTGGGAGTTTTCGGCGGCGGACACCGCCAAGGTCCCGGCCTTGGTGGCAACTCGATTCATCGATGAAAGCCCGTTGACCCACTTGGTGATTCGGAACGACGGCAAGGCGGCACTGGTCGGCAGTGCCGCGGGACGACTCAAATGCGTCCGCACATCCGACTGGTTGCCCGTCGCCGAATTGAAGCCAGTACCCGACGCGATTAGTGATTTGGCGTTCGTCGAAAACGATCAAAAAATCGTCGTCGCGATGATGAATGGCCAACGAATCATCCGCGAGATGCCTGGCATCGAGTCGACGTCTGCCGAGACGACCGGTACCAGCGTCGATCCGGTGTTTCTTGATTTGGGGCCGATCAATGACCTTGGCAAGATCGATTTTGACGAGGCAAGTAAAAACGATCAGTCCAGTTCCGTTGATCAGAACCTTTCCGTTGATCAGGCCCGTGCACCGGAGGATTCCGGTTCGGCGGCGGATCTCCATTCGGTCGTTGATGTCGGCCGCAACGTTCAATTGACCGGCGTGCTTTCGGGCGATCGCGGTTTTCACGATTATCGATTCCGGGCCGCCGCCGGCGAGGTGTGGGCGATCGACGCCGATGCCGTCAAAGGCAAGACCATCGACCCCAAGGTGGCGGTGCTCAATGATCGTGGCGAACCCATCATTCGTGTTCGGTTGCAGGCCGTGCGTGATACCTATTTCACATTCCGAGGCAAAAACAGCACTCAGGCGAACGATTTCCGCTTGTTCAATTGGCAAGAAATCGGGCTCAACGAATACCTCTATTCATCCGGCGAAGTGACTCGGACGTGGATGCACCCGCGTGGTCCCGATTCCGGTTTCAACGTGTATCCCGGTCGCGGCACACGCCGAACCTATTTTGGAACGCCGCACACCACCCACGCCTTGGGCGAACCGGCTTACGTCGTCCGCCAATTGCAACCGGGCGAAGCACCCGAGCCAAATGGTTTGCCGGTGTTCGAAATTCCGTTTGAAAACGACGACGACCCCTGCGGTCGATCCGGCAATGCGTCACGCTTGCTGTTCACCGCACCCGCCGATGGCATGTACCGCGTCCGCGTGATGGACAACCGTGGCTGGGTGGGCGGCGATTACCAGTACATGTTGAAGATCCGACCGGCGACGCCGATGGTGGCCCCGTCGATTTCGAAAATCAATCCGGAACTGCGTCCCGGCGCCGGTCGTGAATTCGAAGTTCGCGTTAGCCGTTTGGACGGCTACGAGGGACCCGTCGAATTTAGCATTGAAGGTTTGCCCGAGGGCGTGGAATCGAATTTCCCGGTCACGATCGAGGCCCACCAGGAACACGCGGTCGCCGTTTTGTACTTGCGACCGGATCACCCGCCGCTGCCGCCGGGCATTCGCCCAACCGTCGTCGCGTCGGCGGAGATTTGTGGCCGGCGAGTCCAGCGGAACGCGGGGACGCTTCCCGAACTGAAGGTCGGCGGCGTGCCCAAAGCGGTTGCCTGGATCGAGCCGACCGATCGTGCACTCGACGGACCGGAAGCGTGGACTTTGGTGATTCCACGGGGCCAAACGCGATCGGCGATCCTGCGGCTGAAACGCCAGGATGACTTCAAAGCCGAAGTTCGCTTCGGAAAAGAAACCTCCGGCCGCAATGCGTCACACGGCGTTTACGTCGATAACATCGGGCTGAGCGGTTTGCTGGTGCTGCCGGAAACTGAACGACGTGAATTTTTTATCACCGCCGATCCGCAAGCGATGCCGGGGACGCGAACCTTCTTTTTGACCAGCGAGATTGAGGGCAAATTGTCGACCTATCCGATTTTGGTCGAGGTCCGTTAACATGCGGGCATGAACACCTCGGTTCCCCGTCGAAAGTCGCGTTCTCGCTCGGCCAGTGCAGCGACATCGCGGCGGCCGGCGGCCGAAGATAATGCGTCCGGCGAACGCACGCAGGAACCGGGAGCCGCACAGGACACGAAAGCGGGCGGCGATGCGAAAGCGGCATCTAAAAGCCATGCCTCGCGTCGCCCCGCTCGCAGACCGGACGGTAAACCGCCGACCGAAGACCGACGATCCACCGTCGGTGCCGCGGCGAATCCCAAGGCTTTGCTGCTCGGTTTGGCCGCGGTGATTGGAATGGTCGCTTGGGCGGCTTGGTGGACCGTGGGTCGCGATCGCGGCGTTGAATCGGTGGCGACCGAGTTTGCGGCCATTCCGGATGGGTACGACGTCGACCGCGCGATGGGTTACCTGACGAAGATTTGCGATTTCGG
>JBCCRW010000030.1:0-22387 GCA_039201055.1 Planctomycetota bacterium | reverse complement strand
GCAAAAGTATTCGCCGTATGACCAGGAACTGGGTTTACTCAGTTTTCTGGCGGGCTTGCTGCTTTCCATGTTGGTGGCCCGTTCGCTGTCGGCCAAGCTGTTGCACGGGCACGGCACATTGATGCATTTGGGCGTCCACGCAAATGAGGATGACAACGATTTGGAGACACATTTGGTCGCTTCGTTTTCGTGGTTGATTTTGTCGTTGCTCGGTGGCGTGTTGTTGTGGCAACTGCCGGGCGGATCGTATTTGCTGGTCGTCCCCGGCCTGGTCCACTCGTTGACATCCGGTTTGACGGGTCGTTCGTTCTTTTCGCGACGAAGATTCTCCAGCTGGACGGGTTGGATCACGCTGAGTGTTTTGTGCGGAGAAGTGATGGTACTGCTGGGCTGGGCCCTCGGCTTTCAGTTCCAATGGCTTTACGCCACCCTCGGCGGCATGTTGGGAGGTTTCGCGACGGTGCTGACGGTGGATGAGTACCGTTCGCGGGACACGGACGCGGAAGCGTTTTCGCGAATGCCCGATACCCGGCCCGTCGATGATTGACCCTGCGCAAGCGGATTCCTACACTCACGGGCTTTTCCAAACCCGACCGCACGCCTTTCCGAGCCCACCGAATGACAGTCGATCAAGCGATTGGAAAGGCCAATACATTGATCGAAGCCATGGGGTGGATTCGCCGTTTTCGCGGCAAAACCACCGTCATCAAGCTCGGCGGCAGCGTCCTGGATGACCCGCTGGCATTGATGCACATCCTGATGGACGTGATCTTCATGGAAACCGTTGGCATGAAGCCCGTGGTTGTTCACGGCGGCGGTAAAGCCATCAACCGGGCACTCGAAGACGCCAACATCCAGCCCCAATTTGTCCAAGGACGACGCGTCACCGATGCCGCCACGCTGGACATCGTGCTGCGAGTTCTTGGCGGCGACGTCAATCGCATGGTCACCGCGGAAATGGAACGACTGGGTGGACGAGCGATCAATTTGTCCCCCGAAACCACCAACGTGCTGTTCGGCAAAAAGCTGAGCCTGCCGCCGCCCGATGACCAAATCGACTTGGGACACGTCGGCCAAGTCACCCGCGTGGATCGCAATGTGATCGAAAATTTGGCCTACACCGATCAAGTGGCCATCATCCCATCGATCTGCCAACTTGATCTCCAAGGCGATGCGGAACCCACGTATTTCAACGTCAACGCCGACACCGCCGCCATGGCCGTGGCCCAATCGCTGGGCGCCGAAAAGCTCGTGTTCCTTTCGGACGTCAATGGTGTCCGCCGCGATCCTGACGATCCCAAATCCATTTTGGAAAGCCTAACCGCCGAACAGGCCAGGGACATGATCGCGGCGGGGACGATCGCCGGCGGCATGATTCCCAAAGTCGAAGCGTGCTTGGAAACGCTCGATCGCGGCGTCCGAAAAATTCACATCGTCGACGGCCGAGTCCGTCACTCATTGCTGCTGGAAATTTTCACGACCAGCGGCGTCGGAACGGAAATCCGTGCTCAATGAAGGACCGCAAAGCATGACCGGACTCAAACGAACCTTGCCGGCGGGCGTGCGACCGGCGAGCCCGCTTTCGGCGGACCAAAACGAACAATCGGATGCACCGGAGTTCGCCGGCTCGCATTGGATCGACGCCACCGTCGGCCGCGTCAGCATGACGCAAAACGCAATTCATCCGCAGCCCGTCGACGCGATGTTGCTGGGTGGATCTTTTGGCGGCCCTTTTTTGGAAGCCGCTGATCGCGAGATGCTCGATACCCTGAAATCGCTGCAAACCCATTTCCAGCCGATCGCGGCCACTTTGACGGCCAACGCCGCGGAAGCCTTGCAGCATGCCGTGGCTCGGGTGCGACGCGCAGATCGATTTCGTTTGTTGTGCATCATCGGCGCCGATCATGGCGACGACATCCTGGGGCGGTCCACCGGTTCGGTCGAAAGTCTTCGCGAATCCTTTGGGCCCTTGATGGCGGGCATCACGCATGTTTCGCCGGAGGACACCGAATCGGTCTCCGCCGCCATGGACGACAGTGTGGCGGCCATCTTGGTATCGCCGACCTTGTTGGCCGCCGGCGGTCGCGTGCTGAGCCCGAGATTCTTGGAGCATTTGGCCGATATCTGCCATGCGTCCCAGGCCGCGCTGATTGTCGATCAACGTGGGTTGCCGCCGCTGGGTGCGGGACGATTTTTCGCCCACGAAGCGATCGCGGAAATTCCCGTCGATGCCGTGCTCATGTCGGCGGGATGCTTTGGTGGCTACCCCGGTGGTGCGATCTTTTGGGGCCCGCGTTTCCAGGCCGGCGGTCACTTTCATCACGGGGGCCACCCCGCGTCGTCACCGTGGCACCGAAGCCTGTTCCTGCAACCGCTGGAAACACTGGCCAATGACGGTGATTTCGAACAAGCCGACGCAAATGCGGAAGCTGCCGCGAAGGATATCGCTGAATCAGTGGCCGAGTTTCGCTTTATCCGTGATTTGCATCGTTTGGGCACCTCGATCGGTTTGGAACTGGACATCGAATCGGCCGGTCTGGTTGCCGCGTGTCACGCACGCGGTTTGTACCTGGAAACTTCCGGCCGTTTCGGCGTGCAGATGCACCTGCCACAAAGCGTCGACGCCGAAGATCTTGCCGAATTACTCCGCCGGCTACGCGATGCGTTCGCCGATTACCAAAGCACGCTGACGGCTTCGGACAAGCCAGCCGAGCTGCTTGAATCGGACTTTGCGGATGAAAACGAGCAAACACTCGCAGCGGAATAAACATGCAACACTTCATTTCGCTTTTTGACCTGACGCCCGACGAATTGCGTTTGATTTTGGACACGGCGGTCCGCTTGAAGTCCGGCTTGGCGGCGGGCGAGCGACCCGATGTGCTCAAGAACCGCGTGATCGCGTTGCTGTTTGAAAAACCGTCGCTGCGAACGCGGGTCAGTTTCGAAACCGGCATGAAACAAATGGGCGGCGACAGCCTGTTTTTGGGCGATGACGTCGGCTGGGGGAAACGCGAACCGCCAGCGGACTTTACCCGCGTGCTTGGCCAATTCGTTGACGCGGTGGTGTGCCGCGCCAAGTCACATCAGCGGGTCACGGAATTGGCCCAATTCGATGCAGTTCCTGTTGTTAATGGTTTGACCGACCTGTGCCATCCCTGCCAGGCAATTGCCGATCTATTGACGATTCGGGAAACGTTTGGCGATTTGGCGGGCCGGCACATGGTTTTTGTTGGCGACGGCAACAATGTTTCGCACAGTTTGGCACTCGCCGCCGCCATGGTCGGCATGCGTTTTACGCTGGCGCGGCCGTCGGGATATGAATTGGATGGGCAATGGCTTGCCAAGGTCTTGCTGCGTTATCCCGATGCCGCGATCGGCCAGCTGGAATCGGCCACCCAGGCCGTCGCGGACGCCGATGTGATCTATACCGACGTGTGGACCAGCATGGGCCAGGAAGCCGAATCGGCCAAACGCTTGCGTGACTTTGCCAATCATCAAGTCAATGCCAAGTTGATGGCCGCGGCGCCCCAACACGCCCGGCTGTTGCACTGTTTGCCGGCTGTCCGTGGCGAAGAGGTCACGGCCGAAGTGATCGACGGATCCCAAAGCGATATCATTCGACAAGCGGGAAATCGCATGCACGCCCAGAAAGCCCTGTTGGTATGGCTTTTGAATCGCCCTTGGATCAGCGAGAATTTGGAATGAATCGACCCGCCGACGTCATGCGACCGATCGAAATTGTCGATCATTACCTGCCCGCCAATCCAACCAGTTTGCTGTACCAATGCGGCGGCACGATGGTGCTGTGCACCGCATCGATCGAGCCCCGCGTACCGGATTGGTTGGAAGGCAAGGGCAAGGGCTGGATCACGGCGGAATACAACATGTTGCCCGGCAGCACCAGCCCACGGAAGCGTCGCGAAAGGGGTGGCAAAATCGACGGACGCACGACGGAAATCCAACGCCTGATCGCGCGCAGCCTGCGCAGCGTCGTCGATCTGCGGGCACTTGGCGAAAACATGATCACGGTCGACTGCGATGTTCTACAAGCCGATGGCGGGACTCGCACCGCGTCGATCAGCGGCGGTTTCATTTCGCTTGCTCGCGCGATCCAGTCGTTGCACCCGGGCAGCAAGATTGGCGATGGACCGATCCGCGATTCCATTGCCGCAATCAGTGTTGGCATCGTCGGCGGCCAGGCCTACCTGGATTTGGATTACCAGTTGGACAGCAGCGCCGATGTCGACATGAACGTGATCATGACGGGACACGGCCGATTTGTGGAAATTCAGGGCACTGGCGAAGAGGCCACGTTTGATGATGCGGAATTGGCGACCTTGATCGGCTTGGCCAAATCCGGCATCCGACAAATCACCGAAGTGCAAATGGGTTGTTTGCCAAACGGGTGATCACTCCAAACCCACCAGCGTGACGGCTTCGGCCATCGGTTGGGTCATCGCGTTGCGGAAGCTTTGCACCCGCGCCGCCGACCCGCGGCTGGCCCCGGCCGCGACCAGGCGATCGAGATTTTCGTTGAGTGTTTGCCAAGGCTGGATCAAACGCTCGGCCAGCCGGGCCAGATCGTCGACGTCGCGGCGGTCATCGACCGCTTCGTTGAAATCTCGGGCGGCGCGATACAGATCGTCGGATGATCGTCGCAAGGTCGAACGCAATCCGGCGTCACCGAGTTCACGATCGACACGGCGAAGCTGGTCCCGCAGTGCCTCGGCGGCACCCTCCAGGCTGGCCGACGTTTGCAGCATCCGTGCGTAATCGATCACCACGCCGGGCACCACTTGCAACGCCCGCATCAAGGCTTCGGTTTCGTCATGCAGTCGCACCACGCCGGCGTGGTGATTGCCGGGCAGATAACGCACCAGGTTGCTCAATTCATGCGATTTTGAATCGATGCTTCGCAGCCACTCGGTGATCTCGTCGCCGGCACCGCGACGACGCGATTGTTCGGGGTTTTGCCGGCGGAGTTCGCGGACCAGATCGTTGGCATCGTTGTCGACGGCGCGGACCAAATCATCCATGCGGTCACGTGTCTTTCGCGGTAACGCCCGCGTCGCGTCACGATCCAAATCATCGCGCAGCGTTTCGGCAACCGCCTCCAAGCGTTCCGCCGATTCCAAGATCGATCCGGCCGGCAGCGGCGTTGGCATCAGCAACACGCTATAGGTTTGGTCAACCAATTCACGCAGGCGATCCAGCCGTCGATCGACGTGCGGATTGTGCAGCGAGCGGAGGGACTTCCCAAGCGGAACCATCCGATTGCTAAATTCGTTGAACGCCGCGACGGCTTCGTCGTATGTCAAAACATCCATCTGGCCGCGAAGTTCGTCGATGCGATGGGCCAGCAAACGCAGATCATGGGTCCACGCCCGCCGGTCTTGACGCGACAACGCAAGCACCTCCAGGTCATCCAAAATGGTTTGCAATTGCACCTGGGTGATGAGCGCGATGTCGGCCAACGCGGCGCGGTCCCATTGCAGCGAAATCGAATACAGCGACGCGAGACCATCCATCGCGTTATCGCATCGCCCCAACGCGTCACGGCAATTTGACGACAGCCCTGGCAAACGCAGCATGCCTTGGGAAAACTTTCGAAAATCCCGGTCAAAACCGCACACCGCCGCACGCGGATCCGCCGCTCGGTTTTGCCGCAGCAATTCAGACAGCGTTTGGGCTCCGGCGGCCAAGCGATAGGCACCCGGCAGCATCGCTCGCGCGGCGGCGTTGCGAGCCGCGACGGTCCGCAAATCGTTGACCACGAAGGTCAAATCACGCGTCAAAATGTCCAGCGGTGCCGCGATGGCGTTGCGGTCGGTCGGCAGGGCGATCCGGCTGGCAGCGCCGGGCAGCGTTCCGCCAAGATTGGGGCGGGTGGGAATCGGCACGGTTTGGCCACCGAATCCGCCGCCACCCAAACCATTGGGTACAAGCTGGCCATTGGGTACAGGCTGGCCGTTTGGGAAGCGCTGGGCCTCAATCCGCTTGCGTTGTTCACGCTCCAGCTGGGCTTCGGCGAGAGTGCGGAATAAATCCTGGACCAAACCACCCCGCTGAGCGACCGCCGGAGGCGACGACACGTTCCACAGGCACGAAACGGCAATCCAGATCAAGCAGCAACGTGCAAACATATTCGTCAGTCGGGGTCGGAACGTCGTTTGGGTATCCTGGGCGTCATGTTACCGTGACCGCCGACGGCGTTCAGGCTTTTCAAGCCGATGTCGTCCTTCACGGCCGAACAGATTCCCAACCTTTCCAAAGCGTATTCATTCGAGGGCCCGCGTCGATGCCATTGCCACCCTGGTCGGTTGAACTCCTACGCCGTTCGTTGAGCGATGTTGCCGCCAAGGCGAGCCCCGAGATGATTGAAAAACTGAAGTCGCAGGCGACGGCGATTTTGAATGAGTTGCCGGCGGCGGCAGCCCGCGGCGTCGACTCGGTAATGCAGGCCACCGAAACGACAAAGCGGAGCGTGCAGTCGTGGGCCCGTTCGTACACCGCGACCAGTCGCCATGTCATCAACGCCAGCGGAAACCTGATGGTTACCAGCCACCATGGGCTGGTAACGCCGCCGCTGTCGGCAGTGGTTTTGGAAGCCGGTATGGAATTTTTGGACGGCAGTCGGCTGGCCGGGCCGGGGCTGGAACATCGCGGCGAAACGGCGCTGGCACGCTGGTCCAATCTGGGTTCCAAACCGGACCGCGTTTCTGTCGAAGATCACGGTTTGGTTGTCACCGCCAGTCTGGACGCGGCCGTGATCGCGATGGCGTTGACCGCCGGCGACCATCCGATTCGATTGCATCGCAGTCAGGCGATCACGCTGCCCAGCGGGAAATCGATTCCCGATCTGTTGGAAAGCCTCGGCATTGGCTTGCAGGAATTTGGCGGCATCGACGGTTTCGCCGCCGATTCGTATCCCGACGACAAGGCATCGCTGTATGTGTTTGCCGAAGGTGGTTCGGATGGTCGACCCGAGACGCGATCGATTCCGGCGGGAATTCGGGGTGACGTTTTACCGGTGGCGGCGTGGTGCCGCGAGGATCTGCCCCCGGCCGCAAAGGACATCGCGTCGGTTGAAGATGCATTTACACGTGGCGCCGATGCCGTCGTGTTTTCCCCGTCTCCACTGGCCGGTGGACCGGCGTGTGGAGTTTTGGTGGCGAAAGAAGAAGCCCTTGCGAAATTAAAAAAGCATCGACTTTGGCCGCTGTTGAGATCCAGTGAAGTTGCCCGCGCGATGACGGTGACGGCGTTGAACGAGAGCCCCCTGGAAGCTGCGGATTCGGCGGCATCGTTGCTGACGCTTTCGATCGACAATCTAAAGAGCCGCGCCGAGAAACTGAAAATCCGACTGGAAGCCTGCGGCAACGTCGAAACGGTCCAGCGAATCGATTCAGGCGCCCGCATCTATCCACGGTCATCGCACCGAATCGACTCCCAGGCGGTTCAGGTACGATTCAAGTCGCGCAGCACCGACGACCTGCTGCAATCGCTTGCCAAGCACGAGACGTATGTGGCCCTTGCACAGCCGGCCGATGGAGATGCCGTGGTCATCGATCTCCGCTGGGTGCCACCGAGCGACGATTCGAAATTGGCCGATGTTCTGGAGTCCGTCATCGGTTGATCTTGTCGGGATTTCGCTCGGATTTCGCCGATTGTATTCCCGTCTGTTTCCGTTATTTTTGAGGACCAATTCGGCATCTGCGTCCAGGGTGCATAGCGGCGAATGGGGACACGATTTTCGAAATCAACTCGCGCTTCCGCTCATGGAATCCCAATCTTCCAATTCCAAGCCGCCGACCCAGTGGCAGCGTCAAGAATCCGATACGGCCAACCCGACAAACAGCGACGACGACGCGACGCACCCACCGGTGGACGTTTCGTTTCCGGCTGACTACCAGTTGGACGGTTTTGACGACGAATTGATCAACCATGACGGCCAGGCGCATGCGGCCGCCGCGGCACTGGTGGATCGCTTGGCCAGCATCCCGATCCAGGATCTGAAACGGCGTCAATCGGCGATCGAACGAACGCTGTTTCGTTTGGGCGTCACCTTCACGGTCTACAGCGATGATGCGGGCACCGAAAAGATCATGCCCTTTGATATCATCCCGCGAATCATTGCCGCCAAGGAATGGGAACAAATTGAAACGGGGCTAAAGCAGCGAATCGCGGCGCTGAACATGTTCTTGACCGATGTTTATGGGCAACAAGCCATCATCGAAGACGGCATCGTGCCACGCGACGTTGTGGAATCGGCTAGTGGTTTTTTGAAGGAGTGCATGGGGCTGCGGCCGTTTCGCGATGTTTGGTGCCATATCACGGGAACGGATTTGGTCCGCGGCGATGGCGGAAAGTTCTTTGTCCTCGAAGACAACCTGCGTTGTCCCTCCGGTGCATCGTATGTGATGCAAAATCGCATCGTCATGAAAGACAATTTCCCACAGGTCTTTCATCAATCACGTGTACGACCGGTCAACGATTATCCGGCGCGAATGTATGAGATGCTGTTGAAAACGGCGCCTCCGCATGTCGACAACCCCGTCGTGGCCGTCTTGACACCGGGGGTCTTTAACAGCGCCTACTACGAGCATTCCTTTTTCGCCCAACAAATGGGTGTGCAGCTTGTTGAAGGCCGCGATTTGATGGTCGACAAAGACGATCTTTTGCAAATGCGAACGATCAATGGATTGACCCGAGTCGATGTTCTTTATCGCCGCATTGACGATACCTTTGTCGACCCCGAAATTTTCAATCCCGAATCCGTTTTGGGTGTCCCCGGATTGATGCGGGCGTTCCGATCCGGCAATCTAACTCTTGCCAACGCGCCGGGTACGGGTGTGGCCGATGACAAGGTGGTGTACGCCTTTGTCCCACAGATGATTCGCTACTACTTGAACCAGGAACCGATCCTGCCCAACGTGCCAACCTATTTGTGTCACGTCGAAGACGACCGTAAGTATGTTTTGGAACACATGGAGGAATTGGTGGTCAAAGCGGCTGCGGAATCCGGTGGCTACGGTCTGATCGTGGGTCCACAATCAACGCTCGAACAACGTCAGGAATTTGCCCGCCGGATTCAAGCGAATCCCCGCGGCTACATCGCCCAACCGACCTTGTCGCTGTCGCGCGTGCCGACTTTGGTCGACGATTCGATTGAAGGCAGGCACGTGGACTTACGGCCCTACATTTTGTGCTCGGGCAACGACGACATCGACGTCATGCCCGGCGGTTTGACTCGCGTGGCGCTTCGCAAAGGATCGTTGATCGTCAATTCCTCGCAAGGCGGCGGCAGCAAAGACACCTGGGTTATCGCCGCGGACGGACCCTCGTGATCGTGAGATCACCAGGAGCTCGTCCGCAAATATGTGATTGGATTAGCCGAAACGCGTTCGCATCGGTTTTCTTCCATTTGCCATTCCCCCATCATCTTCCTTCATTTTCTTTGATCGATGCCTCCCATCATGCTCTCGCGGGTCGCCGAATCGCTGTACTGGATGGCACGTCAAGTCGAGCGTGCCGAAAACATGGCACGGTTTCTGGAAGTCACCCAGACCTTTGATTTGGATCAGCCCGGCACGGAGATCAACCCCTGGTGGCCGCTGGTCCAGGTGACCGCCGACACCAAAAAGTTTGAAAAGGTCTATGGGGTTGCCAACGCCAACAATGTTCGCCAATTCATCGCCTTTGATCGTGAGTACCATTCGTCGATGCTAAGCATGTTGGCGATGGCCCGGCAAAACGTACGCAGCGTCCGCGAGACCGTTTCGTCCGAAGCCTACGAAGCGATCAACGACCTTTATCAATGTGTCAAAACGGCTTCGAGAAACCCCGATTCCATCGCGGACGATTTTTTGAACCGCGTGCGGGAATTGGCGATCCAGTGGACCGGCGTGATTGAAACCACGCTGCCACGCGATCTCCCTTGGCATTTTGTCAACATTGGCCGTTTGATAGAACGAGCCGATAAGACGTCGCGAATCTTGGATGTCAAGTACTTCCAATTGTTGCCGCAAAGCCAGGGCGTCGCCAGTGCGATCGACGATTTGCAGTGGGCGACCTTGCTGCGTGCGTGCAGCGGCATCGAAGCGTATCGCCGCAAGCATCAATTTATTCGTGTCAATCAAGTGGTCGAATTTTTCCTGTTCGATACCGCTCACCCGCGTTCGGTGTTAGCCTGCGTCCGTGGCCTTCGCGATTCACTCAATGCGGTGGTGCAGCTTTCCAACCGCCAAACCGAATCCGAGGCGTGCCACGCCGCCGACGCGTTGATCGAACACCTGGAAAATCATTCTGCCGAGCGAGTGATTGCCGGCGGCATGCACGAATTTGTCGACGACCTGCAAACACGTCTGAATGCCGTCGGCAATGCCCTTGGAAACGATTACCTGTATCACGGAACCGCCGCATGACGATTCGCGTCGCCCTCCATCATCGCACCGCGTATCGCTACAGCCGTGCGGTCAATGTGGGTCCGCAGGTCGTTCGCCTACGTCCGGCCTACCACTCGCGGACGCCGATCGAAGCGTACGATTTACATGTTTCGCCGGCGGATCATTTTCATAATCGGCAACAAGATCCATTCGCCAATCCGATGGATCGATACGTGTTTGAAAAGCCGATCGACCATTTTGAAATCACGGTGGATTTGATTGCCAACATGACGGTGATCAACCCCTTTGATTTTTTTATTACCGAATACGCCGACCAGTATCCCTTTGAGTATCCAGCGCAATTGCGTCGGCAATTGAATCCTTATCTGGATCGCGAGCCGGGCAGCGGTATCGGCAGCGATCCCCATTTTGTCGATTGGGTCGCATCGCTGCCCCGAAAATCCGAACGGCTGGTCGACTACTTGGTCGAAATCAATCGTCGTACCCAGCAGCGGGTCGATTACACCATTCGGATGGAACCGGGAGTGCAAACGCCGGGCGAAACCTTGCAAAAGAGCAGGGGTTCATGCCGCGATTCGGCATGGTTATTGGTCCATACCTTTCGCGCCTTGGGCATCGCGGCACGATTCACGTCGGGTTATTTGATTCAATTGGCCGCCGACATTCCGCCCGTCGAAGGCCCGGCGGGACCGACGGATGACTTTTGTGACTTGCACGCCTGGACCGAAGTGTATGTGCCCGGCGCCGGTTGGGTGGGCTTGGATCCAACCAGCGGATTGTTTGCCGGCGAAGGTCATATCCCGCTGGCCGGCACGCCCTCCTTCGAAGACGCCGCGCCGGTTACCGGGTCGCTGGAGGAATGTGAGGTCTCGTTTGAACACGAAATGAAGGTCGTGCGGCATCATGAAGATCCACGCGTTACCTTGCCCTATGACGACGCGACTTGGAACACCATCCTGCGGACCGGCGACGGGATCGACCATCGTTTGCAACAATCGGATGTGCGATTGACGATGGGCGGCGAACCCACGTTCGTGTCCATTGACAACATGGACGATCCGCAGTGGACGACCGATGCGGTGGGGCCGGAAAAGCGGGTTCGATCCAATCAATTGCTATTGGAAATGCGCCGGCGATTCGCGCCGGGCGGATTGTTACACTATGGCCAGGGAAAATGGTATCCCGGCGAATCCTTGCCACGATGGGCGCTGGGCTGTTTTTGGCGGCGCGACGGCCAAGCGATTTGGCAGGATGACCAATGGATTGCTGATGAAGGTGCCGATGACGGATACACGGTCAAACACGCACAGCGTTTTCTGGGCACACTGTCGCGGGAGCTGGGAATCAGTGCAAAACTGACGTTTCCGGTTTATGAGGATACGTTCCATTATTTGTGGCGTGAAAATCGGCTGCCCATCGACGTCGATCCGTCCGACCCCAAATTGGACGACCCGAACGAACGGGCGATGATGATTCGCACGTTTCAAAATGGTTTAACCAAGCCGGTCGGTTATGTGCTGCCGATTCGCCGCGCCTGGTGGCAGGCCCGAGGGGCAACGCAAACGCGAAGTGGCTGGCAGGGCGGTCGATGGCCGATACGAGGCGATTATGTGTTTCTATTGCCCGGTGATTCCCCCATTGGCTTGCGCTTGCCACTGGAAACCCTTCCCGTCGCCGGTGCGGCATCCGCGGCGATCTTAAACCAGCCGCTGGACCCGTCGTTTTCTCGAGGGCCGCTTCCGGTCCCGCTGCCACTTGGCCAATCGGCACGCCGAGTTGGCGACGAATCGGCACCGGACCGACACGGGTCGCCCCGCCAACGCATGGTCGTCGACGGCTCGCTGGACGGCGGAACCGAAACCGTTGACGGCAAAGGTTATCGAATCAATCCGCAAGTTTTATCCGATGAAGATGAATTTGTTTTGGATGACGACTTGCCCGGTGGCGAAGATCTGGTGCGAACGGCCTTGTGTGTCGAATGCCGCCACGGCCGGCTGCACGTTTTCATGCCGCCCACACAACGTCTGGAAGACTACTTGGAATTGGTCAACGCGATCGAGCACACGTGCCGGACGACGGGCTACCGCGTGCTAATCGAAGGCTATCCGCCGCCCGCGGACCCACGCTTGGATTCGTTCAAGGTGACACCCGACCCGGGCGTGATCGAAGTCAACATGCACCCGGCGTCGTCGTGGCGAGATTTGGTCGGCACGATCGAATCGATGTACGACGCGGCGCGGCACGTGCGGTTGGGCACGGACAAATTTGATTTGGACGGGCGACACACCGGCACCGGCGGCGGCAATCACATCGTGCTGGGCGCGGCGACGCCGCTGGACAGCCCGTTCCTGCGGCGGCCGCAGTTGCTGGCATCCATGGTGGCGTTTTGGAATAACCACCCGTCGTTGTCGTATCTGTTCAGCAGCAAGTTTGTCGGTCCGACCAGCCAGGCACCAAGGGCCGATGAATCGCGTCGCGACGCCGCGGAGGAACTGCGAATCGCGATGACGCAGGTGTGGAAGTCCGTCGGCAACGACGCCGGAATCGCGCCGTGGTTGGTCGATCGTTTGTTTCGTGATTTGCTGACGGATTTGACGGGCAACACGCATCGCGCGGAAATTTGCATCGACAAACTGTATTCACCCGATTCGTCGACCGGGCGACTGGGCTTGTTGGAACTTCGCGGTTTCGAAATGCCGCCGCACCCAAGAATGTCGCTGGTGACCGGCTTGTTGGTTCGCGGCATTGTCGCGGCATTCTGGGACCAACCTTACCGCGAATCGGTGATTGATTGGCGCGAACGCCTGCATGATCGATTCTTCCTTTCCACCCCGGTGCGGGATGATTTTGCGGCGGTGCTGCGGGACTTGGCCATTCGAGACGTCCGCTTGGAACCGGCATGGTTCGATCCACAATTCGAATTTCGTTTCCCCTTGATTGGCACCGTGACGCATCAAGACGTCACGCTGACCTTGCGCGACGCCATCGAACCGTGGTACGTGATGGGCGAAGAACCCGGCGGTGGCGGCACGGTTCGGTACGTCGATTCGTCGCTGGAACGTTTGGAGTTGATCGTGCAAACGGATCGTCTGGATGATTTCCAAGTCCTTTGCAATGGCGTGACCGTTCCGCTGCACGCGACCGGCGATCCGTATACCGCGGTCGCCGGCGTCCGGTTTCGCGCCTGGCAGCCGCCGAGGTGTTTGCATCCAACGATCGGCATCCACAGTCCGCTGCGTTTCGAAATCATCCGTCTCGCCAGCGGCCAATCGATCGGTGGTTGCACCTACCACGTCGTGCATCCGGGCGGCCGCGGAACCGAGCGAAGTCCCATCAATGCGAACGAAGCCGAATCCCGACGCGCCGCTCGCTTTGAAATTGACGGGTTGTCCGGCGGGGTGCAAAACGGAATCCAGCCACCTGTTGAAAACCGCGGAGTTTCGCCACGCTACACTCTGGACATGCGAGCGTTTGGCTGAGCGAAAGTTGCTCCGTGATCTTGCGTTCCAAAGCCAACTTTTCCGTATGCGTTTGCGTCAATCTTTGAAATCAAGTTCTTCATGTCCGCTCGCCCGACGCCCATTCCAGGTTCCGCCAAGGGTGGGTCAGGATCGCCAGATTCACCGGCCACCGTGCCGTCGACCGCCGATTCAGCGATCACTCGCATCTTGGATTCGTACCGGCCCCGATCGGCCTATGACGAATGGGTCGACTCCGCGGGCAAGCCGCGATCATCGGCGGCCCGGGTCATCGCGCCGCTTTTCGAAGCCGGCGTGGAAACCTTGGATGGATTGCTTGCCGACGCTTCCCGCTTGGTGCGACAAAGCGAAGCCAATTTTTTGCTCACGAAAGACGTCGCCAACGTCTCGGCCCGGCCATGGCAACTGGGTTTCCCGCCGCTGACGATGGATTTGGCGTCGTGGCGGTCGCTGCGACGTGGCTTGGCCCAACGAACGCGGGTGATCGAGGCGGTTTTGCAGGACTTGCTGGGCCCGCGGAACCTGATTCGCCAGGGCATCATCCCGGCGGAATTACTGACCGCCAACAATGTCTTCTTTCGCGCTTATCGCGGACTGACGACCGGCAAACAACATCTGTTCCTTTCGGCCGTCGATCTGGCCCGCGACCATCAGGGACAATGGTGGGTGACCGGCGATCGGACGCGTGCGCCAAGCGGTCTGGGATTCGCAATCGAAAACCGCATTCTGACCAATCGCATTTTGCCGGATCGTTTTGATCGGCAACACATTCGTCGTTTGGCACCGTTTTTTTCCAAACTACGCGCTGCACTGGAGGAAATGCGGCCGCACGGCGATCACCAGTCGCGAACCGTGTTGCTGACGCCGGGTTCGCGAAGCTATCGGTACACCGAAGACGCCTATTTGGCCAGATATTTGAATTTGATTCTGGTTCAAGGCGATGATCTGGCCGTTCGCAACGATCGTTTGAATTTGAAAACGCTTAGCGGAACGCTGCCGATCGATGTGGTTTGGCGGCATGTCGACGACCACGACTGCGACCCTCTGGAATTGGCCCCGCAGTCGCGCAGCGGAGCGACCGGAATGGTGGGCTTGGTGCGAACCCACCGCGTCGCGGTGGCGAATTCACTGGGCAGCATCTTGGGCGAGATGCCGGCGCTGCGAGGTTACTTGAACAGCGCATCCAAAATGCTGTTTGACCAGCCACTTGAATTGCCATCGATCGAAACTTATTGGTGCGGCGATCCGCGTGCGATGGCAAATATCCAGACGCGGCGCGAACAAATGATCTACAGCCCGGCGCACCGGGTGACCGGCGAGGCACCGATCGATCCGTCCAAAATGAGCCGCGAGGATCGCGAGCGTTTTTTTGCCAGGATGGCCGCCGCGCCCGGCGACTGGATCGCCACCACCCGTGCCCAGCGGAGCACCACGGCGGTTTGGACCAGTGGCGGTTTGAAATCCAGTTATGTCGCACTGCGAACGTACCAACTGCAAAGCGGCGATTCGATCGAAGTCATGCCCGGCGGCTTGACACGAGTGGCCAAAGAGGCCGAGCGACTGGATTATTCGCCGCATGAGGGTCGTTTTGGTATCGACACTTGGATCGTCGATGACCGGCCCGTCGATGAAGGCATCACGTTGCTGTCCAACGACAAATCGGCCATCGCGTTGACTCGCGGCGGTGATGAATTGCCCAGCCGTGTGGCCGAGAACTTTTTCTGGATCGCACGAACGATCGAGCGGATCGATTTGACCAGCCGCGTGCTGCGCGTCTTGATGCGGAATATGCGGGACGCCAACCAATCGCGTAACCACGAAGTCGTGCGGCGGATGGTCCACGCGCTCGCGGCCGGCGGTCAATTGCCGCCCGATTATGCGATCGATGATTTGAGCAAACAGATGCCCGAATTGATCGAGCACCTGCCACGATCGTTGGTCGACGAAACCCAGCCAGTGGGTCTTTTCCAAACCGTTCAAACCCTGAATTGGCGAGCCGTGGCGTTGCGGGATCGAATCTCGATCGATGCCTACACGACGCTGATGGACATGGTCGAAACGACCCAAAATGCGAAGGATCGCGATTTGGATTTTGAAGACGCCGTGGATGTATTGTCGCTGCTGATTCGTGGTTGCAACGAATTCGCGGGGCTGACCGCCGAAGTGATGACGCGGACGCAGGGTTGGCGTTTTCTAGAACTCGGCCGACGTATCGAACGCGGCATCAAGTTGGCCAGCTTCCTGCGTTCGATGATCGTCCAGCCCAGTTCGGATTCGACCGAACACGTGATTTTGGAAGCCGTGCTGCGGGCCACCGACAGCATCATGACCTACCGCTCGCGCTATTTGATGCAGCTTGCACCGGTGCCGGTGATCGATTTACTGGTGACCGATTTGACCAACCCGCGTTCAATCGCGTTCCAAATTCGGTCGCTGGAAAAATGTCTGCGTCACTTGCCCGGCCAGCGTCCCAAGGTCACGCTGGCAACCGAACAGCGGATCGTTGAAAACTTGATGCACCGATTCCGGATGGCCCAAGCGGCTCGTCTGGGCAGCGGCGAGCATCGCCAGCGACTCCAAAATCTACTCGGCGTTGTCGAAGATAAACTGCCGAAACTTTCCAAGGTGCTGACCGCTCATTATCTTTCGCACTCCGAGATTTCGCGGGACCTGCTGTCCTACGACGAACTTTTGGACCCCACGACCGGACTGGATTGATGATGCAGCAGGACGCAAAACCGCAAACCGGCATTGTTGACTCGCTCCGTCGCCGAATCGCGGCGAGTCGGTCGGATGGCGAATCGTCGTTCGCGACCTACCAGGTCAAACATCGCACGGAATATCGGTACGAACCGGCGGTCAGTGTCAGTCGCAATCTATTGCACCTGAGCCCACGTCCCTTGGACACGGCGGTGATTCAAATGCGGCCCAGCAACGATTGGCTAAAAGTCGATCCGCCCGGCGAAAACTTGCGTTTTCACAATGATTATTTTGGAAATCCCACCAGCACGTTTTCAGTCGAACGACACCACGGCATCTTGAGCGTGACGTCGCACTTTGCGTGTCGCTTGAGCTTCCAAACGACGGCGGAATCCGTTTTCCACACGCCGAGTATCCAGCAGGTTTCCAAACAGGTTGCCGAGCGAACCGATGCGGCCTGGTTGCAGGTGGAAGAATTTCGCCATGCGTCGCCGCGAATTCGTTGGAACGAAGCGGTCGCCGACTACGCCAAATCGACTTTGTCGCCCGAACAGTCGATTTTTGACGCGGTCGCCGAATTGACCTCGCGCATCCATGACGAATTCGCCTACGATCCCGACGCCACGCACGTGGGCACCGAAACGATCCAGGCTTTTGATGGCCGTGCGGGCGTGTGCCAAGATTTTGCACATGTCCAAATCGCGATGCTGCGTTCGATGGGCATTCCCGCACGCTACGTCAGCGGTTATTTGCGGACCGTGCCACCGCCGGGAACCGAGCGTTTGGTGGGTGCCGACCAGTCGCACGCGTGGCTGAGTGTGTATGCGGGCGCACAAATCGGTTGGATTGATTTTGATCCGACCAACGCCTGCGCCGCGACAACCGATCACATCCCGATCGCGGTGGGCCGGGATTATTCCGACGTGACGCCCTTTCGCGGGGTGGTTTTGGGCGGCGGCACGACGACGCTGCGGGTGAGCGTCGACGTGGTGCCGGTGGACGACGAATAGCGTTCCAATCCCGCGGCGTTGCTTTATTCTTCGTCGATGGGGACCAGTTCAAACTGCGGCTCAAAGGCCGAATCGAATTCGAAGACATCGTTGAAGTCCTCGCGTCGATCGTTTTCGCTTTTCCGCATTTGGCCGATTTTGATCAGGTTGTAAACCAAATCGCCCAGGTCGCTGGTCGAACGAATGCCCCAGCTGCCGAGCACCATTTTGGCCAGAAAGCCGTATTGTTCGACGGCGTATTCGCGACACGCTTGGCACAGCTGTTGCCCGGAAACGTGGCGAGTCGCCGTTTCGCCGCCGTCATCATGCGATTTCGTTTCGGCAAAGCCTATCGAGTTCTCATTGGCGTATTGCAGTGCTTCACGAATGAACTGATAGGCCTCGATCTTGTACCGATCGTCTTCCTTCAGCAATTTTCGCATCGCTTGCAGTGGCGTGGTCATCGACTTAGGAGTTGCCCTTTTGAATGGAAATGATGTCGCCCGATCCGATCATGTAGCGACGTCCGTCTTCGTTGCGGACCGATATCTGCCCGCTCAGGATATCGACCGCGACGACGTCCGCGGAACCCTCGCGAGTCAAAACGCGTGAATCGACCGGCGGCAGTTCCTTGGCCCGCTCTTGATACCCTTCAAATTCATACCTCAAACAGCATTTTAGTCGGCCACAGCGGCCCGAAATTTTTGTCGGGTCCAACGTCGCCTTCTGTATTTTCGCCATTTTCATTGAAACGGGAGGCATCTTGCTGAGAAAACGCGAACAACAGATCGGTTGCCCGCAGTCCCCGTAATCGGCCAACAATTTCGCCTCGTCGCGAACGCCAATTTGACGCATTTCGATTCGCGTTTTGAATTCACGAGCCAGATCACGGACCAGTTGTCGAAAATCGACGCGTTGTTCGGCGGTGTAGTAAACGACCAATTTTTCGCCGCCCAAAATCCGCTCGATTTCGACCAATTTCATGGCCAAGCCGAGCCGCTGGATGTGGCGTCGACAAATGGTCAAATCGTCCGAGATCAAACTTTGCAAATGCCGCCATTGCCGCGCGTCGTCGGCGTTTTTTCTGCGGACGATACTGCCCTGAGTCGTTTCGGGCATGGCGTCGATGGCCGCCGGTGTGGCCTCGCACAGAACGGTGCCAATTTCCACGCCGCGATCGGTTCGCGCGACGACCTCGTCGCCGTATCGAAATGTCGTTGGCGAATCCATCACGCCCAAACGACGCATCGAACCGCATCGAACGACATATTGCAGCGGCGATGATGTTGCATCGGTTGGCGACGACGCATCGACACCCGGACGCGGTGCCGGCATCCCCGCCTGCGGCACCGACGATGGCGTTCGTTTGCGTTTCTTCTTGCGACTCATCAGCGTGATGGGCTTGGGACTCGTACCGTTTTCCCATTCGATTGTTGATGTTCGCCTGAATACGGAACTGCCCTGAATTTCCGGCTTCTGGCGAAGTCCAGCTACCTGCGGGCCCTGGATTTCCGGCTTCTGGCGAAGACCAGCTACCTACAGGCTCTGGATTTCCGGCTTCTGGCGAAGTCCGGCTACCTACAGGCTCTGGATTTCCGGCTTCTGGCGAAGTCCAGCTACCTACGAGCCCTGGATTTCCGGCTTCTGGCGAAGTCCAGCTACTTACGGGTTTCCTGACGCCGACTCTTCTTCTCCGGCCGCCTTGTCATTTTCCGGATCTTCGCTGCTCGGCACATCCGTCACTTGTGCGACGACAAGATGTTCGCGAGTTGCCGCGTACCATCTTCCATTCGCTCGCCCGAGACGCCAGATACCGCTCTCGATTTCCTCGACCTCCGTTTTCCCAAGACTCAAATGATGAACGCGACCGGCTAGATCACCCGCCCAAGCTTGGTTGTTGTCCACCACGATCGATGTCACCCAATCGTTGCACCGGATCAGTTCGCTGACGGCCGGTTCGGCATCCTTCGCCATGGTGACCTGATACAAACGCCGATCCTCGCTGCCCACCAACAGCGTTTCGTCGTTGAAGAAGGCGACGCTGGTTGCCCCGCCCACGCCCACTTTCGTCGACATCGTTTCGCTCAAACTTGGCCACGACAGGACGTGCACCCGTCCACTGCCATCGGCAAGGGCCAAACGGTCGCGTGTGGGCGACCAGGCGGCTGAATTCAGAATTGCGTCATCGACCTTGTGTTCCTTGCTAACTTTGCCGGCAGCCAAATCCCACACGATCAACTCGCCCGCTTCGTTCCCAACGACGATAGATTTCGAGTCCGGCGTGGGCAACAGAATTTTGGCCCAGCGTCGCGTGGCCTTGTCATGCAGCTGGGTGTCGCCGGATTCCAAATCGTGAATCGCCAAGTTGCCGCGATAATCAACGCTGGCAATCTTCTTCCCGTCGTCGACCACGGCGATCGCCCAGACGGCGGCGGGGTGCTCGTACAGTTTCTTCGGTTCGCCGTCGCTGTCCATTTCCAGGCGCAGAACCGCGGCGGGCCTAAGCAGCAATCCGTCGGCGGTCGCCGCGACGATGCCGCCGTCGGGTAAGAAATCCAAGTCAGTCGTCCAGCCCTTGGCGCTTGTCGGTTTGGCGGCCACCGCTTGTTCGGCCGCGTCATCGCCGGACGCAGCTTCATCGGCAGACGCAGCTTCATCTGCGGCGGCCGTTTCATCGGCAAACGAAGTGTTGGGAATCGCCGCCGATGTCGCCAGGAAACAAACCGCGGCCAATGCGAGCAGTCGGCCGGGAGCCATAAACAATCGGCACCGCGTCGCTTCGGAAGCGTTCGGATTTCGTTTTGGGGAAGCCACACGCATCTCGGCACAATGGATCAAATTGGAGGGAAGCGGTCATGTCGACCTCCAATCATAACCCGAGCCGCGGACGTTCAAGCGGGTTCGTCGAGCAGCATTTGGATGGTTTGCCGCATTTGCTCCTCGCCGTTGTTTCCCTTCCAATTCATTTCGCCCTGCCACCAGCGTCGGATGTAACCTTTCTTATCAATTAAATAGACGCTGGGCCACATCGTGTTGCTCCAAGCATCCCAGTTGGCTTTGTTCGCGTCCATCAAAATCGGATATTCAAGGCTCTGTTTTTTTGCAGCCGCCAACACCAATTTTGGGTCCCGCTCGCGGCTTAATTCCGGCGTTTGGATACCGATGACGACCAGTCCGTCGTCGGCGAATTCGCGATGCCACTTGTTGTAGTGCGGAAGATTATTGACGCAGTTGTAGCACTGGAACGCATAAAAATGCACCGCGACGACTTTACCGCGTAGCGAACGCAGGGTTGCTGGATCGCCCTGCAACCACGAAGCATCGTCGAACTTCAACTCCGGCGCCAGCGGATACATCCGTTTGACGACACGAAAGTTGAAGGGCTTGCCGGTCAATTCACCAATCCGCAATTGCTGAGATTTATCCAGCAGTGCGAGCACCTGCCGTCGCTCGTCCTGCTTGATCTGTTGCAGTGCCTCGTTGGCCTCTTTGGCCGGACGCTTGCCTTCGTTTAGTTCCTTCTGCAACTTCGCCGAACGTTCGTCGTTGGTCTGGTAAACACGCTTGAGCTCGTTGACGGTGCCGGCGCTGATTCCGAGTTTTTCAGCGACATCGTCGTCCGTAAACATCCGCGTCCCCTTGGCCTGGCGGCACAGTTCCTGGAGCCGCTTGTACTGGCGTGGTTGCAACACGCCGCCCAGGCGTCGCCGCAATTCGGTGTTCAGCTCCGCGATCGCAACGCTCTGTTTTTCGGCGGGAAAGTTTCGAGCTCGCCACCACGGTGGATCGACAGTCTCAAGCACTTTGAGAATCTGCTCACGTTGGTTGGCTTGCAAATCCAATTCCTCGTGGATCGCGTCATCACGAATCATCTGCAGCATCACCGGCGACGCATCGCCAACACTGCGGCTCCGCTTGCCGTCCGTTTCTTGGGCCCAGACGGTTGCGGGGCCCAAAAACGCGGACACCACGAGTCCAAGCCAAATCGCGGCCCGGCATGCCAACACGAAATGAGCGGCGAATCGTTTTTGGCGGATCATCGGAATCCTTAAATGCAGTTGGTTTTCGGAAGGCCAGCGGGACCCGAGAACGGGCTAGATCCTCGCGGCATGATTGCAAAATGAATCTTTCGCTTTAGCGACCGCCAAATTGATGACCGCAGCCGACACCACTGTTATTCTATAGGGGTCACATCGACACCTTTGCGAGTCTGGGTTACGGTCCACGGGGCTCGTGTTGTTTTTCTCTTTCAGTTTCCGGAACTTTCGAAATTCCGGTTTCCCCAAAATTTCCACTGGCTCATGACACAATCACCCTCGCGTCGCCGTTTCATTCAAAGTTCCGCCGCCCTGGGCGCCGCGGGCGTTGGGTTTTGGACCTCCAGCCGACCCGCCCGCCTGCACGCCGAAGAAACGCCGAATCAGCGATTGGCGGCCGCCTGCATCGGCGTTGGCGGCAAGGGTTCCTCGGACACAGACGATTTGAAGCGGGCCGGAGCCGAGGTCGTTGCCCTGTGCGATGTCGACGGCAAGGAATTGAAGAAGAAGCAACGGATGTATCCCGATGCCAAGACGTTTCAAGATTTCCGTGACCTGTTCGATGCGATGGGAGACCGTATCGATTTGGTTTCCGTCAGCACGCCGGATCACACGCATTGCAGCGCGGCCGTGCGAGCGATGTCGATGGGCAAACACGTTTATTGCCAAAAACCGCTGACTTGGTCGATCGGCGAAGCCCGGATGATGCGCGAGGTTGCCAAGAGCTCCGGCGTCGTGACGCAAATGGGCAATCAGGGCAACAGCCAGGATGGATC
>JBCCRW010000029.1:0-22908 GCA_039201055.1 Planctomycetota bacterium | reverse complement strand
GGATTGGCGATAACCAATCCTCGCTTGTCGAAACAAGAGGGTTGATGAAGCAACCCTTGCCAAGTTTCGTCTTACTTCGGCAGGTTCGTTCGGCTTTGATGAGCGCGAAGCGTGAAACGAATTCGAGGGATCCGCGTGAAACTAATTTCGAAGAATCGGATAACTGCCGTCAAAATACGGCGGAACGGTGGTGGGGTTTCCCGGCGACAGCGGGTACGGGTTGAAGGGGCTTGCCTGTGGATTTTGGAACAATGGCGCGGCCCCGCCGATTGGATTTCCCGGAATCGCGGGACGGCCAATGAATCCGCCAGGCGGTAAGCCCGGCTGATACCCATTGCCCCAGCGGTTTGCCGAAAGTGGATTGCCACCACCAAGCTGATTGCCACCACCGAAAAGTTGGATGTTGGCACCCACACCCGCGAAGGGTGGACCCCAGTTCGGGTACGGCGTCGAAAACGGTCGAAACGGAAATCTCCACTGACCATACGGTTGCACCGGAGCCCCAAAGGATTCGACGCGATGATAATGATCCGCGGAAGCTCCATACTGCAGCGAGCTGCGGAAATGGTTGAATCCGCCCACGCGAAGCGGCGCCGCAACGGCCGTCGTCGGCGCGGCAATCGGTGAGTACTGGGCAACGCGTTGTCCGGTCACGGTGTCGTGCGAATACGTACTCGGGTAGGTCAACCAATCCGCCGAAGCAGAATCGCAAAATAGCACCGAAAAGACGACCATCGCCGCTGCCAGCGTGATGCCACGAATACGCTCGCCCAAAGAGGCTCCGATCGGTGCCCAGACGGGTGTTTTCGAGCGGTCATGCGAGTGATCAGGCATGAGCCCGACGCTAGTTCATCAATCCGGTCGGCGGCGGGTGCGGCGTCAAAACCCAGACCGATATTTCATTTGGCGGACCGGTGGTACCGTCTTTAACGCCTGTACGAGTGTCCTTAACGACGCTGCGAGTTGATGAGACGCCGATGCTATCGCTACAGCTTTCGTAGCCCATCTTCGGTCATGGGCAACGGGATATCGACTTCGACTTGATCGATTCGGTGCAGCGTTTCGTCGTCCAAGATCAAGTCGATCGCCTCGAGGGATTCATCGAGCTGCGCGACGGTGGTGGCACCGATGATTGTGGACGCGACAAAGTCATGCTGGCGGCTCCACGCAACAGCCAACGCGGTGACGCTGACGTCAATCGATTCAGCAATCTTGCCCAATCGAATCGTGGCTTCGATCGAGCGGTCATTGACGAAACGGCGGGCCATCCGTTGCTGCCGTTCACCACCGCTGGTCAGGTATTCGGTGAAACGCCCGCCCGCCGGCGGGCCGTCGTTGTACTTTCCCGTCAGCACTCCGCCGCCCAGTGGCGAATAGGGCAGCAAACTGATTTGCTCGCGGCGACACACTTGGGCAAGCTCGCTTTCGCACCGGCGGTTGATCAAACTAAAGTTGTTTTGAATGGTCTCATAGCGATCCAGATCATAGGTATCCGCCGCCCACAAGCTTTTCATCACGCCCCAGCAGGTTTCGTTGCTGCAACCGATAACGCGAACCTTGCCATCGTCGCGAAGCTCCGTCAGCGCGCCCAGCACTTCTTCGTAGGGCATCCCATGATCGGGCCAATGAATTTGATACAGATCGATGTAATCGGTGCCCATGCGGCGCAGCGATTCATCACAAGACTTGCGAATTTGATGGGCGTCGATGGCGGTCTTGCCGTGACGCAGCGGTGGCTTGAACCAACCGTGTCCGGGTCCGGTCACCTTGGTCGCCACCACAACCGAATCGCGTGGCTTGGTCTTCAGCCACTTGCCAAAAATCTCCTCGGTTTGCCCGACCTTCTCCTCGCTGGGCGGCACCGGGTAAATTTCGGCGGTGTCAAAGAAGTCGATGCCCGCGTCATAGGCCCGATCGCAGATGGCGTGCGAGATTTTTTTGTCACACTGCGTTCCAAAGGTCATCGTGCCCATGCAAATGTCGCTGACCACCAAACCACTGTGTCCCAGACGTCGGAACTCCATCGTCAATCACCCTATTGAAATCGTTGCAAAGCGGACCCGCGATCGTGTCCCGGCGGGGGGAGTCTACGCAAGCGGCGGTATCTGTTGAAGTAAACTGCAAGCTCGTTTGATGACCCGCCCACGCCCCACCCATTCCGACACGCCTGCAATGCACCCACCCCGAATTCGCCTTCCACGATTAGCCGTTTTGCTGCCGATCCTGCTTTTCCCGCTTGTCGTGAATGCGGAAGACTACCGCCACGGCCCCGATTCGATTCGCAAACCCGATGTGCCCAAGGGAACGGTCACGGCGCATCGGCTGGAAAATTCCAGCGTTTTTGAAGGCACCCAGCGACGCTACAACGTCTACGTGCCGGCCCAGTATGACGGCAGTCAGCCGGCGGCGCTCATGGTGTTTCAAGACGGCCACGCGTTCGTCAAGGAAACCGGCGACTTTCGTGTCCCCATCGTGTTTGACAATTTGATCGCCAGCGGTGACATGCCGATCACGATCGCCGTGATGGTCGACCCGGGTAACCGTGGCCGGCTGCCGGAAAAGCGAGGCTGGAACCAGGGCACCAACAATCGCAGCGTCGAATACGACACCGTCAGCCCAGCGTACGGCGATTTTTTGATCCAAGATTTGCTGCCGGTGATCGCCAAAGATTACAAGTTGACCACCAACCCGGATCTTCGCGCGATCTGCGGCAATTCATCCGGCGGCATTTGTGCCTTTGGTGTCGCCTGGCATCACCCGGATTCGTTTCGCAAGGTGCTCAGCCACATCGGAAGCTTTGTCGACATTCGCGGCGGTCACAATTACCCGCCCATGATTCGCAAGCAGGATAAACGACCGCTCCGCGTGTTCTTGCAGGACGGCGAAAACGACCTGGACAATCGTTTTGGAAACTGGCCGCTTGCCAATCGACAAATGGCAAAAGCGCTCGCCTACCGGGACTACGATTACAAATTGGTCTTTGGTGACGGAAAGCACAACGGCAAGCATGCCGGAACCATTTTTCCGGAATCGTTGAAATGGTTGTGGCGTGATTGGGAAACGCTGGCACCCTAAAACTTCCAGCGGTACTCCAAACGCGTCCCGTAGATATCGTCCAAATCGCCCCGCCAACCGTACATCAGATCCGTTCGAATGATGCTGCGGTGCGAAATCGGAAACTGATAGCGCGTTCCCAAGGCGTACTGATCCCCATCGACCAGCGTGTTGGAATTTCCGTGCTCGGTCAGATACGTGGCCTCGACAATCCACTGACGATCCAGGGCATCGCCAATCAAATCCACACCGACGCTAAAGCCCGCCGTGTCGGCACCGGTCGGGTCCAGTGTTGGGTAACCATTGAGTCCATCGGTTTCGAAATTGATACCGGTGTTGCGCAGGATTCCACCGGAGACACCCGCCCGCGCGACACTTTGCGGTCGGTTCCAACCGTAAAACAAATTGAAGTAGGGAACCACGGTTAACGGATTGGCCGTGATCCAGCTGTTTTCAATCAACAGCAAGCCGCCGTCGGCCGTGCGCTGGTCCTTGGGGCCATCCTGGCCGGCGTTGATAATCACGCGAATGCCGTTGCTGATGCGATGAAAGTAACGCCGCGTGAAACTGATCGTGGCGTTGTGGTAGCTGCGTCGATCCAGATTGCGATCGCGAAGATAGGCGTAACCGGATTCGATGTAGCCACCGTAGGCTTCGATAAACCATGCGGTCCCAAAGGCCTGGGCCGCCGAATCGTCCGCCCCAAAAGCCGGCGAATTGATTTGATCAAAAACGGCAAAAAACGTCGCGTCGTAGTTGGACCAGTTCAACAAACGACTGTGGCGGGCCGGCAGTGCGAAAGCCGCCCCGGTCACAGCGTCCTCCATCCAGATGCCGTTTTGGAACAACAACGGTACCAAACCCATCGTGAACGGTAGTTCGCGGCGTGAGCTTTCACCCCGCAACGTGCCGCCCCAAACACCCAGGTCTCCCTCATAGAATGCGGTCACCGGCGTAAAGTCGATTTCATTGCGAAACCGCAAGTCACCCGAAACGAATTCCCAACGTGTGAAGGCGCCGCCTTCATCCAGCGGCCCGACAAAGGTGTGAAAGCGGCCGCTATCGCTGATTTGGAAATCGGCATCCAAATTCAACCGACTGGCGGCGTTGTCGATTCTCGCGGCGGCATTGCGGCCGCTGGCGATCCCCGTGCGAAGGTCGCCATACAAATAGAATCGGGGTCGTAATAGATTTTCGCGACCGAACCAATCGATGCCCGGCGGAGTGATTCCGGTCCCGTAAAAGGGCCGTCCCCATTCGATCCAGGGCCGCTGGGTGGGCACCGGACGCTTCCCGGCATAGACGTCCGTTTCCCGATCCGCTCGGGTCGCCGGGTCGCCAAGCAATAGACGGGTGGGTGAAAAGTCATTCGTCCAAATCGCTTGCGGATCGAGCACCGACGAATCAAGTTCGGCACCATCGAAGGTGGCTGCGTTGAAAACCGGTTTGTGCAAGAAAGGTTCGTCGCGGGACGCAGCAGTTTCGTCACGGGATACAGCAGCGTCGAATCGGGGGCGCCAGGGCACCACCTCGGGTCGGCCACCGGGCACCGAGTCGGCCAAGGATTGCCACATCGATGCTTTGTCCCAGCCGGTTGTCGGGCGATTGGCCGAGGGTTGCACCGGAGCAAGTCGTTTGGGTTTGCCGGCCCACATGGACACGCTCATGGCGGCCCAGAAACACATGATCCATGTGTACCGGATGACCCGCCGATCGATTCTGGGAAGCCCAATCCGCAGCATCAACGCACCAGGAACGTTCGGCTTTGAACGCGAAGATCCAGCATGTTCTCATTCATCCGCCGAATCATTTCGGGGGTGCTGCCGATTTGCCGCATGAAATACATCGGTTCGGTACGGCTTCGCATCCGCACGCTCAACCGATACCAGCCCGGCTTGGCCAGTGCCTCCGGCGGCAAATGGTACATTGCCATGCGGTGGTCCAGCGGCGCGATACTGTGCGCCTCCATGCGAATCAGCGGTGGATGATTCAGCACGGTCTGTGGGACCGCACCGGGACGCAGGAACGCCAATTGATCCAAGCTGAAATTGAGCGGCAAGGCGGCTTCGCGATCGGTGCCACGAATGTTGTTGATCAGAAACTTGGTTTGCAAGTTGAACAGACTGTGGTCGGCCGCGATCCGACCGGTCGCCACATCACGGCTGTGCATGTCGCACAAGTCGGCGCCGGAATCCAGATAGCCGGTTTCCCAAACGCGGTCACCGTCTGGATTGATCAACACGGCGTTGAGCCACAGTTGGGGTTGGGCGCCCAGCGAACCGGTGGGCAAATTATGCCCTTCGCTTGTGTTGGAAACTTTGTAGGCAATGGTCAGGCCGCGATTGGCTTTGGGAGTGCCGTAAAAGAAGGGGCCTTTCACATCCAAGCCCGCTTCCATGGTGGCGACCGCCTTGGCCCGTTTGAGTTGCACGGCCGCGAGGTTCTTGTCGACAATTTTGCGGGCGTCGCGGCGATCGTCGGTGGAATTCCACGGCGCCGGGAAGTGATGATCCTCGGGGGCGTGCTTTTCAAAATCGGGTGTCCCCCATCCCGCCGAAACGTCGAATTTCAACCAATCGGCCGGGTGGTAACGATCGTTGTCCGGCGAATGCGGGAATAGGCCTGGATGAGCGATGGAGAATCCGGGTCCCCAAAAGGAATGATTGGACACCGGCCGCGGGTCACCGTAGGGCTTGCCCGAAATCTCCGCCGCGTGGCCCAGCGCGTAGCCTTCGGCTTTGCCGGGCGATGCACCCATGTGACATTGCTGGCAGGAAATTCCTTTTGCCGCGGCCGGGCCACTGCGATATTGCGCGTGGACGACCTCCAACCAAATGCCCGGGTGCACGGCGACCTGATGGCATGAAACGCAGACGTCGCTGTTGGTCAGCGGCTTAAAGAAGTAACTGCCTGCATGAATGTCTTGCCCGGGACCGCCCTGGTCGGCACGCGTCTTCAGTTTCAGCGATTCGGCTTTGGACAACGCGTGCGCCAAACCCTGGCCGTTGCCGGCGCGACCCACGGGAGCGTGAATGTCGCCCGGTTCGATGCGGCGATCGCCATTGCTGCGACCGTAGTGCTCGTTGATGCGATGGCACGCGATGCACGTGACGCCTTCACGAACGACTTTGGGTGCATCCAAAATGCTCGCGTGACGTGGCATGTTTAATTGCGTGCCAACGGGCAAATGGCAACGAACGCAAAAGGCTCCGACGGTGCCCTGCGTGTATTTTGCCATCGCGTCTTCGAACCTGTGGAACATGGGCGATATCGCCGCGTACGCGTGGCCGCTACTGCGCCACTGTTCATATTGCCGCGGGTGGCACTTGCGGCAACTTTCAGCGGATGGGTAAACGCCTTCGGCCCACAGGCCCACGTGGGGATCGTCTTTCGTGTTCTTTGAATCCTCCGAATTTTTGTCTTTGGAAGCCGGCTTCGGCCCGACGTCCAGCAACGGATCGCGCCCCAGCAGTTCATCACCACTCAGCAGTTCATCACCACTCAGCAGGGAGTCCGAATCGCCGGCGATTGGATGGAACAAACCGGCGGGGTGAAACGGATCGTTGTACCGCGGCTGGGCGACGGGGTTGTCGATCCACCGCATCGCCTTGGGTGGGTCTGCATGCGCCGTGGATACGCCAAGGCCCAGCACGAGCAATCCGAAAAATCGGATTGCCTTGCCCAGTCGATGCAATCGCAAAAACATGGTCCAAACGCTCTTCCTTGAATTTGGCCGATCGCTTCCCTGCAATGCCGACGCCTATCGATTTGCATCGACGGCGACGTTCGTGCAAGGTGCGAAAATGACGCCGTGCGCGGCGGTCAATTGGGGTGGGCAACCCTACGACCCGAGCAAAGGGTTTGGCCGGAAAGGTTTACCAGCGTGAACGGATCGAGTTGGCGAAATTCCTGTTGTCCGGCGGGCCGATGTGATATTCGTCGGGTAGCGTTCCGGTAGTGACTCCGTTTGTCGTCGTTCGGCACGGGTCCTCCGGAATCCGGCAACCGATTCATTCCGCGGGCACTTGGGGAAATGCGCGCGGTTGTTTCACGTCGTTGCGGGATCTGGGCTTTTCCCCCAACGTTGATTGCCTTGTCCGCCATGGAAACAACCGAACCCGGCTACTTCCGCTGCCAAGTCCCGAATGAACTTTCCAACGCCCACGTCCGCGCGGGACGACGGAAGTTTCGTGCCGGCGTCCAGGAAACGTCGATCGACGGGTACACCATCCTGGTGGGCCCCAAAGAGGCCCGGAAGCTAAAGGTTGGCAAGCCCTGGATTTTGGAACACCAGGGGGCGTCCATCGAAGTGCACCCGCAATGGTTTTTCAATTCGCCCGATGGACACGTCCAAATCGGTCTGCGAAGGCTCCGCGACCTGACTCCGCCCGAACCCATCCGACGTTCGCTCTTGGTGCGGATGGGCGGCGTTCGCTATGCCAATCCAAGTGTCTCGGCGACCGCCTACGGCGGATTCGTCTTGGGACTATTTCTGCTGTTGGCTCTACCGGGTCTGGGTGACCGGTTGGGAACCAGCGACCGCATCCAAAACACGCTTCGCTGGGTCGTCGGCGAGGTCAACAAATCGATTGATCAAATGTAGTGCCGCTTGCCGGCCTGGCCATTTCACGGGAGATCTTCACGGATGGAAAATCGGGCTCACCTCTTGCGTCACGATGCCAGCCATCGGGATGGAAAGCGTCCCGGCGGCGGAAACATTTTGGTGTGGGACGGTGACGCGGTGTCGCTGCTCGCGACCGCCGGTGCTTTGCACCACGCCGGTCATCGTTGTGTTTGTGCCAAACAGCCTGGCGCCGTGTGGCAATCGCTCGACTTGGGCTTGCCCGACTTGGCCGTCTTTGACGTCGGACGCGATGCCAATCTTGCCTTGGACGTGCTCACCAAACTTCGCCAACGCGACGACCTGCAACGGATTCCCGCAATTTTGCTCGCGGAATCCTCGTGGGCGGGTTTGGAATACAAAGCGGAAAAAATGACGGTGGCGACACGCTGTCTGTTCCGTCCAATCGACCCGCAAACCCTGATTGATTTGGTCGATTCATTGCTCTGGATGCCGGCGCTCGTTTCCAATCATCGTCGCCGGGGGACGCAGCCCAGCAACCACCGCTGGATCACGCTCGATTGTTAGTTGCGCTGCGGTGCTATTAAATCACGCCGCCCGCTCGCTCGAGGCGATAGCCGAGACCGCGTAGGGCAAAGCATAAGCCCAGCATGATGCCGCCCATCGACAGGTGGCCAAGAATCAACCCGAAAAAGACCTCCCCACCGCTTGGGCCAGGGGGCCCGACCAAAGCGATCAGCAACAGAAACTCAAAGATGACCAACGCGAAACAGTAGACGAACCACTGCAGAACCCGCGTACGGATCATCTCCCTCGCTTCGGCCAAACCGATCCAAATGCAGGGCAACTTGATCAACAGGCTAACCACGCCATAAATCATCAACACCATAGTGAATTGAAGATCATACAACGGTGTTGATCGCAAGGCTCGACTCAAGCTTACCTCCTGACCCAGCAATAGAAACCGACCGACCAACATCGACAGTGCCAGCAGGAATGTGCCGATCATGATGTCACGAATCGTATACGCGGTATCGTGACCGCTTGCGGATTCATCGGCGACTTGCACGAATTGCCACCGAAAACAAAGCGCGGCAATCTTCAACGGAATAAAGCTGGTGATGAATCCAAGGATCCAGATGAGCCCGATACCCAACAAGTCATCGGGATCGGTCCGACTGCCTGAAAACGCCGTCCCGGCAGCCAACGCACACCAGGACAACATGAGCAGGAGGAACGTCCAGGGAAGACGAATCCAAAACGTGCCGCGAACCAGCGTGCCCCAAATACAAATCACAGTCAGCTGAGCGGTGACGATCCCAAGTGCCAACATCGCCAACACCGGCGATTCAAAGCACCATGGCGTCAGTAAATCGGCGACCAAAAAGCCGACGCAACAGAACGCGATCAGCAGAATCAGTCGGGTTCGATAGGAGAGCGACCGGGGCACCGAATCATGCATCCAATCATTTTATCGGATAAAGACACTGTCGGCGGAACGCGGAATCCAGTGCCGAAGGCACGGCAGGTTGTAGCCCCGGACGCAAGTCCGGGGTCTGCCAACCAGAGACGAATCAAAGTCGCGCAGCGACGGCAGGAACGGGCTGCTGGACGCCGTGCCTCCGGCACTTATTTGCCGGGCTTGTCCGACGGAGACTTTGGAGCCGGCTTAGACCCTTCGGCTGGCTTGGGTTCCTCGCCCGGCTTGGTCTCCTTGGATTCCTCGGTCTCCTTGGCCTCTTCAGCGGACTTGGAATCCTCCTCCTTCGCATCCTTGGTTTCGTCCGACGCTTCCTCGGTGGGCTTTTCCGACTTCACTTCCTCGGACTCCTTTTCACCCGCGTCCTTTTTCGCGTCGTCGTCCTCCTTCTTGTCCGCTTCCTTTTCCCGCTTGGCCCTTTGCATGTCGTTGGTCGAACGACGCGAACTCTTGAATAGCCGAAAACGCGAGGGGACCAATTTCGGCGGAAAATGATTGTTGGACACATCCGTGTCCGCCGTCTCACTCCGCGGGTCCAACAAAATTCGAGTGATCGTTTTCTCGGTCATGATCATCTTCGAAACCTTGTCGCTGTTGGCTCGCCAGATTTCCGCCGGAATCCGAACCAGTTCCTGGCTGCCGTCTTCGAAATACAGTCGGAAGATAATGGGCATCACCAAACCGCCACGATTCTCGAACGTGACGACGTAAAAATTAGTGCTCCGACGCAGCAACTTTCGCTCGTCGTCATCCAACGAATCTAAAAATTTCTGGAACGACTTCCGCTCCGACTCGCTGACCGACAATTCGTCGTATTCGTCGCTGTTATAAAAATCGACCAGGTTGGTGTGTGATTCAATTCGCTTGGGCAGCGGCTTGTTGCGTTCGGCCGACATCGTCGGCTCCTTTTCCGCCTTTTCCTTGCGACGACGCTCCGAAGCCTCTTCGGGATCACCGCTGTCGATGACAAACAACTCCAAGTCGGTCACGGCAATGTCGACGTGGTCGGTGCTATAAAACCAGCCTCGCCAAAACCAATCCAAGTCCACCCCCGAAGCATCCTCCATCGTGCGGAAGAAATCGGCGGGCGTCGGACGACGGAAACGCCAGCGTCGTGCGTACTCCTTGAACGCAAAGTCAAACAACTCGCGTCCCAAGATGGTTTCGCGAAGAATATTCAATGCCGTGGCCGGCTTGGCATAAGCGTTTGCACCGAACTGCAGAATTTCTTCGCTGCCCGTCATGATGGGCCGCTGGCTGCCGCCTCGCATGTACGAAGCAATGTTGGCCGGATCGCCGCGACGTGAAGGATAACCTTCCTCCCATTCCTGCTCGGTCAAAAACTGCAGGAACGTATTCAGCCCCTCGTCCATCCAGGTCCATTTGCGTTCATCGCTGTTGATGATCATCGGGTAAAAATTGTGCCCGACTTCGTGAATGATCACCGAGATCAACGCGTACTTCGTGCCGCGGCTGTAAGTGCCATCCTCTTCTGGACGTGGGCCGTTGAAACAAATCATCGGGTATTCCATGCCGCCGACCGGCCCGTTGACGCTGATCGCGACCGGGTACGGGTATTCGAACGAATACTTCCCGTAAACTTCCAAGGTGTGGCCGACCGCCTCGGTGCTGTATTGGTGCCACAACGGGTTTCCTTCGTTGGGGAAATAGCTCATCGCCAGCACGACGCGGTCGCCGATCTCGACGCCCATCGCGTCCCAGGCAAACTTGCGGCTGGCCGCAAACGCAAAGTCGCGAACATTCTTGGCGGCAAATTCCCAGGTCTTCGTTTTTCCCGCTTCCGGCTTGGTCTTCTCGTTCTCCTTGGCCTCGTCCGCCGTCACGATGTACATTGGTCGCCGAGCGGTTTGGGCTTCCTTCAAACGGGCCCTTTGTTCTTCCGTCAATACCTCCGGTGCATTCTGCAGTTCGCCGGTCGCCGCGACAATCATGTCCTCCGGCACGGTGATGCGAACCCGGTAATCACCCAGTTCCAACGTGAATTCGCCGCGGCCGAGGAATTGCTTGTGCTGCCAGCCTTGGTAATCGGTGTACGCGACAATTCGCGGGAACCACTGGGCCATTTCGTACAGGTAGTTGTCGTCCTTTTCGAAGTATTCGAATCCACCACGCGAACGGATCTTGCGTGCGTTGACAATGTTGAAGTGATAATCGACGTTCACGACGGTCTTTTGCCCGGGCAACAACGGCTTGTCCAGGTCGATTCGCATCATCGTTTTCACGACGGTGTAATTCAACGTTTTGCCATCGGCACCGGTGACCGCGTCCAGCTTGTAGCCGCCATCAAAATCGCGGCGGTGCAGCATGTTCTCAAGCGTTCGGAAACCGACCTGTGAACCGAAACGCGGCGCCGGCGAAGTCAAAACCGCTTCGCTGTCTTTCTCGAAGTGATTCTGGTCCAACTGCATCCAGATGTAATTCAGCGGCATCGGCGACTGGTTGTGATACGTCAGCTTCAACTTTGCGCTGAGCACCTGCTTGGTGTCGTCGATCGTCGCGTCGATGTCATAATCGGCCCGCTGCTGCCAATATTCCGGACCCGGTGCCCCCGATGCGGTGCGATACTGATTGGGCGTCGGCAACCAGGCATCGATCTGAAAAAACTTGTCCTTCGGCGAATATTTTGAATTCGGGACCGGTTGGGCGACGACGTTGGAGACTCCCAGGCACACGGCCAACAGCATCCAGGCAAGCCGCATGCAGTGACGGCGAAGACGCGATGCATCGGGCAGTAATCCCGCCGACAGGGTCGAGAATTCCGGCAACGGGTTGAAAACAGTACGCAGGTTTTTCACGAGGATCCGCAATCGATGAGGGTAAATAGGCAGCTTGGGTGAACCGTAGCCGGCATAGTCTAGCTGGCTGGTCAGAAAATGCTGCGGGTGTTCGGCTTGGCGGCGCTCTGTCTTGACCACGTGATCCCCCAAAACGGTACGATCCCGGAATGAACGCCAACACACATCTTGAAGTCGCCTATTGCACCAACGTGCATGCGGGCACCGATCTGCCGACCCTACGTGAAAACTTGGCCCGTTACGCCGGCGGCGTCGCGCGGCGCTTGGACACCCATCGCTTGCCGGTGGGACTGTGGATTCCCGCTTCGGCGGCCCAAGCCATTCTGCCGGACACAAAAGGTTTTGCGGATTTTTTGGAGGACAACGGACTCGATCCGCTGACCATCAACGGATTTCCCTACGACAACTTTCACAGCGGCGTCGTCAAACACGACGTCTATCGCCCCACCTGGGCCGACGGCTCACGCTTTGACTACACGATGCAGCTTGCCGAAATTTTGGCCGCGATTCTTCCCGTGGGCCGGATGAAGGCTTCCATCAGCACGTTGCCCATTGGTTGGCCGGTCGCCGCGGATCCAACCGACGTTTCGATGCGTTCAAGTGGTGAACTGAAGGGCTTGGCCGGTGCGAATCTTCGCAACTTGGCCAACCGGCTGGCCCGTCTACGCGACAAAACGGGCCGAACCATCATCGTGGCGATCGAGCCCGAACCGGGGTGCATTTTGGACATCGCCGAAGACATTGTTGATTTTTTCGCAAGCGAATTGCCCGAGTCGTTGCATCGCGAGTTCATTCAGGTTTGCCACGATGTTTGCCACAGTTCCGTGATGGGCGAAAGTCAGGCCGAGACGCTGCGAAAGTATGCTCGGGCGAACATCGGGCTGGCCAAAATCCAGGTCAGCAGCGGAATCGTGGCCAATTGGCAAGCCATGGCCATTCCGCGCCGCGCCGAAGCACTCGAGCAATTGTCGCAATTTGCCGAGGACCGCTATCTGCATCAAACCGGTCAAGTTTTTTCCGGCGGCGGTTTTCGGCTGGCCGAGGACCTGCCACAAGCGATCGCGGCGGCTCGACAAAGTGAATCCAAGGTTCCCGAGGACGATCGATGGGTGGTCCATTTTCATGTGCCGATTTTCCTGGATCGCTTCGGCCATTTGACCACCACCCAGGACGATATCGGCCGGGCGATCGCCGCCGCGATCGATCCCGTGATCGGCATCGACTTTACGGGGCATTTGGAAATCGAAACCTATGCCTGGACGGTCCTTCCCGAATCGATGCGACGCCGAGAACTTGAAGACGAGATCGCCGATGAATTTCGCTGGTTAAAACGAAAGCTGTTTGAGATTCAAGCCGCGACGCAGCCGCCTCGATAAGTAGCCCGCCTCTCTGAGGCTGAAGTGAAGAGTCGCCCGCCTCTCCGAGGCGGAAGTGAACGCCAACCGCCCTCTCCCGGTCGACTCTTTGATCATCCACGAACGCGCCCGGCGGCTGAACCAATGACTTCTGCGATCCGAAGTTTCGCGCTCCTTGATCGCGGGTTCGTTCGGACCTCCGCGGGCGTCGGACGCAGCGGCTTTTTGGTGATCATCTGGTACCGCGGGTCGTCCCGAAAGGCTTGCTTGACGATGCGGTCCTCCAGCGAATGAAAACTGATTGCGACCACCCGGCCACCCGGCCGAATCCACTCCGGTGCAGACATTAGACTTCGACGCAGGATCTCGAGTTCTTCATTGACCGCGATCCGCAAAGCCTGGAACGTGCGTGTGGCCGGGTGGATGTCGTGGTTCTTGGATCGCGGGACACATCGCCGGCAAATGTCCACCATATCCGCGACACTCCGGACGGCGTTTCCCGCTCGTGCCCGGCGGATCACTTCGGCCGCGATGCGGCGGCTAAAGCGTTCTTCGCCAAATTGATAGATCGCATCGGCGATCGCTTTTTCATCGTGCCGCTGCAACCATTGCCATGCCGGAATGCCGGTTTCCGGGTCAAAACGCAAATCCAAATCGCCCGCATTGTTGAAACTGAAACCGCGATCGGACGCCAATTGGTCGCTCGAAAGTCCCAGGTCCAAAACCAAGGCGTCTGCATTTGAAAAGCCAAGTTGTTCGAGTGCCCGCGGCGCCGCTTCGTAGCTGCCCAGAAAAACGTGGATGCGCGGATCCGGTGGCGAATGCTCGTTTCGACGGAAGACTTCCGGGTCGCGATCCATGCCAATGATGCACGCCGTGTCGTGCTTTGGCGGCAGCAGATCCAGCAGCAAACGCGAATGGCCGCCGCCGCCGAAAGTGCCATCGACAATCACGTTCGGATTCAAGCTGGCCAGTGCCGCAACGACTTCATCCGGCATCACGCTGCGGTGAACGCTGGTGTTCATCACGCCCTACCGGCAATCGTGGTTTCGCAGATGCTTCTCGCAGTACGCTTTTGCGCCCGTACACTTGCTGCAGTACCGAAAGTCCATCGTCGGATCATTCAGATTGCTGATTCCGCAAACCGCACACACATGACGGGGCGTTGTGGCGGCGTCGGCTTCCGCCTTGCGAGTCTTGGCCTGAAATTTTTGAAATCGCCGCCGCCGTTTGACCTCGCTAATCCAGTGACGGCCGAAGAACACGAAGTAATTCAGCACGTTGACAACGACCCAAAGCTTGGCGAACCAGTCGCCGGTCAGAAATGAAAACGCGTAAATCGCTGCGGTCAGGTAGGCAAGGTACTTCACCTTCACCGGAATGACGATCAATAGAAATTCGAAGTTCGGCGCCAGCGTCGCAAAGGCCAAGAACACACTGGTTTCGACAAACAAAGCGTTGATCGGAAAACTGGGATCGATCAATCCGAACAACGCCGCCGCGATGATGCCAATGTAAACGTACGCGCAATACCGCGCGTCGCCCCATTCGTTTTCCAATGCCGTACCGACCAAATGGAAAACGAAAAAATAAAAGATCGAAAACAAGCCAAATGCGGGCGGCACAAAAATGAATGAAACCAGCCGCCAGACTTCGCCCTCGAAGACTTTGTCCCACATCAAGGACGACTTTACCGGGATGCCCGGGTCGGCCAGAGCCAACACGAACATCGCGGCCTGGCCGAGTACCAGAATCAGCGTCAGATTTTGGATGGCGATGGGCCGAACGATGCGTTCGAGACGGTCAGGCAAACTCATGGCCAGATCGTATCGCGCGTCCGCGACACTGCGTACCCGTAGACACTGCGTACCCGTGGACACTGCGTACCCGTGGACACTGCGTACCCGTAGACACTGCGTACCCGTAGACACTGGGCACCCTTAGACACTACGAACCGGTGATCGGCGGTTTGTTAGGTCGCGCGTCGCAGGATTTGCAAGATCGTCGTCGCGCTGTCACTGCGCAGCAGACTGGCCCGGTAAATCCTCGCGGCCAACCACACGATGACAAGCGTGGTGGCCAGCAACAGGAGCGCCGCGGTGGGCAATTGCCATGCGGGGATCGCCGCACCGGTGCCCAACCGCAGCATCGCGGTCAGCGGCGCCGCGGGTGGAAAAAAGGTCGACGCGGTCGCCACGATGCCATTGGGATCGCGAACAATCACGATCCAGATCATCAAGGGTGCCATCAGGACCAACCACACCGGAATCAACAAGCTTTGGGCCTCCTTCAACTGGTTCACCGAGGCACCGATGACCATAAAGACGCTGCTAAACAGCAATACTCCCAGCAACTGAAAAACGATAAACCAGCCGATCATGGAAACCGGCAAAAGGTCCGTCATGTCGTAGCTGGACAAGATGATGTAGCCGCCCACCGCGTACATGGCAAATACGATCATCGAACCGGCGACGTTGCCCAGCAGTTTGCCGGTCAGCAATTCGCTCGGGCTGACATTCCCCAGCATGACCTCGCTGATCTTTTGCGTCTTTTCTTCCATCGCACTTTCCAACATCGGTTGTGCGGCCAAAAAAATCACCAAGAACATCAAGCCCATCATCGCCATCGGTGCCAGAATCGTCGCGGCCTCGTCCTCCTCTTTGGCATCCGAAATGGACCCGTCAGGATTTTGAACAAACGGCCGCGTCGCGACCACGCTGAACTTGGGTTCGGCCGCCGCGACGACATTTGCGTCCACACCCACGCTGGCCAGCTGCTTGGCACGCAGATGCAATCGCAGCACATTGCGAATCCAGCCACGCAGTTCGGATAGGTTTCCTGAAGTGCTGACATAGCGCAGCGTCACGTCGTCGGTCGGGTTGTCCGTCAGCGTCTTGGGCAATTCGACAAATGCGTACAGATCGCCGTCGATGACGCGCTTTGAATATTCCAGGCGACCCGCATCGTCGAAGTCGGCCGCGTCAACATTTTCGATGCGGTACGTGTCCGAGTTTCCATCCAAAACACCCAAGCCCTCGGCCGCTTCATCGCTCTCCTTTTGTTGCTCGATTTGTGCGTTTCGAGCATCCGCGGCCGCCTGCAGCACGGCGACAAGTTCGCCGCCGCCGTGATCGACGATCGCAAATTTGCGTTCCTTGCCGCCTTCGATTTTTCCAATCAGCGGTAACACCAACACACCACCGGCCATCAACACCGGCATCAAAATTAAGCTCGCCAAGAAAGCCTTGGTAACGACCATGGCTGTCAATTCGCGCTGGGCGATTGCAAAAATTCGGTTCATGCTTCCGCTCCATTGCTTGCGCGAAAATCGGATGCCGGCGTCGGGTTGGATGTCGCTCGATCGCCGGCGATGTCAACAAAGATATCGTGTAGCGAAGGTCTGACGGTTTCAAAATGTGCCAGCGGTCCGGCTTGTGCTAAACGTTGCAGCACCTCGGATCGCTTGGAAAGGTCGTCCAAAATCAGGTCGTGATGGGTTGGTGTGGTCACCACGTGGCCGATGCCGGGAAGATCGTTCGGTGGCGCCTGCCCATCTTCAAAACGCACGCGTACGCGCGGGCCACCGTAGCCCTCGCGGATTTCCGACAGCGTTCCGTCCAACACTTTGCGTCCGCCATAAATCATCATCACGCTGTCGCACATACCCTGGGCGACTTCCATGTCGTGCGTGGACAAGATCACCGTGGTGCCTTCGTCACGCAATTGTTTGACGTTGTCGCGCAACAGATCCAAATTGACCGGATCGAGCCCGCTGAACGGTTCATCCAAAATCACCAGTCGCGGTTGACCCATGACGGCGGCAATGAACTGAACTTTCTGGCCCATGCCCTTGGAAAGTTGTTCGACCTTTTTTCCCGCCCAACCTTCGACGCCAAGACGTTCGAGCCAGCGTTTCATCTCGGCCTTCGGATCGGGAACACCGCGGATTTTGCCAAAAAAGTGCAGAATTTTTTCAACGCTCATACGCGGATACAGGCCACGTTCTTCGGGCAGATATCCAATCCGCAATTGGTCGCTGCGACCGCCCTGCTGGCCAAACACGCGGACGCTGCCCGAATCGGGGTTATAAATCCGCAGGATCAAACGCATCGTTGTTGTCTTGCCGGACCCGTTGGGCCCGATCAAGCCATACAATGCACCCGAGGGAATGCTGAGCGACAAATCATCGATGACTTGTTTGCCACCGAGCCGGTGGGAAACCTTTTCGATTTCGATGGCCGGCGTTCCCGATCGGGAGGTCACTGACTGCGAAGTTACCGACGCTGACATTACCGATTCATGCGTCGCCGTGTCTGAATTCATGGATCGCGTTCCTGTAATTCGGGTTGAATTGGTGTGGGGCACAAAACCCGACGGGAAGGGGGCGCGCTAGCTGTAATTGGGTGTTGGCGGCCGATAATCCGACAAATCGATCGTGCGGAACCAATCGATCGTTTGCTTCAAGCCATCCGAGAGTGCGACGGACGGCTCCCAGCCCAGCTTTTCGCGGGCCAGCGAAATATCCGGCCGGCGACGCGTCGGGTCGTCCGACGGCAGCGGCTTGTTGACAAGACGGCTGGGCGACTTGGTGTGCTGGATGACCAATTCGCCGAGCTGTTTGATGGTGAATTCATCTGGATTCCCAATATTGACCGGTCCCGTGAAGCCTTCGCAGTTCATCATCCGAATGATCGCTTCGACCAAATCGTCGCGATAGCAAAACGACCGCGTTTGGGACCCGTCGCCGAACAGCGTGATGTCCTCGCCCGCGATCGCCTGGCGGATGAAGTTCGACACCACGCGACCATCGTAGGGATGCATCCGTGGCCCGTAGGTGTTGAAGATTCGGACGATGCGTATGTCCACCGAATTGCTGCGGTGGTAATCCATGAACAGCGTTTCAGCGACCCGTTTGCCTTCGTCGTAACACGCGCGGATGCCGATCGGATTCACGCTGCCACGATAGCTTTCCACCTGCGGATGGATTTCCGGGTCACCGTACACCTCGCTGGTGCTGGCTTGCAAAATTCTTGCGTTGCAACGTTTCGCAATACCAAGCACGTTGATCGATCCCAGCACGCTGGTTTTGATCGTCTTGATGGGGTTGAACTGGTAGTGTCCCGGTGCCGCGGGGCACGCCATGTTGTAAATCTGGTCCACTTCCAAATAAATCGGCAGCGTGATGTCGTGCCGCAGCAATTCAAAGTTGGGTCGGCCGAGCAAATGGGCGACGTTGGTTTTCTGGCTGGTAAAAAAATTGTCCAGGCAGATGACGTCGTGGCCTTGATCGACCAGGCGTTCGCAAAGGTGTGAGCCCAGAAAACCGGCACCGCCGGTTACCAAAATACGTTCAATCATCTGTGTCGTGTTTTAACGGATTGCCTTATCGGGAAGTTCACTGCCGATACCTTGATCGATCGGCATGGGATCGTTGTCCGGCGTTAGGCCAACGGCGGCCATGGATCGGTCGAGGCGTTGTTGCATCTCGGCAACGACGTCTTGATGGTCATTTGAAAGGAACAAATTCTTCAGTTCACCGGGATCTTGTTGCAAGTCGTATAACTCGGCCACATGTCGATCTTTGGATCCATCGCCATGTGGGTACCGAATGAATTTGTAGCGGTCACCACGGACCGCACGAACGTTGGGCGTGTAAGGAAATTGTTTCTCATAGTTGTACGCATACAACCACTCTTTTCTCCAACTCGAATCTTCACCCAGCACCAGTGGTTGGATCGATCGACCGTGAATCTTTGGCATCGCCGGTGCACCCGCGGCATCCAGAATGCTGGGTGCGACGTCGGTCGTCAGGACTTGTTCGGCAACCCGCCGCGGCCCCGTTTCACGGGTCCATTTTGGGTACCGAATAATCATGGGGACCCGGATACTGGCCTCGTGCGCGGTCCGTTTGTCGACCATCCCGTGCTCGCCCTCAAGCAGTCCGTTGTCGCCCATAAAAATGAACATCGTGTTATCCAGTTTATCGAATTCGCGAAGATGATCGACCATTCGACCCACGCTATCGTCCAACGAAAGAATGGTTCCCCAATATGCCTTGACCATATCCGAAAAATCGGTCACCGCCGCCGCGCGATCATCGGGAAATTTTTTACGCCAATCGAATAGGGGCCCATAGATTCCGTGCCAAGTGCTAAGCCGTTTGGTCATCCATTGGGGTTTCCCATCCAGCCGAAACGCGGAATGCGGATAGTTGACCTCGACACCTTCGAACGCGTTGGCATATTTCGGTTCAGGATAATAGAAACTATGCGGCGCCTTTTGACCAACCATCAAACAAAACGGTTGGGATTGGGTGGACGCACCCGTCGCTCCCGTGGCGACGGATTTCATCCATTCGATCGCCATGTCGGTGACCACCGTTGTGTAATAGCCTTTGACAACTTTTCGCCCCTGGCCGTTGAAGTTGAATTCGGTGTCAAAGTATTTACCTTGGCCACGATGGGTCACAAAATGGTCAAAGCCCGGCCGGGGCAAGTCGTTGTCTTCGCCCATGTGCCACTTGCCGACATAGGCGGTCTTGTAACCGGCCTGTTGCAGCCGCCGCGGAAAGCTGTCCAGGTCCTTGGGATAATCGGTAAAGTTGTTGGTGACCCCGTGGGCGTGTGCGTAAAGACCGCTCAGGATCGTCGCGCGGCTGGGCGAACACAGACTGGTCGTGCAAAACATGTTTTCGAAATAGATCCCCTCGGCGGCCAGGGCATCGATTCGAGGCGTCTTGAGGTGCGGGTGCCCGGCACACGACAGGGCATTCCAGCGAATGTCATCGCACAACACCAGAACGATATTCGGGCGTTCTGGGTGGGTCGGGCGGTCTGCGTTGGCCGTTAAACCGGTTGTTTCTTGTGCCGGAACCGACGGCATATTCAAGAAGATCAAACAGCCAGCCATTGCGAAGACTCGCAAGAGCAAGCGGCATGCGGTGACACAGCGGCGCGCGGTGACACGGCACCCAGTGACTCGGCGGCGGGTTTGTGGGGCGTGAAGCGGATCCATGTCGTCGTCCAGGTTTTGGCGTAGTCGTCGGTGATGGCGAGGTGTCGGTGGACCCGCGAAGTGTAACTGGCCGCCCCGGACATCGCGATCACGGTGATTTCGCAGAAGCTTTGGAACTGGGCGAGACGTTGAAGTTTGGGGGCGCTACAGCAGCAGCCCGACCAACAGCGCGATCACGGCGATGCCGCCGCAGATCAGTTTGCCCAGCACGCCCAGCGTGCGGCCCCAAAACGCCGCGTGGCCGATCGCCCAGCTCTCCTTCCATTCGCGGCCGTCGGTCCATTCGCCGTACAACGCGCCGGCGGTCGCGCCCAGGCCGCCAAACAAGATCGCCGCAATGAACGATCCGACGACGGGGATCGGCACACCGATGATGGCACCCAAAATCGCTCCGCCGATGGAACCCACGATCGAATAAACGATCGAGCGGCGACTGGCACCGGCCCGTTGAGCACCGGCGGCACCGGCAAAAAATTCAACGATTTCTCCGACCGTCGCCAGCAGAAACAGGCTGATTAACGTGGGCCAGCCGATTGCCGCACGCCCGTCGATGGGCAACAGCCACGCGTACAGCGCCGCGACCAGCACCATCAACCAATTTCCGGGCACCGTGATCAGGTTCAACCACCAGCACACCAGCGCGATCAACAGCAGGCTGGGGCCCGCAACCCAGCCCAGGTAGGGCATGAATTCCGAAAAAGTAACCCATTCAGACATGCTGGCGACAAACCATGGTGACGATTTTGGAAGCCTGAAAAATGCGTCAGACGGTGAAAAAACGATGAAGCAAACGGTTCTGAGGTCGGAAGTAACGTACAACATGCACGGCGATCGCATGCGAACCACGTGCCGCAACAGGTGTCCCGTTCACGTGAAGCGGTCGCGACGCATTACAATGTGCGGGACGGGTTTTCGAGGACGGGCCTATTTCTCCGACGTCGTAGAGGAACGAACCAACAATGCCACAAAGCGTGCTGGATTCGAACGTTTTGGTATTGAACCGGTTTTACATGGCCACCCGGGTGGTCAATGTTCGCCGGGCCATGACGCTGTTGTACCGCGATTGTGCCGAAGTGATCGCTCACGAGGATGAACAGTACATCAGCTACGATTTCGAAAGTTGGTGTGAACTGAGCCAATTGACGTCGCTGGAGAAGCAACCCGGCGAGGAATACTTGCAGGCGGTCGGCTTTGAATTGCAGGTGCCTCGCATCGTCCGGTTGACCCGCTTCGATAAGGTGGTGGCTCAGTCGGTTCGTTTCAATCGCCGCAACTTGTTTATGCGTGACGAATACACTTGCCAATATTGCGGCAAGACGGAATCCGCCCAAAAGTTGTCACTGGACCACGTCGTGCCTCGTAGCCACGGTGGTCCCACGACTTGGGAAAATATCGTCTGCTGCTGTCTCCGGTGCAACAGCCGGAAGGGCGGTCGCACGCCCAAGCAGGCCAAGATGCGATTGAAGCGGCCGCCGGCCAAGCCACGAATCAACCCGTTGATTACTCGGTCGGTCGAAGATCCGAAATACGCGAGTTGGAAGACGTTTTTGCCGGCGGCGGGTTAAGCCCCGTCGCCTTTGCCGATTCCACAAATTTCAAAGCCGATTTTGCCAAGGCGATCGGCATCGAGCAGGTTGCGGCCGTCGAATACAAACGCCGGTTTCTGCATCGACGCGTGAATGGCTTCGAATTCCAGCTCACGATACGCGTCCCATTCGGTCATCACGGCGATCGCGTGCGAATCCGCGGCGGCTTCGGCAGCCGTGTCAGCCACGCTCAGGTTTTCCGCGATCAAGCGTTTGTCCAACGCCGAAATGTTGCCCTGCATATCGGTGCACGCCGCAGTGATTTCGGCCCGAATTTGATCCTCGTCAACCTGTGGGTCATGGACGCTCAACCGCGCCCGTTCCCGCAGCAGGTCGCGGCAGACGTAAATGGCGGCCGATTCGCGGGTGTCGTTGGTGTCCTTCTTGAACGCGAACCCCCACACGGCAATCTTTTTGTCGCTAACGGTGTTAAATAGCGTCTTGACGACACGTTCGGCGAAGCGTCGCTTCTGGTAGTCGTTCATCACGACGACCTGTTCCCAATACGCGGCGACTTCGCTGAGCCCGAAGTGTTCGCACAGGTACACCAAATTCAAAATGTCCTTTTGAAAGCAACTGCCTCCAAAGCCGACTGAGGCTTTTAAAAATTTTGGGCCGATTCGCGAATCCGTCCCGATCGCCCGACCGACTTCGTCGACGTCCGCGCCGGTGGCTTCGCAAAGCGCGCTGATCGCATTGATCGAGGAGACTCGCTGAGCCAAAAACGCATTGGCGGTCAATTTCGACAACTCGCTGCTCCACAAGTTGGTGGTCAGCACCCGATCGCGTGGGATCCAGCGAGCGTAAACGCCCGCGAGCGTTTCGATGGCCACGGAGGATTGACCACCGATCAACACTCGATCGGGTTCCAACAAATCTTCGATCGCCGTCCCCTCGGCCAGGAATTCGGGATTCGATAGGACGTCGAAAGTCGCCGCGCCGGAGCTTTCAGCCAAAATGCGTTTGACCGTTTCGGCGGTACGAACCGGAATGGTGGATTTTTCGACGATGATGCGGTGGC
>JBCCRW010000028.1:0-22984 GCA_039201055.1 Planctomycetota bacterium | reverse complement strand
TTGATCCTGACCGCGGATCCGAATGCCGCCCAAATCGGCACCGATGCGGGCTTGCGCGATGTTTGGCAAAGCACCGTGTTTCGCATGGAGGCGGCCACCGATCAACAAGCCGCCGTCTCACGCGAACTCGAAAGCTTTGGTGATGACGGGCCGGTCCATTTTTCACCCGAACAATTGTGGTTGCTGATGCGGGCCATCAAGGTTCAGGGACAACTATTGGAAATGTATTCCGGTCAAGAAGTCGCCGTCTGATCGACCAGTCGCAAGCGAATCGCTTCGACAAGCGCCTGGATTTCTTCCACCGACAACGCCTCGGCCCGCGTCGACGCGTCATGGCCGCGATGCTGCAGGATGTCATCGACGTCGGACTTTTCCAAACGCCCCTTCATCGCACTGATGACGACCGAGCGAAGGAATTTCCGGCGATGAAAAAACAATGCGCGGACGGTTTCGTGAAAAAAGTCGAGATCGGCGAACGATTCATGAGCCCCGATTTTGGTATCCAAACGCACAATCGCCGAATGCACCTTGGGACGCGGCCAAAACACCGTCGGCGGCAAAATGCGAACGATTTCGATTTCGCATAACGACTGCAACCACACCGACAACGAGCTGTAATCCTTTGTCGATGGCGCGGCGACCATGCGATCGGCCAGCTCTTTTTGAATCGTCACCACCATGCGGTCGGGCGGACGTGACACCCGCATCAGGTTGCTGATAATGGGCGTGGCAACGTTGTAAGGCAGGTTGGACACCAACATGAATCGTGCGTCCGGGCCGATGCGAGTGATCGCATCTTCGATGTTTTCCAACAGATCATCGCGGAGCGAATTTTTGTTTCGTAGCGCGTCGCCCAACAACATCTTGACGTTGGGGCGGTCCTCCAATTCCTCGCTGGCCAAGCGAAACAAGTTGCGATCAATTTCGACGGTCAGCACCGCGCCGGCGGATTCGGATAACAGCGTGGTAAGCGACCCCACACCCGTGCCAATTTCCAGCACGACATCGGTTTCACGCAACTCCGCCGACCGCTCGATCAGCTGGACCAAATTCAAATCGATCAAAAAATTCTGACCGAACCGGGTCACCGGTCGCAAACCGGCACGTTGCAATCGCTCCGATAAAAAGGTTGCCGTTTGGCGATTCACGAATCGTCCTCCTGATCGCGTCCTAACGAACGTTCGACGTACTTGGCAAGCACGTCGGTTTCCAAGTTGACCACATCGCCGACGGCCAAGGATCCAAGGGTTGTTGCGTCGAGTGTGTGCGGAATGAGTGCCACCGTAAAGGAATCCGGGTCCGCATCGACGACCGTCAAGCTGACCCCATCGATCGCGATGCTGCCTTTGGACGCCACCTGACGAGCGTAGCGGGGCGGCAGCCGAAATCGCAGATTCGCCCACGGCGGGTCGTCGTGGCGTTCTTGAAGTTCGCCCAAACAATCGACGTGCCCGGTGACGTAATGGCCGCCCAAACGGTCACCGGCTCGCAAAGCCCGTTCCAGGTTGACGCGATCTCCAGACGCCAGTTTGCCTAATTGGGTTCGCGAGAGCGTTTCTTCGCCGGCCTCGAAATCCAACACGCTGCCGTCGATCGCCACGACCGTCAAGCAACACCCGTTGATCGCAATGCTATCGCCAATCTGGACACCTTCGGCCGTCTGGCCAGCATCGATTCGATACCGTCGGCCGGGTCCCAGCGAAGCATCTTGGGATTCCAGCGAAGCATCTTGGGATTCCAGCGAAGCATCTTGTGGCGTGACGACCTGACGAACGATGCCCTGTGATTCGACCAGTCCGGTGAACATGTGAATTTGCAAAAGAAGTGATGAAGCGCGTCGACCGCCGTGAAGCCAGCCGCGTGAAACTGTACCGCCCAATCCCGACCCGCCAATCCCCACCCGCCCAATATGAAACCGCTGCGAACCCACCGCGTCTTGCGGGCTTGCCCGCGGCCGCCGGAACTTGCTAATCCCAAAACCGGTCGATGGGGGGACACCATCGAACACGGAATGCTTCAATGCCTTACGGACTATACCTGTCCGCCGCCGGGGCCCACGCACAAAACCATCGCATGGAAGTGCTCTCGCACAACCTTGCCAACGTCAACACGCCCGGCTTCAAACCCCAGCAGGTTCAACTTCAGGCCCGCTTTGCGGAATTGATCGAAAATGGCGAAGTCTCGCCGGGACTGGGCGGTGCCGACGACATCGGCGGCGGCGTCACCATTGGCCCCACGGCGACTCAGTTCAAGATGGGCGCGGTTCAACAAACCGGCCGTCGAACTGATTTTGCGATCGAAGATCCGGAAGCGTTTTTCGCCGTTCGCCGCGACGGCGAAACGTTGCTGACCCGCGCCGGCAATTTTCTTTTCGATTCCACCGGCAAAATGGTCAACACGCACGGTGATGCGGTGCTGTCGGCCGAGGACAACGAAATTCGCATCGATCCAACAAGGCCCTACGACATCGGTGCGGGTGGTTTTGTGATGCAGGCGGGTCGGCGGATTCCCTTGATGCTGGCGAAGCCGCAAAGCCTGGGGGATCTTTCGGCCAGCGACGAAAATCACTTCAAACCACTGGCCGCCCTTGAACTGGTACCGCCCGCGTCACGACGCATCATCAACGGCGCCATTGAACAATCCGCCGTCAGCCCCACCGCGGCAATGATGGAGATGGTCGAAACCTCGCGCGCTTACGAAGCCAACGTGCGGATGATTCAAAACCAAGACAGCGTGACCGGCAGCTTGATCAGCCGCGTTCTGGGTTAACGCCCGTCCACCCATCATAAACCACCCGAAACGGATTTCCAAAGGAACGAACGTATGTCTGTGCAAACGTTGTACACCGCCGCCACCGGAATGCAGGCGATGGAAACCAAGTTGGACGTCATCGCCAACAACCTGGCCAACATCAACACCACGGGCTTCAAAAAAGACCGCGCCAATTTCGAAGACCTGCTGTACCGCACCGAGGTCTATCCCGGCGTCTTGGATGCCAACCAAACACCCACCGCCGTCGGCACCCAAGTCGGTTTGGGCGTCCGCGTGACCAGTACGCAAACGGATCATTCTCAAGGAACGTTTCAGCAAACCGGTCGTGACCTGGATGTGGCGATCCAGGGTCGCGGCTTCATGCGTGTCATCGATCCGGCCGAACAGCGAGTCATGTTTACGCGAGCGGGTAACTTGGACATCAACGCCGAAGGCAACTTGGTGATTGGATCGGCGCAAACCGGGCGGCTTTTGGATCCACCCGTCAACATTCCCAACAACGCCACGGCCGTGGTCATCAACCCCAGTGGCGAAGTGATGGTGCGACTGCCCAATCAGGACGAATTGGCGGTTCAAGGAAACATCCAATTGGCACAGTTTGTGAATCCCGATGGCCTGCAGAAGGTCGGCGAGAACATGTACGCCGTCACCGACGCCTCGGGCCCCGAACAACCCGCCCAGCCCGGCCAAGACGGCACCGGGATTCTTCGCCAGGGAAATCTGGAAGCCTCCAATGTGCAACCCGTCCAGGAGTTGATCGATTTGATCACCACCCAGCGGGCCTTTGAATTGAACAGCCAAGCCGTTCAAGCAGGCGACCAGATCATGCAAAACATTTCCAACCTCCGCCGCTTCTAAGTACCGCCCGGCCCCGTGATTCGATTGTTCTTACCTATCCTTGCCGTGTGCCTGTGCGGTGCGACGTCGCCGTTCGGTGCGACGTCGCAGCTCGCGCTCGCCCAGGTCCAGCCTGCGCCGGTGGACTCGCCCGCCGCGCCGAATCCAGCGCGGACACAATGGACGCTGCGGATCGATCCGGAAATCCACGTCGCCGGCGCGATCGTTCGCATGGGCGACATCGTTCAGCCGAGCGGACAGCCCGATGCTTCCTGGCAAACGGTTGCGCGTCTTCCCGTGGCCTTGATTCCCGCCTCCGAAGGCCGAATCACGTTACGTCGAAAACGCATCGCCGACGTCCTGAAAAAGACACCGGGAACCCCCGCGCGCATCGGGTGGCTGGGAGCCGATTCAGTTACTGTGATCCGGCAAACCGAAAATCGCTCGTCCGAAAAGTACCAAACGGAAAAAACTCGGTCGGATTCGGACCTCGTGACGCAAACCCAATACACCACCCCGTCCCACGTAACCGCGGGTCACGGTGGCGAACTGCGTTCTGCACCGGAGCGAAGAATGCTCGGTGCATCGAACATGGCCCACTCACCCGCACGACACAGCTCATCAGCACGACACAGCTTACCCGCACGACACAGCTCATCAGCACTGCACAGCTCACCGGGGATGGAGGACGCGCTGCTGCAACGGATTGTGCGAACGATTGAACAGGATTACCCGCAATTGGCCCAGCGGTATCAGATCCGCCGCGCCTCCGGCACCACGCTGATGCCGCTTAACAATGTCGTCATCGATTCGGTGCAGTTGCTTGATTCCAAAATTCAACAGGCGATGTTTGCCGATGACGACATGCCGTCACCGCTGCCCGTTCGTGTCCGCGGCCGCCTCAGTCGTAACGCCGTGTTCATGGACGTGATGTTGCAGCGAGTTCCCTATCCAATGGTGGTGACCGCGTCGACGGGAGTGCAACGCGGCAAAATCCTTCGCGCATCGGATCTGCAACTCACCCCCGTCGCATTCGACAAAGTCAAACCGTCGATGGCTCGCGATATTGACGAAGTCGTCGGCATGCAATTGTCGCGATCGGTTCGCCCCGGCGGCTTTGTCCAGCGGCAAATCGTCGGTACCCCAGTGTTGATCGAACGAGGCGAAGTCATTGAAGTCCGGGTTCGCGGCGGCGGCATCACGATCACCACCCAGGGCAAAGCATTACAGGACGGCCGCGGCGACGAAGTCGTTGAAGTGGAAATTTCGAACACAAGAAAACGCGTCTTTGCTCGCGTCGCCGCTCAGGGCGTCTGTGAAATCGCGACCCGAACCCCAACGGTACGATGAATCGAGATTCAAAACCAAACTCGTTTACGTTTCTTGGACAAGTCGTGCGTTCGGCTCTCCTGCCGCTCGCCTGCCTGGTTGGCTCGCCGCTGTTTGCCCAAACCAGTTCGCTGCTGCAGCAGGGGACACCCGTCGTTCAACAGAACTCCGGTGTCATTCCTGGTTTTCCGATGACCCCGGCGCGAACCTTCGACGCAAATGGCGGTGTTCCCGCGCGGATGCAACTTGCGCCGACACCCACGCTTGCGGCCCCACCGATCGTTGGGCCGGTGATGCCTGGACCGACGACTGCCGGACCAATGACCGCCGGACCAATGACTGCCGGACTGCCACAAGTCCAACCCGTTTATTTGCAATCCGCATCGTGGACTCATCAGCCACCGCCACCGGTTCGCGTGTTTCGTAAAAACGACATCATCACCATCCGCGTCGACGAATTGTCCCGAGTGCTGGCCGAGGGCGAAGCAGAAACGCGGAAGCAAACGCTTTTCCAAACGGTGCTAAGCGATTGGATTCGGATCCAAAACTTTCGTCTTCGACCCGACCCACAGGAAGACGGCGATCCAACGGTGGCGGCACAATCGAACAACCAATATCGCGCCGAATCCGGCGTCGAGACACGCGAATCCATCACCTTCAACATCGCCGCAAAAATTGTCGACATCCGGCCCAACGGAACTTTGCTGTTGGAAGCCAGGAAGGCGATTCGAGTCAACGACAATCTATGGGAAACGTCGTTGGCAGGTTCATGCCGCGCCGCCGACGTGGCCCCCGACAACGTCGTCCTCTCACGCGATCTGATCGATCTGGAAATTCGCAAAGACGACCGCGGACATTTGCGTGAAGGATACCAACGCGGCTGGCTGCAGCGAGCGATCGATCGTTTCAGCCCGTTCTAGTTGGACCGGGTCACCTTGATCACAAACATCCAATGCAAACCACAATGAAGCCTCGACACAATCCGCAAAACGCGATATCCGCGGCCGCGACTGCGTCGTTACTGAGCCGGGTAAGTGAACACAGTCGCTCGCCTCTCCGAGGCGAAGAGAGATACGCCTCGGAGAGGCGTGCTACTTTGGCGAGAACACTTAGTAGCTCGCCTCTCCGAGGCGAAGAGAAAAACGCCTCGGAGAGGCGTATTACTTTGGCCAAGACGGCGAACATGCTTCATGGCATCGTCCTGGCGTGCCTGATCGCATCGATGTTTGTGACCGGCACATCGGCCCACGCCGGAACCATGAAGTTGGGCGAAATCGTTCGCTTTAAGGGCCAGGAAACCAACACGCTGCAAGGTTTGGGATTGGTCGTCGGCCTACGCGGAACCGGTGACGCCGACGCGCTGCCGACCTCGCGAGCCCTGGCGCGGATGATGCAGTTGATGGGTGGTCCGATGGCGATGAACGCCACCGGTGGCCTGGATTTGAACGACGTTGCCGAAGCAAAAAACGTGGCGATGGTTTTTGTCACCGCCACGATCCCCAATGTCGGTGCCCAATCCGGCGACCAACTGGACGTGCAGGTCCACGCGATCAATGCCAAAAGTTTGGAGGGCGGCACCCTGATGCTGACACCGCTGCTGGGTCCCCGCGCCGATAATCCGTCGGTGTACGCGATGGCACGCGGCCAAATTTCGATTTCACGCGACGGGCAAGCGACCAGCGGTGTCATCAAAAACGGTGCCAAAATGGAAGCGTCCGTGCGTGCGAGTTATGCCAAGGACAACAAATTGACCTTGGTGATCCGCCCCGACTTCGCAAGCTTTGATACCGCCCAACGCATCGAAGACGAAATCAACAACCTGAACGCGATGACCTTGGGCAGCACCCGTTTCTCTGGTGCATCCAGCAGTGATGTTGCCCGGGCGATCGACCAACTGCACATCGAAGTGACCATCCCCGAGGTTTACCGGGAAAGTCCAATCAAACTGATTTGGTTTCTCGAGCGGATTCCGATCCAAATGAGCAGCCATCCCAATCGCGTCGTGATCAACGAACGCGAGGGCGTCGTTGTGATTGGAAAGGACGTCGAAATCGCGCCCGTCTTGATCACGCATCGCAACATGCGAATCGAGGCGGGGGGCAGCGGTTTTGTGCCGATTAACGAAGAACTGGACGATGACGGGGGCATCAAACTCAAGGCACTGGCCGATGCCTTGAACGCCCTTGAGGTGCCCACCGAAGATTTGATCGCGATCATCAAGTCTTTGCAGCGCAAAGGTGATTTATTTGGCGAGGTGATTTTTCAATGAATCCACTGTCCAGAGCGGCACAGTCATCCTTTCAAAGGGCCGAAGAAGTTTCGAAACCGCCGGCTGACGAAAAAAAGGTCCGCGACGAAGCCGCCGATTCGCGGTATGAACTCCAAGAGGTCTTTAGCGAGTTTGTCGGGCAAACGTTCTTTGGCACCATGCTGGCATCGATGCGAAAGACGGTTGGCAAGCCCGCCTACATGCACGGCGGACGCGGCGAGGAAGTCTTTCAACAACAATTGGACGAACAAATTGTCAAAGAGCTGACCGAATCCTCGGCATCCAGCGTCGCCCAGCCCATGTTTGAACTGTTTCAAATGCAACGCCGACCGTAGCGCTTTTTTCCCTTCATCTTTTCATCTCCTTCCATGCTGACCGGCACTTGGCTGCATTCTGTGGCCGTTTATTTGGACCAACTCGGCGACATCCTGTCCCGTGTCGACGAATCGATGGAGCGGCTGCGGATCACGACGATCGAGCAGGGTCCCAGGCAGATCGAGCCCACGCTGCATCGGCTGGCCGAGGCGCTGTCGGACCTCGAACGCCATGTCATTCGTCGTGAAGAATTGCTCCGCGACGACGCGGCGCCGAAATCGGGATACAACTTGCTTGAAAAACTGGCGGATTTGGGACCCGATGCGGAAAGGATCCACCAGGCGGCCAGCGACTATTCGAAGCAAATCGAGTCGCTACGTGATCGATCGTTATCTCAATTTGTTTGCCAATTTCACTTAGCGGATCTCACCGCCGGAATCGTCCGCACGCTCTGTGGCGACAGCGACACACCAACGTATGGCAAATCGAACCCAAACGCCAAACGCCCACGAAACGGCGGCCTGTTCAACGAGGCGGCGTAGTGGGTGGCACGCGCGTGCATTGCCGAACTGCGAACTAGTCAACCCACCAATTCGGGCCGAAGGCCCAGCACTTTGCCTAGCCCAGGCCAGCGGCCTGGGAACGCCAACACATCAAGATTCCTAGGGCCAACGGCACGGCCATTTGCGGTTGCAAGCGGCGTATTCAATCCCAGACGAAACGCTCATCAATCTCAATCCCATGCTTTTCGCACATTAGTCTGAACTCGTCCTGAAACGAACACGTGCTATGATGTGCGTCTTGATCGCGAATGTACTGATCTACCTTACCTTTCATCGAGTGGCTTACTGAGAAAGCACCATATCCCGCTTGCCACTGAAACAAACGAGTTCCGCCAGGGTTCGTCTTGGCCCATTTCGAGGTTTCGGTTTTCACTTTCTCGACGAGCTTTGCGACCGTTAGGGTCCGCGAAAGTCCAACCAAGGCGTGGACATGATCGACATGGCCGCCAACTGATGCACTGATGCATCCTTGCTCCTTGACATGATGGGCGAGCATCTTGAACATCTCGCCGCGAAACTCCTCGTTTTGTAAAAGGCATACCCAGTCCTTCGGACTGGGCTAGGTAAACGCCCGGGGCTTTGCCCCTAAAGAAACTCTACCCCACCGCCGTCAGCGACAACTCTTCCTTGCACTGGGCAAAACACTCGACCGCCAAACGTAAATCTTCGCGTGTGTGAGCCGCGGAGATTTGCGTTCGAATGCGGGCTTTGCCCTTGGGCACAACGGGATACGAAAACCCGATCACATAGACGCCCTTTTCCAACATCCGATCGGCCATTTGTGCTGCCAGTGCCGCATCACCCAGCATGACGGGCACGATCGGGTGTTCGCCGGGCAGGACTTCCAGTCCGACCTTTTGAATCTCCTCGCGAAAGAACCGCGTGTTGTCCTCCAGGCGGTCGCGAAGCGTCGTCGATTCGCTCAAGATTTCCAACGCCTTCAGCGACGCGCCGACGATCGGCGGGGCGACCGAATTGGAAAATAGGTACGGCCGCGAGCGTTGCCGAAGCATGTCGATCACCTCTTTGCGGCCGCTGGTATAGCCACCGCTGGCGCCGCCGAGGGCTTTGCCCAGCGTGCCCGTGATGATGTCGACGCGATCCATCACGTGATGAAATTCGTGCGTCCCACGCCCGGTCTTGCCCAGGAACCCGACCGAGTGCGAATCGTCGATCATCACCATCGCGTCGTACTTTTCCGCCAAATCACAAACGCCCGGCAAATCGGCGATGTAACCGTCCATCGAAAACACACCATCGGTGGCGATCATTCGAAACCGCGACGATTGTGCCTCCTTGAGTTTCGCTTCCAAGTCGTTCAGGTCATTGTTGCGATAACGAAATCGCGACGCCTTGCATAAGCGAATCCCATCAATGATGGACGCGTGATTCAATTCGTCCGAAATGACCGCGTCGTCGGCGGTCAACAGGGTTTCGAACAATCCACCGTTGGCATCAAAGCACGACGTGTACAGGATCGTGTCCTCGGTGCCCAAGAACTCGCTGATCTTCATCTCCAATTCGCGGTGGATGTCCTGGGTGCCGCAAATAAAGCGTACTGATGACAGACCATATCCCCATTGGTCCAAGGCTTCATGTGCCGCCGCGATCACATCAGGATCGCTGGACAACCCCAAGTAGTTGTTGGCACATAAATTCAGAACCTCGCGATCCTCTTGCACGCGAATGTGCATGCCCTGTTGGGAACCGATCAAGCGTTCGCTCTTGTACAAGCCCGCCTCGGTCAATTCGTCCAGATGCGTGCGCACGTGTTCGCGAAATCGATGGTCCATGGTTCAATTCTCCCAATTCAAAATGACTTTGCCGGACTGGCCGGACATCATGACCTCGAAACCCTGTTCGAAATCAACGTAATCGAAACGGTGCGTGATCACCGGCGAAATGTCCAACCCACTCTGCAGCATGACGGACATCATGTACCACGTTTCATACATTTCACGACCGTAGATCCCTTTGATCGTCAACATATTGAAAACGACGGTGTTCCAGTCAATCGACATGGAATTGCTGGGGATTCCCAGCATCGCGATTTTTCCGCCGTGGCTCATGTTTGCGATCATCTCCCCCAGCGCCGCCGGGCTGCCCGACATTTCCATGCCGACGTCAAAGCCCTCGTGCATGCCCAAGGCACGTTGGACGTAGGCGAGCGATTCGTTGGACACGTTGACGACGCGGTTGGCCCCCAGCTTGGACGCCAAATCCAGCCGCCACGGATTGATATCGGTAACGACGACATTTCGCGCCCCGGCGTGCCGAGCCACCGCGGCGGCCATGCATCCGATGGGACCGGCGCCGGTGATCAAGACGTCCTCGCCCAAGACCGGAAACGAGAGCGCCGTATGCACGGCGTTGCCCAGCGGGTCAAAGATCGACGCGACGTCGGCATTGATCTCAGCGTGATGGTGCCACACATTGGTCATTGGCAAAGCGATCCGTTCGGCAAACGCACCGGCGCGATTGACGCCGACGCCGCTGGTGTCTTTGCACAGGTGACGCCGACCGGCCATGCAATTTCGGCACCGCCCGCAAACCACGTGACCTTCGCCGCTGACGCACTGGCCGACCCGAAAGCCCGCCACGTTGGACCCCACGTCGACGACTTTGCCGACAAATTCATGCCCCACCACCATCGGTACGGGGATCGTTTTTTGTGCCCACGCATCCCATTGGTAAATGTGCACATCGGTGCCGCAAATGCCGGTTCGATTCACTTGGATCAGGACATCGTTGATACCAATTACCGGCTCGGGAACGTCGTCGAGCCACAAACCCGGCTCGGCTCTTTGTTTGACCAACGCTTTCATAAACACGGTTTTAAGCGGACGCTTGCGACATGACGAGTCCCCGGGTTCGCCCGACTCGTCTAAATTCGTGGCGATCGAAGCTTATCCAGCGAGATTTTCAGTTTTCCCAACCTTCTTGGAGCGTCACACATGAACCCGATGGATATTTTGGCCTCGCTGGTGAAAAAGAAGATGAGCGGCCCAGGGTCCGTCCGCGACACCCTTGCCGGAGGCCGCCGGACATCCACGCCCGCACGACATCCCCGCGCACGTCGACCGACATCGATCCAAGAAGCTTCGCGATCGCTGGAGGAATTGCTGGGGGTGGGCCGCGAAGCGCCAAGCCGCCCCGGTCGCACGGAAGATTCCAGCCCCGCATCACGTTCCAGCCCCGCATCACCTTCCAGCCGAACAAGTCATTCCGGCGGCAATCCGTTCGACAAGCCGATGCCGCGTGGACTTGATGAACAAACCAAGGTCTTGATTCGGGTGATGCTGGCGGCCGCAAAGGCCGACGGCGGCTTAGACAAAACCGAGCAGGCGGAGATCTTTAAGCAACTCGGCGATGTGTCGGATCAAGAGATGGACTTTCTACGACAGGAATTCGAGCGCAACGTTTCGGCTCGCGATCTTGCGTGGTCCGTTCCCTTTGGCATGGAACACGCCGTCTACAAGGTCGCCTTGTTGGTGATTCGCTTGGACGAACAATCCGAGGCGAAGTTTTTGGACGAACTTGCCCATGGGCTGCGAATCCCACCGGCACGCTGCAACGAAATCCATGCCGAATACGGCGAACCGATCATTTATGACGTGGGTTGACTCGTTCGCCGTGGAAGGGCCGCCGGCAGGTAGCCGGCCTTCGCCAGAAGCCGGAAATTCCGGTCAGTTCCGTGTTCTGGCGAACAACGGCTACGCCAGTTTTGAACAACGGCTACGCCAGTTTTGAACAACGGCTACGCCCAATCTTTTGTTCGAACAAAGCATTAACGAGTGCGGCCGGTGACGCCGTGTTCGTCAAACATGCCGACGGTCCAGGTCAACGATCCACGTCTCAATTCCACGTGCGGTGGGCGGATCGAGATGACCCGAATGCCCGCAATTTCACTGCCCTCGGATGGCCAATAGGTCTGCTCCCCAATCCGCAGCATGACACGTTTTTTTTCTACATCGGCAAATCCAATCACCTCCACGTTGGCGACGGTATCCGATGTAACGACTTGTCTCTCTTCCTGCTCGTCAGTGAACCGAAACGGGTTGTCTCGCTCGGGAAACGGTGGTTCAAAATCCACAATCAATTGCGCTTTCAAAGTGTCGCCGGATGGCTCGCGTTCGTCCGCCAAATCATCCAGCGGCCGCGAATTCACGCTGGCCGACTGTACGGCCTCCTGAGCAATCTCGGCCCAGTCGGTGGCACCCGAGCACCCCAGTCCCAATGTCACCAGCGAAAGAATGAGCAATCGCGTTCCCCCTATTCGCTGCGGGGATCGCGCTGAGCGTGATGGCGAAGCCGCTTGCAAACTCCATCGGCGTCGGCACGAAGGGCGTGTCACGGCGAATCGATCAAACGTGCGACACATTGTAAAAATCGGATGGACTTCGAATCTGCGAGTTGGAACGGGCGGGCCGGGTGCTGGAACCGACAAGGTTGCCTTTTGTTGAGGCCCCATTTGTTATCGCCACAAAGCGGCTTCCCGCTCGTATGCTTTGATATTTGTACCGGTTTTGCCTGATATCACGCTCATGCAAACGATCAATCCGAGCGAGTCAAAACGATCCACCCGATCGAGTAAACTTGCCCGCGGTGATCCGCGATCATGCGTTGCGACCTAATCCAATTCGCGCGAACAGTTTATGACAGCCGTATGCTAGCCACTCGGGTGATCGAAAAAAAACGAGACAGCCAAACCTTGCGGGCTGATGAAATCCAAGATTTTATTGCGGGTTTTTGTGCGGGCGAAATTGCCGATTACCAAATGTCCGCGTTTGCGATGGCAATTTGCATCAACGGCATGGACGTGGAAGAGACGGCGTCGCTGACCGCCGCGATGCTGGACAGCGGCGATCGCTTGCCGGCGGGCGACCGCATCCGTGTCGACAAACACAGCACCGGTGGATTGGGCGACAAGGTCAGTTTGATTCTGGCGCCGCTGCTGGCGGCGGCCGGTTTCGATGTTCCCATGATCAGCGGCCGAGGGTTGGGGATCACCGGCGGAACGCTGGACAAGCTCCAGTCCATTTCCGGATTCCGCGTCGAGATTGAGCGCGAACGGGCGCGGGAGATTTTGAATCAAACCGGTTGTTTCATCATCGGTGCCGATGCCAACATCGCACCGGCCGACCGCAAGCTGTACGCCCTGCGCGATGTCACCGGCACCGTGCCTTCGGTGCCGCTGATTACGTCCAGTATTTTGAGCAAAAAATTGGCGGCCGGATTGGATGCGTTGGTGATGGACATCAAATGTGGCTCCGCGGCGTTCATGAAAACCATCGACGACGCGAGGTTGCTGGGGCAAACCCTGTGCGAAGTCGGAACCCGCAGCGGTCTGGCGATAAGCGCATTGATCACCGATATGGACCAGCCTCTCGGGTCGGCAATCGGCAACGCGATCGAAGTTAACGAAGCGGTGAAGATACTCCGGTGCGAATCCTTGACACCGTCACAGCAACGGGTCGCGGATTTGACATTGGAATTGGCGTCGACGCTGGCCGGCCAGGCATCTCCACGGGAACCGCAAAACGAATCTTCCCAAAATCCATGGCGAGAACGCCTGCTTGGCCTGTTGGAATCCGGCAACGCCTATGAGCGGTGGGAGAAAATGGTGCATCTGCAAGGTGGATCGCTCATAAATGAACTGCCGCTTGCACCTGAGTTCGTGATTCATGCCAAGCGTGATGGCTGGGTGCATTCCATCGATTCGTTGTTGCTGGGACTCAGCGTGCTGGCCTGGGGCGGTGGACGCAGCCGTGCCGGTGATGCGATCGATCACTCCGTGGGGATGCAAATCGAGGTGCTGCGGGGTGACCGGGTTCGGGTGGGCCAGCCGATTCTGCGGTGCTACACTCATCAGCCGCTGGCCAGCGAGTATGTTGATGCGATCCGCGGCGGATTCCAAATTTTGGATCAGCCGTGCTCTTCTTCGCCGCTTATCTTGGAAAGGTTGGACGCATGCGTTCGCTGAAGTCCCATGAGATTGAAAGTTTGGTCCGTGAAGCCATGGAGGCCCGCGACCAGGCTTACGCCCCGCATAGCCATTTTTACGTCGGGGCGGCGCTACTGGTCGAAGACGGAACGCTGTATCGCGGCTGCAATGTCGAAAACGCAAGCTATGGCCTGACCCTGTGCGCCGAACGGACGGCGGCGGCCGCGGCGGTGGCGGCGGGGCATCGGTCGTGGCGTGCCGTTGCCATCGCGTCGGTCGGCGGTGTGACACCCTGCGGCGCCTGCCGGCAATTCCTGGCTGAATTTGGGACCGATGTGCCGATCTTATGCGTGGACACGGTCAGCGGAAAACGCACCCAATTTCACCTGGGAAAGCTGCTGCCCGACGTGTTCGCTTTTGAAGAGCTTTAGCAGCGCGTGAACAAAAAGTAGCCCTGCCTCTTCGAGGCAAAACTCAGTAGCCCTGCCTCTTCGAGGCAAAACTCAGTAGATCGCCTCTCCGAGGCGAATTGCAGAGTAGATCGCCTCTCCGAGGCGAAGAAAAAGACGCCTCGGAGAGGCGTGCTACTTTGGCGAAGCACACCGCGCCGACTCGATACAATATGTCCAGCGGGATGGCTCACCGCTGGTTTATTTTCTTCTCTATCGACGGCCGAGGCTCTTCCGTGGACCACACATCTGATGCCCCGCAAGCACGTACTCCGCTTGGTCGTGGGTGGGCCGCCGGTTTAATCATTTTGATGGCGATCGGATGCTTTGCCGCCGACCTGCATGCCCAAGGCGGCCAGGGTGCGGGCAACCAGGGTGCGGGCGGCCAGGGTGGCGGCCGACCGGGATTGGGGCGACCGGGAACGGGCACCGGGATGTTGGGCGGTTTCGAACCGGGCGGGCAATACCCTTCGCCCATTTATTACCGCGGCTTGGACGCGTATCGAGTCGGAAACATTCGCGCGGCACTGGACTTGTTCGAAGTCGCATCGCGGAACGTCCGACTGGACATTCGTGGCAAATGGTTGGATTCGATTCCGTCGCTGGCGATGGCGGCGGAATGTCGTTACCAATTGGGCGATTGCGTCGGCGCGAACGAGTTGGTTGAAAAGGCACTCGGGATTGCAATCCGCCATGCCGGCTGGCTGAATCGGGTCAACTGGGTCAGCGTGGAACAGCCCAATGTGAATGTGACCAAGCCAAGTTGGTTATGGCCGGCGGCACAGAAGATTGATGTTTTGGTGATTTCCCGTCGGGCGGATTTTGTGGCCGGACAGACGCTTACACCGGAAGCATTGACCCGGGGTGGGGCAATTGAAGAACCCAACATTCGCGGCATCGATATTGGCGAAGTAATGCGTTGTTTGGCGGTCGCCGCCCATCGGCGACGGGTGCTGCTGGGGCCACTGGCCACCGCCGAACCGCTGGCCACCGAAGCGATCGCGTCCATCAGCCAGACACCGCGTCAGATGCCGCCGGGTGCCGTATCGATGCTGGCGTCGATGCGGACTTGTTTTCAGTCCGCGGTCGGCTCGGACCAGGACGCCCGGGCGGGTTTGCGAACGGCAACCTTGGGCAACCGTGTCCATAAGTTGTCGCCGATCGCCATGTTGACCGCGCTACGCGGATTCAGCAGTTACAAAAACACAAACGATCAGGTCGCCGGTTGCTTGCAAACCGCTCATGTCGCGGCGGCCAGCGAGCAATATGAATGGGTGGGCCCGGCGTTGGAATTGGCGGCCGGTTACTGCAACGAGCAAACCGCCGGCGGCGTCGCGGAGGTCGCGATGATTGTGGCACGGTCGACCGGCACGCGATCACGGATGGTCTGCGCGCACGCGGCGACCGCGGCTGCCGATGCGGCCATCACGGCGGGACGCCTGGATTTGGCGACGCAGGCCATCGTGATCGCGAACGAGGCACTCGGACATAGGAGCGTGGGGGTGCCACGGATTGAGGCGTATGCGGCTTACGTATCAGCGCGTTTGGCATCCGCGCAATTTGCGTCGGGCATCGATCCGACCTTGGAACCCGCCGCAACGCTCGCGAAGTTAGACGAATTCACAGCTGGACGAACGGTCAAACGACAAACGTGGATTGCCTGCCCGCGGGTGTTCCAAATGCAACGGATCGAAGCACTGGTGCGAGCGGCGGCCGGCGCCAAGTCGGCGGGACAACTGATTTCAATCTATGCGTCCGATCCGCCCGATTGGTTGTGGCGGACCGACCCCGTCGACGCGCTCGGTTCGATGCGTCCGGATCGGACACCACTGCATCGCTTGCGTCTGGAACTAGCCGCATCGGCTTCCGATGGGGCGGCGGTGATGGCGGCAACGGATGACTATTTTGCCGATCGCTTTCATCGCGTTTTGCCGCTGGGTGGTCGTCGCGCCACGGTGCGTTTTTTGTCGTGGGCGGACAAGGACTTGTTGAATCCGGAAACGCGACGCTTGGTCGAAGCAAACGGACCGCTGGCGAGGCTGCGTGATCTGGTCACCGCTCAAGGTGCCGACCCGACCCATGCGGGCACGCTGGAGGCCCTGGCAACCTTTGTCGCCTTGGAACGTCGCCAGCTTCCTCGCGCGGCACTTCCGCCGCTGGTCCCCAAAGACGAATTTCCGCGAATGGATGCCGACACGATGCTGCTTTCGATGGTGGTCGTCAATCGCAGCATCATCTTGTCGGCGTCCTGGGACGGACAAACGCGGACTTGGTCGGTTCCCGCGTCTCCGGTGCTGTCCAGCGTCCAACGTTATCTGCAGGCGATTGGCGTTCGCACGGACAGGGGACCGAAATTGCCCGGCGACGATACCGCCCGCGAACAGGTCGATCGGCTGCGAAGATTGGTCGCCGAAAGCTTGATTCCGGATCCCAATTTTTTGAATTCGCTGCGGGTCAAACGGATCTGGGTCATTCCCGATGGGGGTTTGTGGTACCTGCCTTTTGAATTGTTGCCCGTCGATGAGGACACGCTGCTGGGCGACCGTTTCGACATCCGCTACGCACCAACACCGGGATGCACCCGAGTGGCGGCCGGCCCACCGGCGTCCAATCCGCAGGTGGCCGTCGCCGCCGATGAATTTTTTTCCGGGGACACTTCGATCGATTCGGATTACCTCAAGCGGATCATCGACGCACCACGAGCCGCGATACCATTGGGTGGCAAGTCCGCGACACCGACATCGATGATCGGTTCGGTAGCCGGTCACCTGGCCGTTGCATCGGCGCGGGTCGCGCCGGCGGCGAATCCGCTGTTGTTGGTGCCCGCGCCAAGCGATCCGGCGGGCCCGCAGGGTACGATCGCCGCTTGGCTTCGCTATCCGCACAATCCGCCGGCCACCGTCAGCTTGTTTGGTCTGCGTTCACAGATTTCCCAGGGCAAACTGGGCGACGGTTCCGAGCTTTTCGGTGTGTTGTGCGCGATGCGCTGTGCGGCCGTGCGCGAGGTCCTGCTCAGTCGCTGGGCGGTCGGCGGCGAATCGACGGCGATCTTGATGGACGAGTTCATCCAGGAATTGCCGGTCGTCGGCATGGGAAACGCGTGGATGCGAAGTCGACAAATCTTGCGTCAAATGCCGATCTCACCGGCCGCCGAACGATTGCTGTCCAAAAGCGAATACGAACGCGAGGACATCATGGGTGACGAGCCGCTGTTTTGGGCCGGCTACCTGCTTTCATCGCCGGACTGATCGTCATCCGGATCTGCCCGGTGGTCGTCCTGCCACAAATGGGACAGCCGATGGACGGCCGCGTGCAGGCGACTCTTGACCGTGCCGACGGGGATGCCCAGCACGTCGGCCGCCTCGCGATACTTCATGCCCTGGTAATAGACCAGATGCACGACCTGCTTCATGGGTTCACCCAGCGAATCGACGCTGCGGTGCACCCACCGACCGTTTTCCTGCTGTGCCGCGCTTAGCAGTGGGTCCGGAAAATCGCCAACCAGCTTTTCGGACCAATTGCCGCGTTGATCGCCGGTATCGTCGCTGGCGGACCGGTCCAATGACACCATGCGATGCCGCTTGTTGCGACGCTGGACGTCGATGGCCTGGTTGGTCGCGATCGCGTACAGCCACGGGCGAAATCGCCGCGCCGGATCGAATTGCCCGCACTTTAAATGAACCTGCAGAAACGTGCCTTGAAACGCGTCTTCGGCGACCTCGGCGTTGGCGCAATACCGCCGCAAATAGCTGATGATTTCCCGCTCGTAGCGTTTCATCAGGGTTTCAAACAGCCCACGATCGCCGGTCTGGTGATACTGAGTGATCAGGCTTTCGTCGCTCAGGTCACTCTGGGTGGGGTCCAGCGCGAGCGTCGGTTCCAAATCGACCATCGAATCGGCGTCACGCTTTCGGCTTGATTTCGCTGCGGTCGTGCTGCCGGATGCGGCCCGGGCGGCCCCGGCGGTACGGGCGTTACGCGCGGTGCGGACGGTTCGGGAAGCGGGCATCAAAATGGGTCGGGGAAGGGCGGTGTGAAACAGATTCCGCTGGGAAACAGATTCCGCTGGGAAACAGATTCCGCTGGGAAACAGATTCCGCTGGGAAACAGATTCCGCTGTGAAACAAGTTGCGTGGGAAGCATCGCGTCATTGCCGGCGGAAACCCGCACATTGGGCCGCCAGAACGGGGAAATTGACGCCAGCGACAGACCACGTGCATCTCATCTGGTGCGAGCTGGGACCTTTATTATGCCCACTTGGACAAAAGCGTCAAAAGCTAATTCGCGGCGCTGGAAAACCTTCATGCAACATTGGCATGCCGAACAATCTTGCCTGGTGATCAAATTCGGTCTCATCCGCATATTCCGCCTGGTCGATACCGATCAACGATGTCCAGTGTCCTTCCACAACCGAGCGATGTTCCGCAGCCCGGTGGCGGTCCGCCCGGCGCCAGCCCCCCTGCCGCGCCGGCACGGCCGGTCATGGCGTCCGGCCGGCTGCACCAGTTGGTAATGGACTGGGGTTCGGCGGTGGTCGATGGCATGTCGACGATTGGCGACGTGACCGTGTTTGCATGGGAAATGCTTGGCTGGCTACTGCGTCGTCGACCCGCTCGGGGCACGATCCTGCCCAACTTTTATCAGGTCGGTGCGCTCAGCCTGCCCGTCGTCGCGTTGACGGGAACGTTCATCGGCATGGTGTTGGCGGTGCAAAGCTATTCGCAGTTTCACGCGATTGGGATGGAAACCCGTTTGGGTGCCGTCATCAACGGCACACTGGTGCGGGAACTGGGTCCGGTTTTGGCCGCGACGATGCTTGCCGGGCGCGTTGGCAGTTCGATGGCGGCGGTGCTGGGCACCATGCGAGTCACCGAACAAATCGATGCGCTGACGACCATGGGCGCCGATCCGATGCACCACCTGGTCGTGCCGCGATTCCTGGCGTGTGTGTTGCTGATCCCGGCGCTGACCATCATGGCCGACTTCATGGGCATCGTCGGTGGATATTTTTACAGCGTCATCATCTTGGACATCGATCACGCCGCCTACCTGAATTATTCACGCGAGCATGTCAACGGATTTGATCTGTTCATGGGGATTTTAAAAAGCATTTTCTTTGGCGGAATCATCGCGATCGTTTCGTGTTATCGCGGGTTCCATTGTCAGCCCGGTGCCGAGGGGGTCGGCAAGGCGGCGACGACGGCCTTTGTGTATTCGTTTGTGCTGATCCTGTCGGTGGATTTGGTACTGACCATCATCTTGAATTCGATCTACTACCAGCTTTATCCGGCGGGGGCATCGTTCGTATGAGCGACCCGGAAAAGATCGAAGCGCGCGGTGACTTGATTCAGGTGCGTGACCTGGGCATCGGCTTCCATCACGCGTGGATCCTGCGTGACATTTCGTTCTCGATTCGCAAAGGCCAAACGCTCGCGATCATCGGCGAAAGCGGATGCGGAAAAACGGTGTTGATGAAAACACTGGTGGGATTGCTGCGTCCATCGGCGGGGCAGGTGTATTTTGATGGCCGGCTGCTTGCGGACATGAAATCGGACGAGTGGGTTCGGGTGCGTCGACGCTTTGGTTTTGTGTTTCAAAACGCCGCGTTATTCGACAGCATGTCGATTTATGACAACGTGGCGTTTCCGGTGCGGCAAAGTGGACCGCACGACAAAAAAGCGTTGCACGAAATGATTTGTCGTCATGTTCGCGAGGTCGGTTTGCCGCCCGATGTGCTGGGCAAAATGCCCGCGGAACTTTCCGGCGGCATGCGAAAACGCGTGGGGTTGGCAAGGGCGTTGATTTTGCGTCCCGAAGTGCTGATCTATGACGAACCGACGACGGGTTTGGACCCCATCATGACCGACGTGATCAACGAATTGATCTTGGACACCCGGCGACGCTATCCGGTCACCGGTGTGATCGTGACCCATGATATGCGAACGGTCCGCAAGGTTGCCGATCGGGTGCTGATGTTGTTTCCACGTCGGCGACTGGATGCACCGGAGGACCCGCAGGTGCTGTTCGATGGATCACCGGCGGATTTGGAGAACGCGGCGGATCGCCGGGTTCGGCAATTCGTGCGTGGCGAGGCGGGTGAGCGGCTAACGGAAATGGCAGCGGGGTGGCAATGATGGACGAAAATCGCTTGAAATTTGGCGTCGGTGTGTTGGTCGTTTCATCGATCGGCGTCGGCATTATTTTGGTGTTCCTGTTCGGCGCCTTTCCCAGCGTGCTCAATCGCGACTACACGGTGCAGGTTGTGTTCCCGTCGGCCCAGGGCATCCACAAGGATTCCCCGGTGTACCGCGACGGTGTGCAAATCGGTCGCGTCCGCGGCATTCGCTTGATCGACGAAGGCGGTGTGCTGGTGACGCTGGCCTTGGATTCGGACAAAAAATTGACCCATCGTTACATCCCCCGCATCGGCGCGGCCAATTTGGTCACCGGTGATGCGGATTTGGAATTCGTGCGAGCGACACAGCGGGAATTGGATCAAATTTTTGCCGAAACGCCGGATCTGATCGACAGGCCCTATGGCGAAGAATTTGCGGATTACGGAACGACCAGCAATTCACTGCTGTCGATGCAGGATGACATCAGCAGCACCCTGCGGGCGATCCAAGATGCGGGGCAATCGGTCGCCAGCGCCGGCGAGAACATCAACAAGTTGGCCGTCGACGCCACCGAGGTGATCGGGGGCACCGATACCAAGATCGACCGCGTCTCCGATGAAGCGGTCAAAGCCTTAGAAGAATTTCAGGGGGTGATCCGCGACCTGCGAAAAATTGTGGGTGATCCGAAGCTAAAGGCAAACGTCGACCGATCGGCAGAGCAGTTGCCCGCGCTGCTTGGCGAAGCCACAACGGCACTGCAAAAGACTCAAGAAACATTTGATTCGTTCAAGAAAGTCGGCGACCGCTTTGATCGGGTCGGACAGCAAGCCGAAACCGCGATTGATGAGGTCAACGGCGGCGTCGCGGATGCCCGCATCGCCATCAAGAGTTTTCAGAAAGCCGCCGCGGGTGTGGAGAAAACGGTCGCCAGTGCCGATCGTGCCCTGGGCAACGCCGATCGCACCTTTCAAAACCTGGCCGAAGTCACCCAACCGTTCGCCAGGAATCGCGATCAGGTCTACGCCGAAGTAATTCGTACGATCCAGGGTTTGCAGCGGACCCTTGGCCAGGCGGAGCAATTTGCTCGGTCGCTGAACAATAGCGATGGCACCGTCAAACGCTTGTTGGACGACGACGAGATTTATTATTCGATCCGTCGTTCGATCGAAAACATCGAACGCGGCACGGCAAAGCTGCGGCCGATTTTGGATGACGTTCGGATCTTTAGCGATAAGGTCGCCCGCGACCCGCGACAATTGGGCGTGCGGGGGGCGATTACCAAACGTCCCAATGGGGCGGGTTTGAAGTAGGTCTTAACTTTGACGCTCCACTGATCACTCGCGCGATTTAGATGCCCGTGCTATCGAGCAGCGCCTTGAGCGGGTTGGAGCTGATTTTTTCAACACGAATGCGATCGCCGGCCCGCAAGGAATAATCGCTTTCGGGTCGCACCCGCGTGCCTTCGCTCATTTTGATGGACATGCGGGAACCGCCCACAATGCCGGGTGCGTGTCGAAACAAAGTCACTTCGATGCCACCAAGCTTTTTCAGCACTCCGGTTTGTTCCAGCAGCTGGCTGACTCGCACCGTTTGCCCCTCGGGCGGTAACGGCAACACGCGTACCGGTTCGTCGTCGCCGACGACCTGCAACACGATGGATTGCTTGGCGGCGGCTTCGCGGGTCGCGTAGTACAGTTTTTCCGCGGTGTCGGCGTCGCCCTCAAAGCCACCCTCAAACGCGCCGTGTGGTCGCGACTTGGCCGGCATAAAGGTTGCCACCGGAAGCGTGATCGGCGAACAGCCGGTCGCTGCTATCCAAGCGAGAACGAACGGCCCCCAACAGACGATTGGGGATCGGGAAGAGCGTCGGGAGGTGAATCGTTGGAACCGCGAAAACATAAGGCGGGTACGCTTGGAGTCGACGAAAAGGGTGTGGATGGCGGGTTTCGGATGTTTTGGCGATCCCTGTCCAGACCAGTTTCACTACAAACGGCAACCGTAGCCGATGTTCGCCAGAACGCGGACAACCGCAAAACGCCTCTGTAGCCGAAGTTCACCAGAACGCGGAACAACCGCAAACCGCCGATTCCTACTGCGAGCCGGCTACCGTAACAATCTATCCTCGCGAGCGATCATGCAGCCACATCGTGCTTGCGCGAATGGCGGCGGCTCGCTATCATCCCGTGTCTCGGAAGTCGGCCTGCCGGTTTCACGACCCAATCATTTTACTTTTGGAACGCAGCACATCATGGCATTGCACCGCGAGAACGTCGCCAATTTGGCTCGCCTTGCAAAACTGCGTCTTTCGGATGCGGACCTGGACGAGATTGCTCCGCAACTGGAATCGATTCTTCGTTTTGTCGAAAAGCTTTCCGAACTTGATACCGACG